>JAFNAE010000001.1 GCA_017860005.1 Acidobacteriota bacterium | reverse complement strand
ACGGGCGCCTACCATTGCCACTTGTTGCCGGCTTCGCCGTTCTCGAACCAGTCGGTGTCGACGTTGCCCCCGAACCACTTCTGGATGACCACCTTGCCGGTGGCCGGGAAGTCGATACGCACCTCGAGGAAGTTGCCGCGCGTGTCGGCGATCCGGAACGCTCCCGCCCGCAGGGCGGAGCCGTCCGACAGGAAGGTGGGCCCGTCGAAGGCGTCGGGCGGGCCGCCCTCGTCCCATCCCACGATCGACTTGGGGCCCTCGATCGCCTCGCCGGGCGCCTGGAGATTCACCCCGGTGGGCAGGGTGTAGAGCCCGCCGTAGGGGGTCACCGGATTGAACGTGGCGTCGGGGGATTCGTCGACCAGCAGCGCGATCGAACGCTGCCCCACGTCGTAGAAGACCACGGTGACCTGGTTGCGCAGGTTGCCGTTGAGACCGCCCCGCTTGATCGCCTCGAGGCGGGCGAGCTGGAACTGGGTGGCGATCTCCTTGGAGGTGTTGACGAGCCGGGTCCGGTTGAGGGTGTTGAGGAGGGCCGGGATGCCCCACAGAGCCAGGAGGCCGATGATCACGATCACGACCAGCAGCTCGACCAGGGAGAAACCCGCATCGTCTCGGCCGCGGGGCCGCACGCGTCGCTTCATGGCTCTGACCTCCTGGCCGGATTCTACACCGGCGGATCGGGCGGCTCCGCCGCGGCGGTGCGGAAGAAGGCGAGCTCCTCGAGCTGGATGCGCAGATCCACGTTCTTGACCCGGCAGCCGGGCAGCGGCGGGAGGGTCACCGGCGCGAAGTTCAGCACCGCCACGATGCCGGCCTCCGCCAGGGAGCGGAACGCCGCCGGCGCTGCGGCCGCGGGGACCGCGAGGATCGCCATCTCGGCACCGGTCCGGCGCGCCACCTCGGGCAGCTCCTCGATGGCGTGAACGGTCACCGGGCCGACGCGGCCCCCGATCTTGGCCGGGTCGGAATCGAAGCCCGCCACGACCACGAAGCTGCCGGTATTGAAGGCCGGGAAGCGGGCGAGCGCGGTGCCGAGGTTGCCCATCCCGACGATCACCAGCCGGTGGGTGCGATCGACCTGGAGCAGCGCGGAGAGGTGGTCGGCGAGCGTCGCGACGTCGTAGCCCTGGCCGCGGACGCCGAACTCCCCGAACTGCGCGAGGTCCTTCCGGATCTGGGTGGGGGAGAGGTGGAACGCGCGCCCGAGCTGCTGCGAGGAGATCCTGCGCACGCCCTGCTCGAGCAGCTGGCGCAGCGAGCGGAGGTAGACCGAGAGGCGGTTGACGGTCAGGGGCGAGACACCCTCGGGCAGCGCCGGGCGTCCCGCCCGCGACGCGGCGCGAGCGGAACGAGCTCCCGGGCCGGGTGAGGTGGGTTTGAGGGACACGAAACCGCGCGCGGCGCCGAGCTCAGCCGACCGGCAGGGAGGCGACCGCCCAATCGATGAGCAGGGCCGGCCAGAGGCCGAGCAGCAGGCTGCCCGCCGCGGCGACCACGGCCGCGACCTGGCCGCCGAAGTCGGGCGCGACGTCCTGCGGCGCGGCGATCTCGGGCTTCATGTAGAGCATGTAGACGACGCGCAGGTAGACGACCACGCTGATCAGGCTGGCGGCGATGCCGACCAGGGCGAGGTAGAGCTGCTGGTGCTGGATCGCGTGCAGGAAGACCAGGTACTTGCCGATGAAGCCCGCGGTCGGCGGGATGCCGCCCAGGGACACCATGCACACGGTCAGGCAGATGCCGAGCGCCGGGAACCGGTAGCCCCAGCCCGACAGCCCGGCGATCGGATGCTGGTCGTCGGAGCTCGGATAGAGCATGGACACGACGACGAAGGCGCCGGCGTTCATCAGCGCGTAGGCGACCAGGTAGACGAGCACCGGGCGCCAAGCGGCGTTGCCCGGAGACGCCAGCGGGATCATCAGGTAGCCCATGTGGGCCACGCCCGAGTAGGCGAGCATGCGTTTGATGTCGCGCTGGACCAGCGCGAAGAGATTGCCCGCCAGCATCGACACGACCGCGAGGAGGGCGATCACGTCCGGCCACCGGCCGCCGATCGGAGAGTCGGCGAACAGCGTCACCAGCCGCACCAGCACCACCGCGCTCGCCACCTTGGGCGCCACCGACAGGAAGGCGACGAAGGGGCTCGGCGCCCCCTGGTAGACGTCCGGCGCCCAGGCGTGGAAGGGCACCAGGCTGAGCTTGAACGCGAAGGCAGTGGCGACGAGCAGCGAGCCGAGGAGCAGCAGCCCGGGCGACCCGTTGCCGGCGGCGAGCGCCGCCGCGATGCCGTCGAGGCGGGTGCTCCCGGTCTCTCCGAACAGCAGCGCCACGCCGTAGAGCAGGAAGGAGCTCACGAAGGCGCCCATCAGGAAGTACTTGAGCCCTGCCTCCGCCGACCGCGCCGAGCGCCGATGGAAGGCCGCGAGCGCATAGAGGGCGACCGAGAACAGCTCGAGCGCGAGGAAGAGGGTCAGCAGCTCGGTGGACCGGATCAGGATCAGGAGACCCGCAGCGCACCAGAGGATCAGGGCCGGGTACTCGCCGGCGAGCAGCCGCGCCCGGCGCAGGTAGCCCGGAGCGGCGAGCAGGCCGAGCGCGGTGGCGAGCAGGACGGTGAGCGAGAACGCGCGCGTCAGCGGCGAGCTCTCCACCAGGCCGTGGAACGCGGGACCCGAGTCCGAGCCGGTGAGCAGCCAGGCGGCACCGATCGTCGCGGCCAGGCCGGCCGGAACGAACGCGCGGCGCAGGGCGGGAGCGAACGCTTCGAGCAGCAGCAGGACCGTCGCCGCGGCGGTCAGCAGCAGCTCGGGCGCGAGACTCGCGAGATCGGCCGTCGGGACCGCGAAGAGCGGATTCATGGCTGGACTCCGCGATCCGGGGCGTCGAGATCGACGAGGAAGCTGCGCCCCGCCTCGGCCGGGTTGCGGGAGGCGCCGAGGCCGGGCGCCGCCGGCGCCGGCTGCGCGAGGCGCGCGCGGTAGTCGGCGAGGACCGCCTCCAGAGCAGGCCGGCTCGGCTCCAGGAAGGTCTTCGGCGCGACACCGATCCACAGCATGAAGACGCACAGCGGCAGCAGCGCCAGGACCTCGCGGACGTCGAGGTCGCGCAGGCCCCGGTTCTCCTCGCGGGTGAGGGGACCCCAGATCGTCTTCTGCAGGAGGTGGAGCAGGTAGATCGCGGCCAGCACGACGCCGAAGGTGGAGATGGCGACGAGCAGGTGGAGGCCCGCACGCCAGGCCCCGACCAGGATCAGGAACTCGCCGACGAAGCCGTTGAGAGCGGGCAGGCCGACCGAGGCGAGAGTCGAGAAGACGAGGAAGAAGGCGAACCACGGCACGACCTTGGCGATCCCGCCGAAATCCTCGAACTTCTTGGTGTGGCGCCGGTCGTAGAGCATGCCCACGAGCAGGAAGAGCGCGCCGGTCGAGAGGCCGTGGTTGACCATCTGGATCAGCGCCCCCTGCCAGGCGATGAGGTCGCAGGCCAGGATGCCGAGCATCACGAAGCCCAGGTGGGCGATGGAGGAGTAGGCGACCAGCTTCTTCATGTCCGGCTGCACCCAGGCGACCAGGGCGCCGTAGACGATGCCGATCACCGCGAGCCCGAGCAGCCAGGGCGCCAGACGGTCGGCAGCGTGCGGGAACAGGGGCAGCGCGAAGCGCAGGAAGCCGTAGGTCCCGAGCTTGAGCAGGATGCCGGCCAGGATGACCGAGCCGCCGGTGGGGGCCTCGACGTGGGCGTCGGGCAGCCAGGTGTGGAACGGGAACATCGGCACCTTGATCGCGAAGGCGAGGGCGAAGGCACCGAACAGCCAGAGCTGTTGCTCGACCGGCAGGTCGAGGCGCAGGAGATCCTGATAGCGGAAGCTCCAGAGTCCGGTGAGACGGCCGTAGGTCCAGCCGAGCCAGAGGATGCCGATCAGCATCAGCAGGCTTCCCGCCATGGTGAACAGGAAGAACTTCACCGCCGCGTAGATCCGGCGCTCGCCGCCCCAGATGCCGATGATCAGGTACATCGGAATCAGCATGACCTCCCAGAAGACGTAGAAGACCAGGAGGTCGAGGGCGACGAGGGCGCCGAGGATGCCGGTGGTGAGCAGCAGCAGGGCGGTCGTGAAGCCGGTCCAGTGCCGGTCGACCCCCTTCCAGGAGCCGAGCACCACGACCGGCAGCAGCAGCCCGGTGAGCAGGACCAACGGCAGCGAGATGCCGTCGATGCCGACCTCGTAGACGATCGAGAGCGAGGGCATCTCGAGCCAGGGCAGGACGGGGTCCTTGACCACCAGGCCGGCCGCATCCCAGTGCGCGGCCGTCCAGGCCAGCATGAGCCCGATCTCGACCAGCGAGACGGCGAGCGCGTAGAGCTTCACCGCAATCGGCTTCGCCTTGCCCATGAAGAGGAGCGGGACGGCGGCCAGCGTCGGGAAGAAGACCAGGCGTGTGACGGTGTCGCCGAGCAGGAGCGAGAGGAAGGAGCCGCCCATCAGAGGACCATCCACCAGAAGAGGAGGACCACGCCGCCGAGGAAGTAGAGCGCGTACTGGCGGACGTTGCCGGTGGTCGTGAAGCGGCCGAGGTCACCCGTGAGCTCGGTGACGAAGGCGCCGACATGGAGTCCGCCGTCGATGATCAGGGTGTCCACGATCTTCCAGCACCCGCGCGCCAGGGCGGCCAGCGGACGCACGACCAGGCGGTCGTAGATCTCGTCGACCCAGTACTTGTTCTCGAGCAGCCGCTGGACCACCGGGGTCCTGGCGGCGAAGGCAGCGTCGGCCTCCAGCCCGCGCCGCTTCCACTGGCTGCGCGCGATGCCGATGCCGGCGAGCGCGATCGCCACCGAGGCGGCCATGAGCAGCCACTCGACCAGGTGCGACATGCCGTGCTCGGCGCCCGCTCCGTGCACCTCGGCCACGACCGGCGCGAGGAAGTGGTGGAGCAGGTTGCGGTCGTGTGCCCCGAAGGTCTCCCAGACGCCCTTCGGAATCCCGATCCAGCCCGCCACCACGGCGCCCGTTGCGAGCACCACGAGCGGCACGGTCATCACCCGCGGCGACTCGTGCAGGTGGTGCGCTTGCTCGTGGCTGCCCCGGAACTTGCCCTCGAAGGTCAGGTAGACGGCGCGGAACATGTAGCAGGCGGTCAGGCCGGCGGTGAGGAGGCCGACCACCCAGAGCACCCGATAGAGCGCTCCGGGATGGGCGAAGGTCCCCGCCAGGATCTCGTCCTTCGAGAAGAAGCCGGCGAGCGGCGGGATGCCGGCGATGGCGAGCGTCGAGATCCAGAACGTCCGGTAGGTGGCGGGCAGCTGCTTCTTGAGCCCGCCCATCTTGCGCATGTCCTGCTCGCCGCCCATGGCGTGGATGACCGAGCCCGAGCCGAGGAAGAGGCAGGCCTTGAAGAACGCGTGCGTGGCGAGGTGGAAGATCGCCGCGACGTAGGCCCCGACCCCCGCCGCCAGGAACATGTAGCCGAGCTGCGACACGGTGGAGTAGGCGAGGACCTTCTTGATGTCGTTCTGGGCCAGGCCGATGGTGGCGGCCACGATCGCGGTGGCGGCGCCGATGACCGCCACCAGGGTCGAGATCTCGGGCGCCATCTGGTAGAGGACGTTGGTGCGCACCACCATGTAGACGCCGGCCGTGACCATGGTGGCGGCGTGGATGAGGGCGGAGACCGGCGTCGGACCGGCCATCGCGTCGGGCAGCCAGACGAAGAGCGGGATCTGGGCGCTCTTGCCCGTGGCGCCGATGAAGAAGCAGAGCGCGGTGAATCCGGCGAGCGAGAGTCCCAGCAGGAAGGGCCGCTGCGCGGCCCCGGGATCCGCGAGGATGCGCTCGGTGAGCTGGCCGAAGTGGAGCGTCCCGTACTCCGAGAAGAGGGTGAAGATCCCGAGCAGGAAGGCGAAGTCTCCGATGCGGTTGACGACGAATGCCTTCTTGCCGGCGAAGGGCGGGAACGCCTCCTCGAAGTAGTAGCCGATCAGAAGGTACGAGCAGAGCCCCACGCCCTCCCAGCCCACGAACATGACCAGGAGGTTGTTGCCCAGGACGAGCAGCAACATGGCCCCCATGAACAGGTTCATGTAGGCGAAGAAGCGCCGGTAGCCCGGGTCGTGGCCCATGTAGCCCACGGAGTAGACGTGGATCCAGAAGCCGACGAAGGTCACCACGAACAGCATCACCGCGGAGAGCGGGTCGACCCGGAACGCGACGTCGATCGCGAGGCTGCCGGTCGTCCAGGCGTAGAGGAACTGCTCGAACGGCTGGGGGCGGAGGTTGGCGACGTAGTCCCAGAGCGCGGCGAGCGCGAGGACCAGCGAGAGGCCGGGGGCGCCGACGCCGATCGCCGTGACCAGGGGCTTGTGCCGGTTGCGCAGCAGGAGCCCGTTGACGGCCGCCCCCGCGAACGGGAGGGCCGGGATCAGCCAGAGCAGGTCGAGGGGGCGCATCGGGCTACCAGCGCATCAGGTTGAGGCGGTTGACGTCGATGGTCCGGCGCAGCCGGAAGATGTTGATGAAGAGAGCCAGCCCGACCGCGGCCTCGGCCGCCGCGACGGCGAGCGCGAAGAACACCACCATCTGGCCGGCCCGGTCGCCGAGCAGCCGGGAGTAGGCGGCGAGCGTGAGATTGGCGGCGTTGAGCATCAGCTCGATCGACAGGAAGATCGCGATCCCGGAGCGGCGGGTCAGGGCGCCGATCACGCCGATCGCGAACAGCGCGGCGGCGAGCAGGAGGTACCAGGAGACCGGCACGGTCATGGCCGGTCCTCGGGAGACGGCGCCGCGACCTCGGGCTCGTCCTCCTCGTGGCGCCGGGCGAGCCAGCTCGCCGCCACCACCGCCACCAGGAGCAGGAGTCCGATCAGCTCGAAGGGGAGCAGGTAGGAGGAGAAGAGCTGTTCCGAGAGGCCGCGCAGCGAGACGAAAGTGGCGTCGAGCGGGGGCGCCTCGGAGTCTTTGTGCGCATCCCACACGAGGCGGCCGAGCGAGCCGGCGAGGAGCAACGCGAGGATCACGGCCGACCAGGTCTGGGCCGGCGACCGCGCGCCCGAGGACCGCTCGCGCCCGATGTTGAGCAGCATGATGACGAACAGGAAGAGCACCAGGATCGCCCCGGTGTAGAGCAGGATCTGGAGCGCGGCGAGGAAGGGCGAGCCGAGCAGCACGAACAGGACGGCGGTCGAGACCAGCGTCACGACCAGGCTCATGGTGGCATAGACCGGGTTGCGGTGGGCCACGACCAGGGCGGCGGAGACCAGCGCGGCGAGGCCGAAGAGCACGAAGACCGCGAGCTCCATCAGAGGACCCCTCCGACGGTGAGCGCCGCGGTGGCGACGAGCTGGAGCACCGCGAGGGGCAGGAGCGCCTTCCAGCCCAGGCGCATGAGCTGGTCGTAGCGGAAGCGCGGGAAGGTCCAGCGCACCCAGACGAACAGGAACAGCATGGCGGCGATCTTGGCCGCGAGGACCGTGAATCCGATCAGCGCCTGGACGAGCCCGGAGAGCCCGGAGAAGTCTACGAAGGGCAGCGACCAGCCACCGAAGTAGAGCGTGACGAAGAGCGCGGAGAGGGTGGTCATGGACATGTACTCGCCCATGAAGAACATCGCCCAGCGCAGGCCGCCGTACTCGGTCAGGTAGCCCGCGACCAGCTCCGACTCGGCCTCGGGGAGGTCGAAGGGGAGGCGGTTGGTCTCCGCGAAGGCCGCGACCAGGAAGACCAGCATCCCGATCGGCTGCGAGATCGCCTGCCACAGGTGCGCGCGCTGGTAGTCGACGACTTCGGCCAGGTTCAGGGTTCCCGCCGGGATCAGGGCGCACACCACCGCGGTGGTGAGCGCGAGCTCGTAGCTGACCATCTGCGCCGAGGCCCGGATGGAGCCCATCAGCGAATACTTGTTGTTCGAGCTGTAGCCGGCGAGCACCAGCGAGTAGACGCCGAGGCTGGCGAGGGCCAGGAAGAGCAGCACGCCCGAGTCGGAGTCGATGACCACGAGCTTCGTGCTGTGCCCACCGATCACCACCTCGGGGCCGAAGGGGATCACCAGGTAGGTGGTCAGGGCGGGAATCAGCGCGAGGACGGGAGCGAGCAGGAAGAGCGGCCGGTCGGCGTTGGCCGGCGTGAACTCCTCCTTGAAGATGAACTTGACCGCGTCCGCGATCCCCTGCAGGAGACCGAGCGGGCCGACCCGGTTGGGGCCGAGCCGGTCCTGCATGAAGGCCGGGATCCTGCGCTCGAACCAGAGCATGGCCGGAGCGACGCTCAGGAGCGCGGTCAGCCACACACCGATCTTGGCCAGGGTGGCGACCGTCTCCGGGCTCACGGCGCGGCCCCCGCGGAGGCATGGACGATCGGCACGCCGGTGGCGGGGATCTCCGCCCAGCGCAGGCCGGCCAGAGCGGGCAGCTCCTCGGCGAGCAGGTCGAAGACCACGGCGGTGGAGACCGAAGCCCACTTCGGGTCGAAGCGCGAGAGCAGGTCGGCGAGCACCTCGATCGCGGGCCGCACGTGCGAAGGCGGCGGGAAGGCGCGCTCGAAGCGCTGCAGGCGCCCGTTGACGTTGACGAAGGTGCCGTCCCGCTCGGCATGGGTCGCGACCGGCAGCACGAGATCCGCCGCGCGAGCCAGGGGCGTGTCGGCCCAGCCCATCACGGCGAGGAAGTGCGCCGCGCGCAGCCGCTCGACGATCTTGGGGTCGTGCGCCGCCTTGCCGAAGTCGGAATCGGCGACCAGGAGCGTCGCGCAGCGCGAAGCGCCGTCCCCGAGCAGGAGCGCCTCGGCGTCGAGACCCCCTTCCTCCGCCACCAGTCCCGCCAGCTCGGCGCCGCGGCGGTTCGGCGCGGCCTCGCGCCCGACGATACCGCCGGCCGGGTTGGGGATGGCGCGCGCCGGGCCGCTGTCGGTCCAGATCGAGAAGTGGGGCGTTTCGACGAAGCCCGCGAGCCGGCGCAGGAGCCAGGCCTCCTCGGTGCTCAGGAAGCCCGAGCCGAGGAGCGCGGTGGCGCCGTCGGCGCGCTTGGCGCGCAGGGCGTGGAAGAGGGCATCGAGGGCCTCGCGCCAGCCCACGGCCACGACCTCGCCGTCCTTGCGCAGCCGCGGCACCGCCAGGCGCGGCAGCTCCTGGTAGCGCTCGTGGGTGGCGCGGCCGAAGTCGCACATCCAGTAGTCGTTGACCTCGGGATTGAAGCGCGGCTTGTAGCGCCGGATCGCGCCGCGCCGGTGCTCCAGCGTGATGTTGCAGCCGGCGTCGCAGCCGGTGCAGATCGAGGGCTTCTTGTCCAGGTACCAGACGCGCTCGGCGAAGCGGAAGCGGGTCGAGGTCAGGGCGCCCACCGGGCAGATGTCGACCACGCAGGTCGAGAGCGGGTTGTCGAGCGGCTTGTCCGGGAAGGTGCCGATCTCGGCGTGCGAACCGCGCTCGAAGAACGAGAGCTCGCCGGTCTTCGTCACCTCGTGGGTGAACCGGATGCAGCGCGTGCACTGGATGCACCGGTTCATGTTCAGCATCACGTGCGGACCGAGCGGGATGCGCTCCTTCTCGGGGTAGGTGCGCTTCTCCTCGAAGCGGAAGCGCGAGAAGGCCTGCCCGTGCTTGAAGGAATAGTCCTGCAGTCCGCATTCCCCGGCCTGGTCGCAGATGGGGCAGTCCAGGGGATGGTTGATGAGCAGGAACTCCATGATCGCGCGCTGCGCCTCGGCAGCGGTTTCGGAGCTGGTGCGCACCACCATGCCGTCGCGCACGACCTGGGTCGAGCAGGCCGCCTGGAGCTTGGGCATGCCCTGGATCTCGACCATGCACATCCGGCACTGGCCGACCACCGACAGTCGCGGGTGATAGCAGTAGTGAGGGATCTGCACTCCGACCCGGGAGGCGGCCTCGACCAGATTGGTCCCGGTCGGGACTTCGAGGGTGCGATCGTCGATCGTGACGATGGGCATTACGCGACGGCTCCGAGGTCGAAGAACGGCACGCGCGGGAGGGGGTAGCGCCGGTTTCGCAGGTTGTCGCGGATCTCGTCGCCGAACTTCTCGATCAGGGATTTCACCGGGCCCTGGGCGGCGTCGCCGAGGGCGCAGAGCGAGATGCCGCCGACGTTGGGGACCACGCGCGCCAGGAGGTCGAGGTCGGCTTCGCTGCCGTGTCCGCTTTCGATTCGTTCCAGCACCAGCCGCATCCAGTTGGTGCCCTCCCGGCACGGCGTGCACTGGCCACACGACTCGTGAGCGAAGAAGCGCGCCAGGCGCAGCGCCGCTCGCACCACGCAGGTGGTCTCGTCCATCACGATCACCGCGGCCGAACCGAGCATGCTGCCCGCCTTGGCCAGGTTGTCGAAGTCCATGCGAATGCCGCTCTCCGCCGCAGTGAGCATGGGCGCGGACGCGCCCCCCGGGATGAACGCCTTGAGCGCCCGGCCCCGGTACATGCCGCCGCAGCCGTCGAGGAGCTCCTGGAAGGTGACGCCGATCGGGTACTCGTACGTGCCGGGCCGCTCGACGTGGCCCGAGATCGCGTAGAGCTTCGGGCCGGTGTTGCGCTCGTCGGTGCCGATCGACTTGAACCACTCGGAGCCGCGTTGCAGGATGTGCGTCACGCAGCACAGGGTCTCGACGTTGTTGATCACGGTCGGCGCGCCGAAGGCGCCGACCACGGCCGGGAACGGCGGCTTGACGCGCGGCTGTCCGCGCTTGCCCTCGAGGGACTCGAGCATGCCGGTCTCCTCGCCGCAGATGTACGCGCCGGCGCCCCGGTGCACGTACACGTCGTGGCGGAAGCCGGAGCCGAGCACGCTCGCCCCCAGAACCCCCTGGTCGTAGGCGTCGCGGATCGCTTCCTCGAGGACCCGGGCCGCGTGGGTGTACTCGCCGCGGATGTAGATGTAGGTCGTGTTCGCCGCCACCGCTCGTCCCGCGATCACGCAGCCCTCGATCAGCTGGTGCGGGTCGTGCTCCATGAGCAGGCGGTCCTTGAAGGTCCCGGGCTCCGATTCGTCGGCGTTGCAGACGATGTACTTGGGCCGATCGGTTCCGCGCGGCACGAAGCCCCACTTGGCGCCGCACGGGAACCCCGCGCCGCCGCGGCCCCTGAGGCCCGAGCGCTTGACCTCCTCGACGATCTCGCCGGGGTCCAGCTTGAGCGCCCGGCCGAGCGCCTCGTAGCCGCCGCTCTCCCGGTAGCCGCGCACGGTCCGTGCGGCCGCGCGCCCGACGTTGCGGGTCAGCACCCGTTCGAAGGCCATGTCAGTCCAGTCCCTTGAGCGCGGCGCGCAGCCGGTCGGGAGTGAGATTCTCGTGGTAGTCGTCGTCGATCATCGCCATCGGCGCCGTGTCGCACGAGCCGAGACATTCGAACTCGACCCACGAGCAGCGGCCGTCGCCGGTGACCTCGCCGGGACCGACCCCGAGCTCGGCGCGCAGGACGTCCATGAGCTGATCGGAGCCGCGCAGCTGGCAAGAGAGGTTCGTACAGAGCCGGACGCGGTGGCGCCCGACCGGATGCTCGTGGAACATGTCGTAGAAAGAAACCACGCCCGCGACCTTGGAGGGGGGCAGGCCGAGGTGCTCGGCCACCGCCGCGATCGACGCTTGCGAGAGCCAGCCACCGGCCGCCTTCTGCATCAGGTGCAGGGCCGGGAGCAGGAGCGCCTCCTCGGTGGGGTAGCGTGGGCGCAGCGCCTCGATCTCGGCTGCGACCTCGGCCGGAAGGGAGTTGCGCCCACCATCGCTCACCGGGGCGTTCCTCCGATTCCGCGCGCGACCCGCGTGGCGACCTCGAGGCCGCCCTTGCGCCAGACGTACGCGTATCCGGCGACGATGAGCAGCACGAAGACCATCACGGCCCAGAACAGCGGCCAACCGCCCTCGCGCACGTGCAGCGTCCACGGGTAGAGGAAGGCGGCCTCGACGTCGAAGACCACGAAGTCGATGGCGATCAGGAAGAAGGCGATCGAGAGCCGCTTGCGCGAGCGGTCGAGGAGCGGCACTCCGGATTCGTAGGTCGAGTACTTGACCCGCCCGCCGGTCTTGAGCCCGGACGCCCACGAGAACCAGATCAGGCCGGCGCCGAGCGCGATCGCGATGCCGAGCGAGAGCAGGATCGGGAGGTAGTCTCCTGGCACTCGTGAAGACTGTCACAAGCCGCTTCGTGCTGACAAGAGGGACGGCCCTTCCGAGCGCTTCGCGAGCGTGTGCTATAAGACCGCATTCCGTGCCGCGAGCAGACGTCTGCGCCGTGATTCCGGCCTACCAGTGCGAAGCCACGGTGGGTGCGGTCGTAGCCGGGGTGAGGCGTCACCTCGAGCGCGTCGTGGTCGTCGACGACGGCAGCCGGGACGCGACGGCCGAGCTCGCGCGCGCGGCGGGCGCCGAGGTCCTCTCGCTGCCGGGCAACCGGGGCAAAGGACACGCGCTGCGCGTCGGCATCGAGCGGGCGCTCGGCGGCGCGGAATCGGCCCTGGCCCTGCTCGACGCCGACGGGCAGCACGATCCGGCCGACCTGCCCCGGCTGCTCGCGGTGTGGGACGCGCGGCACGCGGATCTGGTGATCGGGTCGCGGCTCGCCGACCGCGAGCGGATCCCCTCCTCCCGCTTCTGGACCAACTACATCGGCTCCCGGGTCCTGACCTGGATGACGGGCAGGGAGCTCGAGGACTCGCAGTCGGGTTACCGGCTGCTCTCCTCCTCCCTGGCTCGACGGCTCTGCCTCCGCTCCGACGGCTACGCGGTCGAGTCGGAGATGCTGATCAAGGCGGCACGCATGGGCGCGCGCTTCGAGCACGTGCGGGTGAGCACCATCTATAATGACGGCGGCAGCCACTTCCGCCCGGTTCTCGACACCGTCCGGATTTCCTGTGCGGCGATCTACTTCAAGGTCTTCGACGACCCCGGACCGGCCTGAGATCCGGCTCCTGCCCGGCGCGGCCGGCCGTGCGCTCTCGGTCGACGTCGAGGAGTGGTACCACTCCTGCTGGGTGCCCGAGTACGTCGACCCGGAGCGGCGGCCGCCGCTCGTCGAAGAGCTCGATCGGCTCCTGCCCGAGACGCTCGCCCGCTTCTCGACGCTCGGCCTGCGCGCCACCTTCTTCGTGCTCGGGGAGGTCGCAGAGCGCCTGCCGGGGCGGGTGCGGGAGGTCGCCGAGGCCGGCCACGAGGTCGCCTGCCACGGACGCCTCCATCTGCGCGCCGACGATCGCCCCGTCGCGCGCTTCCGCGCCGACGTCGAGCGCGCCCGGGCGACCCTGGAGCAGATCATCGGCCGCGCGGTGGTCGGATTCCGCGCCCCCGAGTGGTCGCTGCGCAACCTCGCCAATCCCCGTCTGCGCGTGATCGCCGAGCTCGGCTTCGCCTACGACAGCTCGCTGATGGCGTCGCCCGGCGCCGGCTCGCGCGCCAATCCCCGCCAGCCGGCCGCCCTGACCTGGCAGCACGGCGCGCGGATCCTGGAGCTCCCGCCGCTGGTCTGGGGTGGGCGGCTCGGGCTGCCGGCGGGAGGCTGGTGCGCGCGCTGCGCGCCGCCGTCGTGGCTTCGCCGCGCGGCGCAGGGCTCGTCGTTCGCGCTGCTCGTGGTGCACCCCTGGGAGCTCGTGGACCGGCCGCTGCCCGGGCTCTACACGGGCTTCGCCCGCTTCTTCCACGAGGCGGGCCGGCGCGGCTGGGGTGCCCGCCTCGAAGGCGTCCTCGCCGACCTCGAGCTGCGGCCGCTGGCCGAGATCGCGGCCGAGGCGCGCGCGGGCGGGTCGGCGCTGCCCGAGACCGAACCTGCGTCGGCGGCGCCGGGAACACCCCTGGCGGCGTCCCTGGTGCGGCACGGATGAGCCCGCTGGCCGAGCTCCGCGTCGCTCTGGTCACCGGCGCCAGCGCAGGCATCGGGGCCGCCACCGCCCGTGTGCTGGCCGCGCAGGGCTGCCGCGTCGCGATCACCTATCTTCGTCAGCGCGAGGCCGCCGAGACGCTCGCTGCCGAGATCGGCGGCGCTGCCTACGCTCTCGACCTCCGGGACCGCTCCGCCACCGCGGCCGTGCTGGCGCGGGTCGGTGAGGAGCTCGGCG
The DNA here is from genome assembly GCA_017860005.1 of Acidobacteriota bacterium. GTDB lineage: Bacteria > Acidobacteriota > Thermoanaerobaculia > Multivoradales > JAGPDF01 > JACTMI01. Next base: position 53,660 of record JAFNAE010000001.1, on the reverse strand, counting down.
CGATCCAGGTCCTGGTGCTCAATGCCGGCACGATCCGGGACGCTCTGCTGCCGTTCCTGCGCGAGGAGGACTGGGACGCCATCCTCGACGTCAACCTGAGCGCCGCGTACCGCGTCGCGCGCGCCGTGGCACGCGGCATGTACGCACGCCGCTGGGGCCGGGTCGTGGCGGTGTCGAGCGCGAGCGCCCTGGTGGGTCAGGTGGGCCAGACGCACTACAGCGCGGCGAAGGCGGGGCTGCTCGGCTTCGTCAAGGCGTTCGCCCGCGAGGCGGCGCCCTTCGGCGTGACCGTCAACGCGGTCGCTCCCGGCTTCGTCGACACCGAGCTGCTCGCCCAGCTCCCCGCCAGGAAGCTCGAGGACTACCTCAAGGGAGTCCCGCTCGGCCGCATCGGCCGCCCCGAGGAGATCGCCTCGGCGATCGGATTCCTCGCCTCCGACGCCGCGTCGTACGTCACCGGTCAGACGCTCGCGGTCGACGGCGGACTGGTCATGCTCTGAGCGCCGCGCGCGCCGCGCCGCGGTGATACGATTCCAGAGCGATGAGCGTCGAAGCCCCTGCAGATCTCAAGCGCCGCATCAAGGAGCTCCTGGTCGAGCGGCTGAAGCTCGATCGCGCGCCCGAGTCGATCGGCGACGACGAACCGCTGTTCGGTCCCGACGGGCTCGGTCTCGACTCGATCGACGCGCTCGAGCTCGTGCTCGGCGTCGAGCAGGAGTTCGGGGTCAAGATCGAGAACGAGGAGGTCGGCGGCGAGGCACTCGGCTCGGTCGACAGGCTCGCCGACTTCGTGGTCGCGCGCGGCGGGAGCCCGGTCGCGCGTCCGACTTGAAGCTCCCGCACCGCTATCCCTTCCGCTTCATCGACCGCACGGCCGACGGCCGGGCGCTCCTGCGCCTGACCGCCAACGGCACCTGGTCGCGGGACGGCGGCGGAGCACCCGCCGGGTGGCTGATCGAGGCGATCGCGCAGGGCGCGGCGTTGCTGCTCGCGCCGGACGGCGGTGGGGAGGAGAAGCGGCTGGCGTTGGCGGCGATCGAGGACGCGGAGGTCGTGCGCGCGCCCGAGCCCGGAGAGACCGTCGAGGTCGCGGTCTCTCTCGAGGCGCGCTGGGGCGCCCTGGTGCGGGTCAGGGGACGGCTCACCCTCGACGGCGCGCCGCTGGGCGGCGCGACCGTGGTGCTCGCCGAGATCTGAGGCCGGAGCTCGGGAAGGCTTGGTGCGAAAGGGGGGACTCGAACCCCCACGGCCTTGCGACCACAAGATCCTGAATCTTGCGCGTCTACCAATTCCGCCACTTTCGCGCGAACGGGGATCCTAAGCCCCGCTCCCGCGCCTGTCAACCGAAACCGCCCCCTGATTCGTTAGACTGCCGGGCGTGAAGACCTCCGCCCGCGCCGTTCTCGGCCTCCTCCTGGCGTTGCTCGCCGGCTGCGGACCTTCGCCGGAACGGGCCGCCGCGGACCGTGCCGAGGTCGAGAAGCTCCTCGCCGACTATGCCGAGCGCCTGACTCTCTGCTACCAGACCGGCGACGCGGCGCCGCTCGCCGAGATCGCGACCGGCCGGGAGACCACGCGCGTGACGGTGCGCATCCGCGAGCTGTCCGAACAGGGGCGAGCGCTCCGGCCGAAGCTGGTGCGCATGGTGGTCGAGAGCGTCGAGGCGCACAGCGGCACCGGCGCCACCGCGACCACGATCGAGACCTGGGATCTGACCATGGTGGCGGTCGGCTCCGAGCAGACGGTCGCGGAGTCGAAGGGCCAGGAGAACCGGGTCGTCTACTCCCTGATGCGCGAGCGGGGGCGGTGGTGGGTGCTCTCGCGCCTGCTCAAGTCCTCGACCGAAGGGCCGTGACCGCGCTCACTCCTTCGGTGGCCATCGTGGGCCGGCCGAACGTGGGCAAGTCGACGCTGTTCAACCGCCTGGTGGGGCGGCGGCAGGCCATCGTGCACGACCGGCCCGGGGTCACGCGTGACCGCATCGTCGCGCGCGGCGAGGTCGAGGCGGGGCGGCCGGTCGAGTGGATCGACACCGGCGGACTGGTGCCGGGCGACGACCCGCTCGGCCTCGGTGAGCAGGTGATGATCGCGGTCGGAGCCTGCGACCTGGTGCTGCTGGTGGTGGACGGAGTCGAGGGCCTGACCACCGCCGACGAGCGCGTACTCGCGGCACTGCGGCCGCAGGGCAAGCCGCTGATCCTGGTGGTGAACAAGACCGACGTGCGGCGCGCCGCCGAGGCGGCGAGCGAATTCTGGGCGCTCGGGCTGGGCGAGCCGGTGGCGGTGTCCGCGGAGCACGGCGTGGGGATCGGCGCGCTCGTCGAGCGGGTGAGCGCAGCGCTGCCGCCGCTCGAGGCCCCGGCGGAGCCCGAGCCGGGCGGCGTCGCGGTCGCCATCGTGGGCCGACCCAACGTCGGCAAGTCCTCGCTCCTGAATCGCCTGGTCGGAGAGGAGCGCACGCTCGTGTCGCCGACGGCGGGCACGACCCGCGATCCGATCGACACCCTGGTGATTCGCGACGATCGCCGCTACCTGCTGATCGATACCGCCGGCATCCGCAGGCGCAGCAAGGCCGCGGACGCACCGGAGGAGCTCGCGGTCATGCTCGCCCGCCGGCAGATCGAGCGCGCCGAAGTCGCGGTGCTGGTGGTCGAGGCCCCGGCCGGGATCACCTCGGGCGACCTCGCGGTGGCGGGCGCCATCTGGGAGGCCGGCAGGGCGGCCGTGGTGGCGATCAACAAGTGGGATCTGCTCGACGATGAGGGCCGCGAGCGCCTCGAGCTCGCCTGGCCCCGCCTCGAGGGCCTGCTCGCGGGCCCGCCGCGCGTCAACCTCTCGGCGCTCAGCGGCCGCGGCGTGGAGCGCATCTTCGCGGCGGTGGACGAAGCCCGGCGGGGCTTCCGGCTGGAGATCTCGACCGGCGAGCTCAACCGGGCATTCGAGTCCTGGATCCGGCAGCACCAGCCGCCCAGGATCGAGGAGCGGGAGTGGAAGCTCTTCTACGCCGCGCAGGTCGCGACCGGCCCACCGACCTTCATGCTGTTCGCCAATCGCGCCCTCCCGCTGACCCACTCGTACCGGAGATACCTCGAGAACCGGCTGCGCGAGAGCTTCGGGCTGGGGGGCGTGCCGGTGCGACTCGTCATCCGGCGTCGCTCGACTTGACCCGTCCCGCGTTCTAGGATCGGCCCGCCGCGCGGTCGCCACCGATGAAGCGCTCCTTCAAGCTCGCCGAAGTCTGCAAGCAGCTGGATCTGCCGCCCTACGTGTTGCGCTACTGGGAGACCGAGTTCCCCGCTCTCCAGTCGTCCGGGAACCGGGCCAACGGACCGGGGCGCGCCTACTCGGTGGAGGAGGTCGCGGTCCTGAGGCGGATCAAGCAGTTGCTCTACGAAGAGGGCTACACGATCGCCGGCGCCAAGAAGAAGCTCGAGTCCGAGCCGCCGCCGCGCGCGGACCAGCCGGGCGCGGACGCGCTCCCCGCCAACCACGAGACGGAGGGGGCCGCGCCGGAAGCGGGCGAAGGCGAGGGCGCCACGGACACCGCTTCGGGCACGCCGCACGCCGCCGCGAAGCTTGACTCGTCGTCCGGCGAGCGGATAGAAACCCTCGAACGAGGGGTCGCGGACGCCCTCAAGGAGGCGCGGGCGATCCTCTCGCTCCTCGACAAGCAGAACCGTTGAGATTTTCCGGTCGGGACGTGGCGCAGCCTGGTAGCGTACCTGAATGGGGTTCAGGGGGTCGCGGGTTCGAATCCCGCCGTCCCGACCAATTTCACCTCCGCGCACTCCGCATCCAGTTCCATTCCTTCCGCTGAGACGGACGCGATGAACCAGCCGCCCGTCGGAGTCGCCGTGGTCAGCGGCGCCGGATCGGGTATCGGACGGGAGATCGCCCTCGCCCTCGCGCGCCGCGGCCGGTGCCTCGCTCTGGTCGGACGCCGCGCCGAGCCGCTCTCGCGTGTGCTCGCGGAATCGGGCGCCCGGGGCCTCGTGCTCGACCAGGACGTGCGCGACGCCGGCGGGCTGGCCGCGGCGGCGATCCGGGTGGAGAGCGAGCTCGGTCCGGTCGAGGAGGTCGTGCCCGCCGCCGGCATCGCGTCCGTGGCTCCCTTCCTCGCCACGCCGGCGGCTGATTTCGAGGCGGCCCTGGCCACCAACCTCACGGGCGTGGCGAACCTGGCGCGCGCCTTCCTGCCCGCCATGCTCGAGCGCCGGCGCGGAGTGCTGGTGGCGCTGCTCTCGGTGGCGTCGCGCCGGGCCTTCCCGGGCTGGTCGGCCTATTGCTCGAGCAAGTTCGGCCTGCTCGGCCTGGTCGAGGTCCTGCGCGAGGAGCTCGCGGGCACCGGCGTGCGCGTGGTCGCGGTCACTCCCGGCGCGACCGCCAGCCCGCTCTGGAACGGCCTGCCGGGGCAATGGGACCGGACGCGCATGATCCCGCCCGCTGAAGTCGCTCGCGCGGTGCTCTGGGCGCTCGACGCCGACCCGAGCGTCGCGGTGGAGGAGATCCGCCTGCGGCCCCCGGGGGGCGACCTGTGAGCGCGGCGGATCTCCCGTCGTTGACAGCGTTTGCGCGCGATCGCTAGACTGCCGGCTGCGGCCCGGCGACCCCACCATGAGCACCTTCAAGCCTGTCCCCAGCGCCGTCGGCGGCGCCGGCCGGAGAATCGGCGTGGTCGCTTCCCGATTCAACGCCGGCGTAGTCGAGCGCCTGCTCGAGGGCGCCTGCGAGGCGCTCTTTCGCTGTGGCGTGGAGCGCTCCGACGTCGAGGTCGTGTGGGTGCCCGGGGCCTGGGAGATTCCGCTCGCGCTCGACGCCCTGGCGGCGCGCGGTGACCGGCACGCGCTGGTCGCCGTGGGCGCCGTGATCCGCGGTGAGACCGCGCACTTCGAGCACGTGGCGGGGCAGTGCAGCCGGGGCATCGCCGAAGTCGGCCTGCGCCGGCGAGTGCCGATCGGCTTCGGCGTGCTCACCTGCGAGACGCTCGAGCAGGCGCTGGCGCGCGCCGGCGGTGCGGCGGGCAACAAGGGCGAGGATGCGGCGCTCGCCGCACTGGAGATGGCCGCGCTGCTGGAGCGGATCGGGACCGGCACCTGAGCCGCAGTGGGCGCAACGCCGCGGGCGTTCGCCGGGCAGCTCTTTGACCGCAATGGAGACGGGGCCGTGGGCAAGCGGCGGATGGCACGGGAGATGGCGGTCCAGATGCTCTACCAGGCCGACCTGGCGGGGAGCTCCGTGCCGGAGGTGACGCACGCCTTCGACCTCGCCGACTTCCTGCGCGAACGTGCCCTCGACGGCGAGCTGCAGAACGAGGCGGCCGCCGCAGAGGCGCGCGACGCGTTTCCCTATGCCTGCCGCCTGGTCGAGGGCACCCGCGGCCGGCTCGAGGAGATCGACGGGCTGATCCGGACGCAGGCCGAGAACTGGCGGCTGGAGCGGATGCCGGCGGTGGACCGGAACATCCTCCGGCTCGCCGTCTACGAGATGTTGCAGGAGACCGATGTTCCCAAGCTGGTGATCGTGGACGAGGCGGTAGAGCTCGCCAAGCGGTTCGGCTCCGAGCAGTCCGGGCGCTTCGTCAACGGACTGCTCGACGGCGTCCTGCGCCGCCACTCCTTCCCCGGGAGCCTCAAGTGAGGGCGCTGGCAGCCGCCGTCGCGCTGCTCGCGCTCGCCCTGCCGCGCCCGGGCGCCGGCGCCGAAGCCCGCGTCGTCGCCGGCAGCGATGCCGCGGAGATCTCGCCGCCCGCGGGCGCGGTGGTGCGTCCCTACGAGAACGCCGGCTACCGGCTGACGCTGGCGCCCGACGGCGCGACGCGCGTCGAAGTCGATCTCGGTCCGATCGGCAGCCGGGCCCCCTTCGCGCTGCCCGCCGCCGACGGCGGCGCCACGGTGTCGAGAGTGGCGCGCGCGATCGCGGCCGGGTCCGGAGGCCGGTACGAAGCGGTGAGCAGGCTGTTGGCCTGGGTCGCGGCGAACGTCTCCTACGACCTCGATCGCGCCGCCGACCAGGCGCCGGAGGCCGTGCTCGAGCGCCGGACCGCCTACTGTACGGGCCTCGCGCGCCTCTCCGTGGCGCTGCTCGGGGCGGTCGGGATCGAAGCGCGCGAGGTGCCCGGATACGTGGCCGAGCCGGTGCCGGGGGGGCCGGGGGCCGGTTTCCATCGCTGGATCGAGGTCTGGTATCCCGACCGCGGCTGGGTTTTCAGCGATCCGATCTCCAGTCACCACTTCGTGCCCGCCACCTATCTGCGCATCGACGATCCGCGCCTCGAGTCCTATCCGGGTGCCGGGTTGCTCGTCGCGCGCGAAGATCGCATGCAGGACGTCGATCTGGCACCCGGGCCGGCGCCCGTGCGCCCCTTCCGCGTGCGGCCGAACGAAGGCACGCGCCAAGCTGCGGCGCTCCTCGTGCGGCTGGCGCCGGCAGTGGAGGGCGCGGCGACGCTCGAGGGCGCGACCGGAGGCGTGCGCACCGTCTCGCTGGCGGGCGGGCGCGGCGTGTTCCTGGGGCTCGAGCCGGGGCGCTACGAGCTCAAGGTGAGGACGGCGGGCCGGCTCGCCGCCTGGAAGAGGCTGACCTTTCGGGACCGCGTGCTCGCCGAGCTCGAGGTGCCGGTCGAGGATGGACGGGGAGAGGGCGGAACCCGACGATGAGCTCCTACGATCATCGCGCGATCGAAGCGAAGTGGCAGGACCGCTGGGAGAAGGGCAGGGCGGCCGAGGTCGACCTGCGGCAGGCCAAGGGCAAGTACTACATGCTGATGATGTTCCCCTACCCGTCGGGGGACCGGCTCCACGTCGGGCACGGCCGCAACTACATCCTAGGCGACGCGCTCTACCGGTACCTGCGCATGCGCGGCCGGCGGGCGCTGAACCCGATGGGCTGGGACGCCTTCGGCCTGCCGGCCGAGAACGCCGCGATCCAGCGCGGCGTGCACCCGCGCGACTGGACGCTCGACAACATCCGGGTCATGAAGAAGCAGTTCCGGCGCTGGGGGATCCTCTACGACTGGTCGAAGGAGGTGACCAGCTGCGCGCCGGAGTATTACCGGTGGAACCAGTGGCTCTTCCTGCGCATGCTCGAGCAGGGGCTGGCGTACAAGAAGCGGGCGCCAGTCAACTGGTGCCCGAGCTGCCGGACCGTGCTCGCCAACGAGCAGGTCGTCGATGGCGCCTGCGAGCGCTGCGGCACGCCGGTGATCCAGAAGGACCTCGAGCAGTGGTTCCTGCGCATCACGGACTTCGCCGAACGGCTGCTCTCCGGCCTCGACCTGCTGCCGGGCTGGCCGGAGAAGGTGAAGGTGATGCAGCGCAACTGGATCGGGCGTTCGGAGGGCGCGGAGATCGACTTCCCGATCGAGGGCGGCGCGCCGATCACGGTCTTCACCACGCGCCCGGACACGATCCACGGCGCCACCTTCATGGTGGTAGCCCCCGAGCATCCCTCGGTCGGCGGCCTGCTCGCCGGCAATCCCGAGCGCGGCGAGCTCGAAGCCTGGATCGGGCGCGTGCGCAACCAGCCGCGCACGCAGCGCGAGAGCGAGGAGGCTGCCAAGGAGGGACGGGCCACCGGCGGCTTCGCGGTCAATCCCGCCACCGGCGAGCCCATTCCGGTCTGGATGGCCAACTACGTGCTCCCGGACTACGGCACCGGAGCGGTGATGGGCGTGCCGGCGCACGACCAGCGGGACCTCGACTTCGCGCGCGCCCACGGGCTGCCGGTGCGCCTCGTCTACCATCCGCAGGAGCACGCGCTCGACCCCGCGACGATGATCGAGGCGATTCCACACGAGGGCGTCATCCGCGGCACCGGGGAGTTCGACGGGCTGCCCGCCACCGACGAGACGGTGGCCCGCTTCGTCGCCTGGCTCGAGCGCGAGGGCACCGGCCGCGCCAAGGTCAGCTACCGCCTGCGGGACTGGCTGATCTCGCGCCAGCGCTACTGGGGAACGCCGATCCCGGTGGTCTACTGCGAAGCGTGCGGAGTCGTGCCCGTGCCGGACGCGCAGCTGCCGGTCGAGCTGCCGTACGAGGTCGAGTTCTCCGGGCGCGAGGGCAACCCGCTCTCGCGCAACGAGGCGTTCGTCGCCACGAAGTGCCCACGCTGTCAGTCTCCGGCACGGCGGGAGACCGACACGATGGACACCTTCATGGACAGCTCCTGGTACTACCTCCGTTACCTCTCGGCGCGCGACGGCGAACGCATCTTCGACCCCGAGGCGGCGGCGCGCTGGGCGCCGGTGGACCAGTACATCGGCGGCATCGAACACGCCATCCTGCACCTGCTCTACGCGCGGTTCATGTGCCGGGTGCTGCACGACTTCGGCCTGGTTCCGTTCGAGGAGCCGTTCCAGAACCTCTTCAACCAGGGCATGATCACGCGCTTCGCGGAGCGCACCGGGCGCATCGAGAAGATGTCGAAGTCGAAGGGGAACACGGTCTCGCCCGATCCCCTGATCGAGGAGATGGGAGCCGACACGGAGCGCGTCTACACCCTCTTCCTGGGTCCGCCCGAGGACGAGGTGGAGTGGAACGACGAGGCCGTGGCCGGGGCCCATCGCTTCCTGCAACGCCTCTGGCGCGTCTCGGAGCGGGTGGGGGAGGCGCCGCCGACGGCGCCCGCCGACGACGAGCTCGAGCGCCTGCGCCACGCCACGATCCAGCGCGTGACGCGCGACTTCGAGCGCTTCAAGTTCAACACCGCGATCGCCGCGCTGATGGAGCTGCTCAACGCGCTGACCCGTGCGGTGGAGGAGAAACGGGCGTCGAGGCTGTGTTGCGAGGCGGCGCTGGACACCATGGTGCAGCTGCTGCACCCGATCGCTCCGCACGTCACCGAGGAGATCTGGGAGCGGCGTGGCCAGGTCGACAGCCTGCTCCACAGCGACTGGCCGGTCGCGGACGAGGCCAGGCTGAGGCGCGACCGTGTCGTGGTGGTGGTGCAGGTCGACGGCAAGCTCCGAGATCGAATCGAGGTCGACGCCGACGCCCGCGAGGGCGCGGTCCGGGACGCCGCGCTGGCGAGCGCGAAGGTGCGCGAGCACGTCGGTGATCGCCCGCTCGCGAAGTCGGTCTACGTGCCGGGCCGGCTGATCAACCTGGTCACGCGAAGGGAGTCCGCCTGATGTCGCACCTGAGCCGCCTGGTCCCGCTCACCGCCGCGCTGCTGCTCTCGGCCTGCGGCTACCGCCTGGTCGGAACCGCCTCGAACATCCCGGCCGAGATCCGCAAGGTGTACCTCAAGCCGCTCGAGAACGCGACCGGCAGGGTCCAGGTCGAGCAGATCCTGACGCGGGCGGTGGCCGACGAGCTGGTGACGCGCCAGCGGTTCGAGGTCCTGTCGTCGGTGGAGGGCGCCGACGGCGAGATCGCGGGTGCGGTGACGGCGTTCGCCGTGAGGCCCGTCGCCTTCGACGCCGATGGCCGGGCCACCGAGTTCGAGATCTCGATCACGGCCCGCGTCGCCTTCCGACAGCTGTCGCCCGAGCTGGTGATCTGGCAGAACGAGCGCTACGTCTTCAGGGACAGCTACAAACTCGAGGCCTCGGAGCTCGGCTACTTCGACCGCGAGACGCCGGCCATCGAGGCCACGGCCTCGAACTTCGCCGAGACCATGGTCACCGACCTGCTCGAGGGGTTCTGAGCCGTCGCCCCCGCTCGCGGGGGCGGCTCTCGGGAGCTACTTCGAGGCCTTGGCCACTGCGGCGCTCAGCCGCGACTTGGTGCGCGCGGCCGTGTTGCGGTGGAGGAGTCCCTTGCGCGCCGTGCGGTCGACCAGGGAGATCGCCTCCTTGAGCAGGCTCTCGGCGCCCTGGGCGTCGCTGGCGGTCGCTGCGCGCCGCACCTTCTTGATCGCGCTCCGGACCTTCGAGCGCGCGGCGCGGTTCTTCTCGCGCTGGGCGGCGGACTTGACCGCACGCTTCTTGGCCGACTTCTTGTTCGCCATCTGGGGCTCCTCGGTGTCGATCGGGGATCGGGACGCCGGGGTCGCCGGCCTGCCTCCGAATCGGGAGCGGAAGTCTACTGACGCTTCTGCCCGGTGGCAACCCCGAGGCTCTGCAGCCTCTGGCGGGCGAGGTTCGCCTCGTCGGAGTTCGGGAAGTCCCGCGCCACCGCCTGCAGCTGGCGGATGCCGTCGTCGCGCCGGCCGAGCTCGATCTGCGCGTAGCCCTTCTTGAGCTGCGAGCTGGCTGTCTTGTCGCTCCTCGGCCAACGCGAGAGGACCTCGTCGTACTGGGCGATCGCCTCCGCGAACTTCTGCTGGCGGTAGAAGCACTCGCCGATCCAGTAGGACGCGTTGTCGGCGAGGTCGGTCTCCGGGAACGACTCGAGATACTGCCGGAAGCCGAGCAGCGCGAGATCGTAGTTGCCCCTCAGGTAGTCGCTGTAGGCGGTCTGATAGAGCGTCTCGGGATCCGAGACCGGCCCGGTGGCGCCGGGCGCCCCGGCCACCGGCGGCGGCGTGGTGGCGCTGCGCACCGCCTTGAGGTCCTGGTTGGTGGAGGCGATCTGCTGCGAGACCTGGGCGAGGCGGTAGTTGGTGTCTTCGAGCTGGCCCTGGAGCGCCGAGATCTGGCTGGAGAGATTGCCGAAGTCGGCGCGGCGGTCGGCCTCGGCTTTGAGCAGCTGATCGGTCTGGGCGCGGAGATTCTGCTGCAGGGCGGCCACCTCCTCCTTGCTCGAGGTCTGCATCTGCAGCTGCAGGACCTGGCGCTGGATCTCGGCGAGCTGCGCCCGCAGCCCGTCGATGTCACTCGAGGACACGCACCCGGCCAGCGCGAGCGGGACCGAAGCGGCGAGGAGGAGGTGGCGGAGCCTCACGGGTGACCCCGCGTCAGCCCACGTTGCCGCGGCCGGTGACCAGGAAGTGGGCGCGCCGGTTGCGCGACCAGCAGGGCTCGCCCTGGTCCATGCACTGCGGGCGCTCCTCACCGTAGGAGAGCGTGCGCAGGCGCGAGGCGGCGACGCCGAGCGATCCCAGGTAGTCCTTGGCGGCCGCCGCGCGGCGCTCGCCGAGGGCGAGGTTGTACTCGTTCGTGCCGCGCTCGTCGCAGTGACCCTCGATGGTCACCTCGAACTCGGGGTGGGCCTTGAGCCAGTCCGCGTTGCGCGCGAGCCGGGAGCGAGCCTCGTCGCGCAGGTCGGCCTTGTCGAAGTCGAAGTAGACGTCGCCGAGGAGGCCGTTGGCGGCCAGGTACTCGTTGACGCGCGCGAGGTCACCGGCCAGGATGGCCTGCGTCGGATCGACCGGCTCGGCCTGCTCCCGGGGCTGCACCTCCTCGGTCGGAGCGCTGGGCGTCGTGACCGTCGAGGCGCCGAGGTCGGGAGCGGTCTGGGGCTTCTTCTTGGCGCAGCCGGCGACCACCAGGGAGACCACGGCGAGGGCCAGGAGCCAGCGGTTGCGTGCGAGCGTCATGATTCTCTCCTTTTCGAATGCGGCCTCGGATCGCGAGCAGCGTTCAGCGGGGACATTGAGGAGCAACCTAGCAAATTTCGTTCCCGCCCTCAACGAGATTCCCGACCTTCAGCGCGGGTAGCCCGACCATTCGGGGGCGGAGTTGCTGCCCTCGCTCGTCAGCTGCTCGGCGGCGCTGCCGTCCTGGGCGTCGACGACGAAGATCTGGGGGGCGCCGGTGCGGGTGGAGGCGAACGCGAGGCGGCGTCCGTCGGGCGAGAAGGTCGGCGTCTCGTTGGAGCCCGCGCCGCTGGTCAGGCGGGCGCTCTGCAGCGTGACCAGGTCGAGCACGGCGATGTCGAATCGGTCCCGCCCGACACGCGTGGCGTAGGCGAGGCGGGTCCCGTCGGGGCTGAACGCGGCGCCGTCGTTGTAGTCGCCCTGGAAGGTGACCCGCCGGAGGTTGGAGCCCTCGACGTCCATCACGTAGATCTGGGGCGACCCCGCCCGGCTCGAGGTGAAGGCGACCTCCTGGCCCGAGGGGCTCCACGCCGGATTGGTGTCGATGCCGCCGGAGTTGGTCAGGCGGCGGACGTTGGCGCCGTCGCGGCCGCACAGGAAGATCTCGATGTTGGCGCCCAGGGCGCGAGCGAAGGCGACCTGGCGGCCGTCGGGGGAGACCGCCGGCGAGGCGTTGAGGCTGCCCTCGGTGACCAGCGGCGTCTTGCGACCCGAAGCGATGTCGGCCAGGTAGAGGGCGGGGCCGCGGCCGGCGAAGAAGGAGACGTAGGCCAGGAAGTCGCCGCGCCCGCTCCACGACGGGCTCATGGAGATCGACTTGTGCGCGGTGACGCGGCGCTGGTCGAAGCCGTCGTAGTCCATGAGGTAGATCTCCTTCGAGCCGTCCCGGTCGGAGACGAAGGCGATCGAGCTGAGGGCGATGCCGCGCCTCGAGGTGAGGAACAGGACGATCTCGTCCGCGAAGGTGTGGGCGATCCGGCGCGCCAGCTCGTAGGTGCCGCGGTAGCGCTTGCCGACGATGGTCTGGCGGCTGGCGAGATCGACCAGCCTGCCCTCGAGGACGAGGCGGCCGTCCTCCATCTTGAGCTCCGACTGGAGCAGCATCGCCGCGCCCAGCGAGCGATACTGGTCGGCGTCCTTCTCCAGGTCGCCGGTCAGGGTCAGCACGGAGAGCTCGGCGGGGCCGAGCAGCTCGAAAACCCCGCTGCGCTCGAGGTCCCGGCGCAGCGTCGCTTCGAGCTCTCGCCCGGCGGCGGCCGCCGCTCCCTGGAGCGCGGCGAGCCCCTGCGGGGCGGGGAAGGCGAGGCCGATGACCGCGACCTGGCTGCCCGCGTCGAGGACCACCGTGATGCCCTGGCCGGCGACGGGCGGCGCTCCCGGCTCGGTGTCCTGCGGCGCGGGGGCCGGGGCCGCGGGGGACGGCGCCGGCTGCTGGGGCGCCTGAGGCGGCAGGCCGAGCAGGAGCCCGGCGCAGGCGCCGAGCGCGAGGACGGAAAGCGCCGGCGGAATCCAGGTCTTCACGCGGGTCTCCTTCAGCGGACGATCAGGTTGACTCCGAGCGACTCCTCCCGGAAGGCGCGCGGGAGAGGTGGCAGCGGCGAGGAGGCCTGCACGGCGCGCAGCGCCGCGAGGTCGAAGGCATTGATGCCGGAGGAGCGCGCGATGCTGAGCTGCCGGATGCGGCCGTCCCGCTCGATGCGGAAGTAGAGGGTGGCCTCGACCCCGGATCCGACCGGTGGCCGGCTCCAGTTCGAGGAGATCATGGCCAGCATCTGGTCGACGTAGTAGCCGTAGGTGAAGCTCGGACTGTCGAAACCGGCCACGGCGGCGCCCATCGAGAGCCCGCTCGCCACGCCGGTGGGCGAGCCCTGCGCCTCCGGTGCCGGCTCCGGCTCCGGCGCCGCGGGTGCGGGCTCCGGCTCTCGCCGGGGCTTCGCCTCCCGGTCCGGGAGGACGGGCGCTTCGGCCTTCGGCTTGGGCTCCGGCGCCGGCACCGGACGGGGCTTCTCGGGGGCCGGAGCCGGGCGCGGCCGCTCGACGCCGAGCCGGGCCGCGGGCACGATCTGGACCGCCACGAAGCGCGGCGGAGGGGCCGGCTTGCGGGTCAGAGCGGGCGCCAGGAGGGCGAGGGCGAGGACGAGGAGATGCCCGGCCACGGCCACCGCGAGCGCGCGGCCGAGGGCACCCCGCCCGATCTCTTCGCGTCGGTGGTCGAGGAGGTTGGAGACCGCGTCCGCCATCCCGCTCAGCGTCCCTTGCGCTCGGGCCGCTCCGTGACCATGCCGACCTTGACGATGCCGCCGCGCTGCAGGATGTCGAGCAGCTCGATCACCCTGCCGTAGGGCACGTCCCGGTCGCCCTTCACGAACACGGTCTCGTCCGCGCGCCCGCGCAGCTGCGGCGTCAGCACCTCGACCAGCCGGGTCGGATGGACCGGCTTGTCCTTCAGGTAGACCAGACCGTCCCGGTTGATCGACAGCACGATCGGGTCCGAGAGGCGGTTGGAGAGGTTGGGTGCCTCCGACTTGGGCAGCGCCACTTCGATGCCCTGGTGGAGCATCGGCGCCGTGATCATGAAGATGATGAGCAGCACCAGCATCACGTCCACCAGGGGCGTGATGTTGATGTCCGAGAGGACCTCTTCCTCTTCCTGTCCGTGCGTTCCGGTGAGAAACGACATCGGCTCAGGTGAAGTTGCGCTCCGCGAGGTTCATGAACTCGAGCGCGAAGTCCTCCATCAGCGCCCGCAGCCGCTTGAACTGCCCGCCGAGGTAGTTGTATCCGACCAGCGCCGGGATCGCCGCGGCCAGCCCGGCGGCGGTGTTGACGAGCGCCTCGGCGATGCCGGGGGCGACCGCCACCAGGGAGGTCGAGCCCGTCCGGCCGATGTCCTCGAAGGCGCGCATGATCCCCCAGACCGTGCCGAACAGGCCGATGAAGGGCGCCGCCGCCGCGGTGGTGGCCAGGAACGAGGCGCCGCGCACGAGCATCTGGGTCTCGCTCGCGATCGCCCGCCGCAGCGAACGCTCGACGCCGTCCAGGGAGCGGATCCGGTAGCGCCCGGGCTGCGCCTGGCCGTCGTCGCCGGCGGCGCGGATCTGACCGTCGATCTCCGCGTAGCCGGCCTGGAAGACGCCCACCAGCGGCGAGGTGGCGACGCGCGCGGTGGCGGCGCTGACCTCGCTGAAGCGCTTGCTGCTGCGGAAGGTCTCGAGGAAGCGCCGGCTGTGGCGCCGGGAGCGCCGGATGTGGAAGAACTTCCAGATCAGGATCGCCCAGGACACGACCGAGAGGAAGGCCAGCGATCCGAGCACAAAACCCGCCATCGGGCCCGAGCGGCCGAAGGCGTCCAGCAGGCCGTTGGAGGCGCCGGTGGTCTGAGCGAGGGCGAGGGCGGTCGGAGTCGTCATTCTCGGTCTGCCCGGCGGGCCGGGGTGCGCGAAAAGGTAGCACGCGGCTCCCGAGAGTGTCCATGCCGCTCGCCGCGCGTTGACTCGGGGCGGCGCAACGTCCTAAGTTGGTGGTCTCTATCGAGGAGGCGCATCGGCATGAAGATCGCCGTCTGTATCAAGCAGGTCCCCGACACCGAGGCCCGGCTGCGCGTCGGCAAGGACGGGCGCTGGATCGACGAGGAGGACCTGCCCTTCGTGATCAACGAGAGCGACGAGTGCGCGCTCGAGGAAGGCCTTCGCCTGGCGGAGAAGTCGGCGGGTGAAGTGGTGGTGTTCAGCCTCGGGCCCGAGCGCGTGAAGGAGGCCCTGCGCAAGGCGCTGGCGCTCGGCGCCAGCCGGGCGGTGCACCTCGGGCATCCCGCCTTCGCGGGCGGCGACGCGCTCGCCACGGGGCGCGCGCTGGCGGCCGCCATCGCGCGCGAGCCCTTCGACCTGGTCCTCACCGGGTCCCAGTCCGAGGACCTCGGCTTCGGCGCCACCGGCACGGTGCTCGCCGGCGGGCTCGGCTGGCCCCACGCCTGGCTGGTGATGGGCGTCGAGCCCGAGACCGACCGCGGCACGCTCCGGGTCGTGCGTGAGATGGAGAGCGGGGTCAACGAGATCCTGCGACTCCCGCTGCCCGCGGTGCTCGAGGTGCAGGCCGGCCTCAACCAGCCGCGCTACGCCTCCCTCAAGGGAATCATGGCCGCCAAGAAGAAGGAGATCGTCGCGCTCGGGCCGTCGGACCTGGGTCTCGGCGAGGACGAGGTCGGCGCCGCGGGCTCCGCGCTGGAGCTGCTCTCGGTGGCCTTCCCCGAAGCGGGCGGCAGCGCCCAGATCTTCGAGGGCGACCCGGTCGCCGCGGCGCGGGCCCTGGCCGGAAAACTCCAGCTGGAAGCGAGGGTGCTGTGATGGCCGGCATCTGGACGGTGCTGCAACATCGGGACGGGAAGCTCCATCGCGGCTCCTGGGAGGCGATCGCGGCCGCCCAGTCGCTCGCGCAGGAGCGGGGCACGAAGGCGGACGCGATCCTGCTCGGCCAGGACGTGGGCGCGCTCGCCGCCGAGGTCGCGGCCTGTGACCTCGGCTCCGTGCGCGTCGCCGAGTCGCCGCTGCTCGCGGCCTACACGCCCGGTGGGTACGTCGCCGCTCTGGCGCCGGCGCTCACCGCCGAGCGGCCCGACTTCGTTCTCTTCCCCCACACCTACCAGTCCTGCGAATACGTGCCGCGCCTCGCCCAGGCGTGCGACGTGGCGCTGGTTCCCGAGGCGATCGCCATCGACGGGGGAGCGGGCGAGACGACCTTCAAGCGGCCCATCCTGGAGGGGAAGATGCACGCGCGCGTGCGCCTGCGACGGGCGGGCACGGCGCTCGTCACCCTGCAGTCGGGTGCCTACTCCGCAGACGCGCGGGTGGCCGGGTCGGCGCCCGTGCGGCCGTTGGGGGTCGACCTCGCAGCGGCCGCGGCCGGGCGCGACGTGCTGGGAACCGAGCAGATCGGCGGCGACACGGTCGACCTCTCGAAGGCCGACGTGATCGTGGCGGTCGGGCGCGGCCTGGGCGGGGCGGACAAGCTCGGCGCGGTCGAGGAGCTGGCCCGGCTGCTCGGGGCCGAGATCGGCGCCAGCCGTCCGGTGATCGACAGCGGCTGGCTGCCGCGCGACCGCCAGATCGGCTCGAGCGGCCAGACCGTCGCGCCCAAGCTCTACTTCGCGCTCGGCATCTCGGGCGCGATCCAGCACCTGGTCGGGATGAAGGGCGCCTCGGTGATCGTGGCCGTCAACAAGGACGCGGGGGCGCCGATCTTCAAGGTCGCGCACTTCGGAGTCGTCGGCGACCTGCACGAGGTGCTGCCGGCGCTCAACCAGGCGATCCGCGAGCTGCGCGGCTAGCCGGACGGGGGCTCAGAGGTAGCCGAGCGCGCGCAGCTGCGCCTCGGTGTCGCTCTCCATGGCGCGGTCGCCACAGTCGTCGCTGTCGCCGCGCAGCGGCAACGGCGCCGCCTGCTCCCACGCGGCGAGCGCGTCGCGCAGCCGCGTCAGATCGGCGCCGTGGAGATCGGCGACATTGCGCGTCTCGCCGGGATCGGCGGCCAGGTCGAAGAGCGCGAACTCGCGGTCGGCGTGGGCGACGCGCCGGCGGTCCGCGCGGTCGAGCAGCCGGTGGAGCGTGAAGCGTCCGTCGGTCGCGACGCGGATCCAGCCCTCCCGGCTCGAGTAACCCGCCTCCGCGAACGCGATGGGCCGCGCCGGAGGGGCCTCGCCCCGCAACCGCGGCACCAGGGAACGGCCTCTCATCCAGGTGCCCTCGCGCAGCCGCTTCCCGGCCACCTCGAGGATGGTCGGCGCCAGGTCGACCAGCTCGACCGGTCCGCTGTCCACGGCCGCCCGGGCCAGGCCCGGCAAACGCACCACGAGGGGCACGTGGAGGCAGGTCTGGAAGCCGAACATGCCGTGGTCGAACCAGTAGTTGTGCTCGCCCAGCGACTCGCCGTGATCGGAGGTCATCACGGTGAGCATCCGGTCGTAGTCGCCGCGCCGGCGGAGCGCCTCGAGCAGGCGCGCGATCTGGTCGTCCACGTAGCGGATCTCGGCGTCGTAGCGCGCGACGTAGAAGGGCAGGTCGGTGCGGCCGTCGAGCACCTGCCTGCGGCCGATGCCGTTCCAGCTCTGACGGGAGTTGCGCCGGGCGACGGGCACCTCGACCGGCGGGCCCGAGTGCCCGTCGCCCTGGAAGTGATCCCGGAACGGCTCGGGCGGCGTATAGGGCTCGTGCGGGTCGACGTAGTGGACCCAGAGGAAGTAGGGGCGGTCGCGATCCAGCTTGCCGACCACCGCCTCCGCGAGGTCGGTCACGGCCTCGGCGCCGGTGGGATCGAGGCCGGCTTTGCGGGGCTCGACCCCCCAGGTCTCGATGTAGGTGTCGAAGCCCTGGTCGAAGTAGAACTCGCGCGCCAGGGCGGCATTGGCCACCACCGCATGGGTCTGGTAGCCGAGCTCCTTCATCTCCTCGGCGAGGAAGCGCATCGAGCAACCCGCGGGCTGGCCGATGCGGCGCACGCCGTGATCGGAGCAGTAGCCGCTCGTGAACATCGAGGTGAAGGAGGGTCCGGTCTTGGGGCGCTGGGCCTGAGCGAACGCGAAGCGCGTGCCCTCGGCCGCCATGCGGTCGAGCGTGGGCGAGGTGAGACGCGGGTAGCCCCAGGCGGAGAGGTGATCCGCGCGCAGCGTGTCGATGGTCAGCAGCAGGACGTCGGGGCGTCGGCCCGGGCGCTCGCCAGCCGCGTTTGGCGCGGAGTCCCGGCCACAGCCGGCGAGCGCGAGGCCGAGCGCGAGAGCGAGGGCGAGCGAGGTGGGGATGCGGTGGCTCATCGGGGTGCTCTGGATTCCTCTCGAGGGCGCGCTCACAAGTAGCCGAGGGAGCGCAGCTCTGCCTCGGTGCTGCGATCGACCTCGCGTCCGCCGCCGCAGTCGGCGGCGTCCGCCTGGAACCGGAAGCGCGGCGCTCCGTCCCACTCGGCGAGGGCGGCGCGCAGCCGCTCGCGCTCTGCCGGACGGGCCTCGCCGACGTCGCGCAGCTCGCCCGGGTCCTCGGCCAGATCGAAGAGCGCGTAAGCGCTGCCCTGGCGGCCCATCTTGCGCTGGTCCTTGGCGCTGGGGGCGAAGATCAGCTTGAAGCGCCCGTCGTGGACGGCGCGCAGCCACATGCGGTCGGAGGCGTAGCCCGCCTCGGAGTAGGCGAGCGTCGCGTCGCCGCTCGCTTCGCCGCGCAGCCTCGGGAGGAGCGAGCGCCCCTGGCCCCAGCGCGCCTCGCGCAGCGGCGCACCCGCCAGCTCCAGGATGGTGGGCGCGAGGTGCAGGAGCTCGACCGGCGCCGGGTCGGTGCGGGGCGCGAGGACGCCCGGATAGCGCACCACGAACGGCACGTGCAGGCAGGTCTGGTAGGCCAGCATGCCGTGTCCGAAGTAGTAGCGATGCTCGCCCAGGGACTCGCCGTGATCCGAGGTCATCACGGTCAGCATGCGCTGCCAGAGACCCCGTTGCTCGAGACCAGCGACCAGGCGCCCGACCTCCGCGTCGACGTAGCGGATCTCGGCGTCGTAGCGCGCGACGTAGAAGGCCAGCTCGCTGCCCCCGTCGACCACCTGCGAGCGCCCGATCGCGCCCACGAAGCGACGCCGCGCGCGGCGATCCACGGGCACCGTCTCGCCGGCGCGGAAGTGCGCGTCGCCCTGGTAGAGGTCGCGCCACTCCCGCGGCGGTCGGTAGGGGGCGTGGGGGTCGATGTAGTGGATCCAGAGGAACACCGGGCGGCCGGGCTCCAGCCGGTCGACTCTGGCGAGGGCGAGGTCGGTGATCCGGTGCGCCCCGGTCGGCTCTGGCGTGTCGGGCCCGGCGACCTTCCAGGCCTCCTCGTAGCTGTCGAAGCCCTGGTCGAAGAAGAACTCCTTGCCGAGCGCCCCGTTGGCGACCACCGCGTGGGTCTGGTAGCCGAGGTCGCGCATCTCCTCGGCGAGCAGGCGCAGGCGGCAGCTGATCGGCATCCCGACTCGGCGCACGACGCCGTTGTCCTTGGGGTAGGTGGCGGTGAACATCGATGCGAAGGAGGGCGCGGTCTTGGGCCACTGGACCTGGGCGCGCTCGAAGCGGACCCCCTCGGCAGCCATGCGGTCGAGGTTGGGTGAGGTCTCGCGCGGGTAGCCCCAGGCCGAGAGATGGTCGGCGCGCAGCGTGTCGATGGTGAGCAGCAGCACGTCGGGCCGGCCCTCGCCCCGCGGTGCCCGGGCGCTGGCCGTCGCTGGCTCGGCGGCCGGGCGCTCGCGCGCGCAGCCGGCGAGGAGGGCGGCGAGCACCAGCAGCGGCAGAGTGGGGAGCAACAGGCCCGAGGGGGCGCGCCGGCGGCGCGTCGTCATCCCCCCATGCTATGCGCTCCGGTCGCGCCTGATCAAGGACGGCGGCCGCGCGCCGCCGCCAACGCGAAGAGGGCGACGCCGGCCGCCACCGCGACGTTGAGCGACTCGACGCCGCCCGCGAGCGGAATCGTCCAGCGCAAGGCGCAGCGCTGCTCGACCGCGCTCGACAGCCCGGGTCCCTCGGCGCCGAGCGCGAGCACCAGCGGCCGCGTGTCGCCGTGCGCTCCCGGCGGCTCGCCGCCGTGCGCCGCGAGCGCCACCCAGAGGGGATCGTGCGGGAGCAGACGCAGGTCGAGCGCGCCGATCGTCGCCTCGACGGCGATCGGCAGGCGGAGCAGGCTGCCCGCCGAGGCGCGCAGCGCACGCGGATGATTCGGATGCGCGCAGCCCGGGGCGAGCGCGAGCGCCGTGGCGCCGAACGCCTCCGCGACGCGCGCCAGGGCGCCGACGTTGCCCGGCTCCTGGACGCCGTCGAGGAAGAGGACGAGCGAGGAGCCGCCGAGCGCGAGCTCGGACGGACCCGTGCGCGGGAGCCGCGCCAGCGCCAGCACCCCGCGCGGGGCGTCGCTGTCGGCGAGCTCGGCCAGGCGCGCGTCGTCGACCAGGAGCGGGGGCCGGCGCAGACGCCGCAGCAGGCTGCGCCCGGACGCGCTCGCCGCGAAGCCTGGGGTGGCCAGCACCGACTCGGGCTCGAGGCCCGTGGCGAGGGCCTCCGCGATCAGGTGCGGGCCCTCGAGCAGAGCGTGGTCGCCTTGCCTTCGGCGGAGGCGGCGGATAGCCTTGAGTGTCTCGTTGCTCCGGCCGACGACCATGGCGCGCACTCTCAGGGACTTTCTCGGAGGATACCAGCGCGGCATCGAAGTGTGCGTCGCCGGGACCTCGGCGGACCTCCTCCTCGGAGTCCGCGAGGCGTGCCGCCGGTACTTCCACGACCGCCTCAATCGTCCGCTCCCGGTCGCCGTCGTGCCCCAGGAGGTCGAAGGTCCTCTGCGCGGGCTGGCGCGTTCGGACGAGGAGGCGATCGCGCTCGCCCGGCAGGAGGCGCGCGCCCTGGAGGCGAGGCTGCCCGGCACCTACCACTTCTACATCGCGGCCGAGTTCTGCATCGACACGGTGGAGATCGACGGCCGCGGACGCTGGTTCGTGCGCGGCTGGAGCGCGGTGGTCGGACCCGGCGGCGAGGCCTGGGGCGCGAGCGGCGCGGTCCAGATCCCGGACCGGCTGGTGGAGGGCCTGACCGGAGATCAGTTGCGGGCCGAGGTTCCGGGCACGCGCCGGGCCGGGGGCACCATCTCTTCGCTGACCGGCGGGCTCGAGACCCGGCGCACCGCGGTCGCGCTCGCCACCCTGAACGCCCTCGCCACCCTGTTCTACGGCGTCCTCGAGGCCCGTCCGGGCCTGCCACGCTGAGGCCCGGCAGGCGCTCTGCTAGGATGCGCCGGGCGTCAGCCCGCCGTTTGAGTCTCCCCAGAGAGGAACGCGTCGATGAGCCACCGGGAAGTGGAGCTGTTCACGTCGGAATCGGTCACCGAGGGACACCCGGACAAGATTTGCGACCAGATCTCCGACGCGGTCCTCGACGAGGTCCTGCGCCAGGACCCGCGCGGGAGGGTGGCGTGCGAGACGCTGGTGGCGACCGGCCTGGTCGTGCTCGCGGGCGAGATCACGACGACGGCGAACCTCGACTTCCAGTCCATCGCGCGCGACACGATCCGTCACATCGGCTACGACGACGGCGCGCTCCACTTCGACGCCGACGGTTGCGGGGTGCTCAACGCGATCGGCAAGCAGTCGCCGGACATCGCGATGGGCGTGGATCGCGACGGCGCCGGCGACCAGGGGCTGATGTTCGGCTTCGCCTGCCGCGAGACGCCGCAGCTCATGCCCCTGCCCATCATGCTCGCCCACGGGATCACCAGGCGCCTGGCCGAAGCGCGCCGCTCGCGGGAGCTGCCCTGGCTGCGCCCGGACGGCAAGAGCCAGGTGACGGTGGAGTACGCGGCAGGTGCGCCCAAGCGGGTGCACACCGTGGTGGTCTCCACCCAGCACGACGACGTCGTCGATCAGAAGGCGATCCGGGAGGCGGTGATCGAGAAGATCGTCCGGCCGGTCGTGCCCGCCAGGCTGTTCGACGAGCGCACCATCGTGCACGTCAACCCGACCGGCCATTTCGTGATCGGCGGCCCGCACGGCGACTCGGGGCTGACCGGGCGCAAGATCATCGTCGACACCTACGGCGGGTACGGTCGCCACGGCGGCGGCGCGTTCTCCGGCAAGGACCCGACCAAGGTCGACCGCTCGGCCTGCTACATGGCGCGTTACATCGCCAAGAATCTGGTCGCCTCCGGGCTGGCCGACAAGGTCGAGGTGCAACTCGCCTACGCCATCGGCGTCGCCGAGCCGGTGTCCGTGCTCGTCGACAGCTTCGGCTCCGGCCTGATCGACGACGGGCAGCTCGAGTCGCTCGTGCGCGGGCACTTCCCGCTCACGCCGCGCGCGATCATCGAGCACCTGGACCTGCGCCGGCCGATCTATCGCGCCACGGCGGCCTACGGCCACTTCGGCCGCGAGGAGCCCGGCTTCACCTGGGAGCACACCGACAAGGCACTGGAGCTGCGCGCCGCCTCCAAGGTCGGAGGCACCGTCCCGGCGCTCGCACGCTGAGCCTGACGGGAGTGGGGGATCCGGGCCGCGGGCGCTTCGCTCGCGGCCCTTTCGCTTTCGGAGCCGCGTCATGAAGCGCGAGACCCTGGTCGGCATCCTGCGCGAAACCGGACAGCTGCTCGAGCTCAAAGGCGAGAACCCGTTCCGGGTGCGGGCCTACGAGAACGCGGCACGGGCGCTCGAAGGCCTCGCCGAGGAGCCCGAGGACCTGCTCGAGGCGGGCACGCTCGGCGAAATCCCCGGCATCGGACCCGGCCTGGTCACGGCTATCGCCGAGCTGATCCACGGCGGCAGGCTCGCGCTGCACGACCAGCTGCGCGCCGAGTTTCCGCACGGCGTGCTCGACCTGTTCCGGATCAGCGGCCTGGGGCCGAAGCGCATCGCGGTCCTCATCCGCGAGCTCGGCGTCGGCTCTCCGGCCGACCTGGAGCGCGCGTGCCGAGAGGGGCGGGTCGCAGGCCTCGGCGGATTCGGAGAGAAGAGCCAGCAGAAGATCCTGGCCGGCCTCGCCGAGCTCGGGCGCCACCAGGAGCGTCACCTGCTCTCGGCGGCGCAGCCCGTAGCCGTCGAGCTCGTCGCCCGGCTCCGGGAGCATCCCGCCGTGACGCGTGTCGAGATCGCAGGCAGCCTGCGCCGCTGGCGGGAGACGATCGGCGACCTCGACCTGGTGGCCGCCGTTGCGCTCGCGCGGCGCGCCGAAGTGGCCGCCCTGTTCACCGGCCTGCCCGGCACCGAGGAGATCCTCGGCAGCGGCGACACGAAGGTCTCGACGCGGCTCGACGCCGGATTCCAGGCCGACCTGCGCATGGTGGAGGAGGAGGAGTTCGCCTGCGCCCTCCACCATTTCACCGGCAGCAAGGAGCACAACATCGCGCTGCGCACGCGGGCGCGCCAGGAGGGCCTGACCATCAACGAGTACGGGCTGTTCCGCGGCGAGCGCCGCCTCGAGGTCGGCGACGAGCGCGCCCTCTACCGCCACCTCGGTCTGGCCTGGATCCCACCCGAGATGCGCGAGGGCCTGGACGAGATCGAGCTCGCCGAGCGCGGCTCGCTGCCCGACCTGATCGAGCTCGCCGACCTGCGCGGCACGTTTCACGTACACACGACGTGGAGCGACGGCACGGCCTCGGTCGAGCAGATGGCCTCGGCGGCCGCGCAGCTCGGCTGGGAGTACCTGGGGATCGCCGACCACTCCCGCTCGGCCGCCTACGCCGGCGGGCTCAAGCCCGATCGTGTGCTCGAGCAGTGGCGGGAGATCGACGCCTGGAACGCCGCGGGCCGCGCGCCCCACCTGTTCAAGGGCACCGAGTGCGACATCCTGCAGGACGGGGCCCTCGACTTCCCCGACGACCTGCTGCTCGGCTTCGATTTCGTGGTGGTCTCCGTGCACAGCCGCTTCCGGATGTCGCGGGAGGCGATGACCGAGCGCATCGTGCGCGCCGTCTCCCATCCGTGCGCGACCTTCCTGGGGCATCCGACCGGGCGCCTCCTGCTCGCGCGCGACGGCTACGAGCTCGACCTCGACGCCGTGCTCGACGCCGCCGAGGGCAACGACACGATCGTCGAAGTCAATGCCAGCCCGCATCGCCTCGACCTCGACTGGCGCGCGCTGCGCGGCTGGCTGCGCCGCGGGCGAAGGACCTCGATCCATCCCGACGCGCACTCGACGCACGGGCTCTCGGACGTGCGCTACGGAGTGGGGGTGACGCGCAAGGCGGGTGCCACCGCCCGCGACGTCCTCAACGCGCAGCCGTTGGCCGAGGTCCGCGGCTGGCTCGAGGCGCGCCGCGCTCGCGCCGGGGAGCGACTGGCGGGCGCGGGCCGCTGAAGTCCCGCGCCCGGATCAGCTCCGGACGCCGAGGAACCAGTAGGCGGAGAGCAGCGAGAACAGCAGGCTCGGGCTCCACACCGCCACCGCCGCGGGCAGCGCCCCGACCTCCCCGAGCTTGCTGAAGAAGGCATAGACGGCGAGGAACACCATGCCGAGGATGATCGAGATCCCGAGGCCGTAGAGCGCGCCGCGGCGCTGCAGGCGAAAGGCGAAGGGCAGGCCGACCAGCGCCATCACCACCGACGCGACCGGGAACGCCACCTTGTTCTGCAACGCGACCTCGTACTTCGGCTGGGGCTGGCCGCTCTCGCGCAGGTCCGCGACGTACTCGGCGAGCTCTCCGAACGTCATCTGCGCCGGCCGGCGCGGCTCGGCCGCGAAGAAGGAGGGCGCCTCCGGCAGGTCGATGCGAACCGGCTCGGGCAGCGGCCGGAAGTCGAGCTGCTCGCGGCCGAGGAACGTCCGCGCCCAGCCCTCGCGCATCACCCAGCCCTCGGCGCCGAAGGTCGCTTCGTCGGCGTACAGCCTCGCCACCAGCTGGTGGCTGTCGTCGAACTCGAACACCTGCATGCGCTGGAGCGCCGAGCGCCGCTCGTCGTAGGCGAGGAAGTTGTACATGAACCGCCCCTGCCCGAGCATCCACTGCTTGTCGGCGCTGCGCAGGGTGCGCTGGCTCGGACGCCCCTTGATGCGGTCCTTGGCCTCCTGGACCTTGTGGTTGGAGGCCGGCAGCACCTGCGCCTGCAGGAACGTGGAGCCGGCGGCGACCAGCGCCGCGCCCGCGAGCGCCGGGAGCGCGAGACGGTAGAGGCTGATGCCGAGCGCGCGGCAGGCGGTGATCTCGTTGGTGCGGGCGAGCAGGCTGAAGGTCACCAGGGTGGTGACCAGGACCGCGAGCGGCGCCGTGTCGAACGCCATCTGGAGCGCCTGGTACTCGTAGTAGCGCACCAGCGTCGCCGCGGGTGGCCGGTGACGGAGGATGTCGTCCACGTTCTCCGTGAAGTCCGCGACGATGCGCAGGGCGATGCCCGACACGATCACGAGCGTGAACACGAAGGCGAACCGGCGCAGGACGTAGCGATCGACGAGATTCGGGAAGCGCAGGCGGAGGCGGGGGAGCCGCACCACGACCCGCGCTGCGTCTTCCGCCGCTTCCGGTTTGCGTGCCGGGCGCGACGGCCCGCCATCCGCGGCCGGTCCGCCCCGGCGCGCGTCCCGACGCCGGCGCCAGGACGCGCCGAGCCGGGCGATCGGCGCCACCAGCCACGCCTTGCGGCGCAGCATCCCGAGCAGCGAGCGGTCGCGGTTGCGCAGGTAGATCAGGAGAACGCCGAACGCGGCAAGCACCAGGTTGGGCAGCCACATGGCCGCCGCCGGGCCGAGCTTGCCGAGTCGCGCCGCTTCCTCGCCCTGCGTGATCAGGACGTGGTACAGGACGACGATGCCGATCGAGAGCGCGAATCCCGACGACTTCCCGCCGCGCCGGTTGTTGAAGGCCAGGGGCAGCGCGAGGAGACCGAGGACCACGCAGGCGGCGGGGATCGAGAGGCGCTTGTGCTGGTTGACGCGCGCCAGGGCGCGCTGCTCCGCGTTCTGCCCGGGATCCGTGGCGAGCCGGGAGAGCTCGCCCCAGTCGAGGGAACGGGGATCCTGGCGGGCGAGCAGCCGCTCGCGCTGCTCGGAGGCGAAGCGGTCGCGCAGGACCAGCCGGAGCTTCTCGTAGCGGCGCGTCTCGTAGCGATCCGGGCGCGCGAAATCGAAGGTGTGCTGCACCGCGTCGTTGAGCCGGAGCACGACCTGCTCGCCGTTGTCCGCGAGCTCCAGCCGTCCGCTGCGCGCGACCACGACATCCGTGCGCGGCACGCCCGCCGGGACCGCGTCGGCCAGGAAGACGCCCTCCCAGTCGCCTCCGCGCGGGGGCGCGTCGAAGACGTAGAGGACCTTGCCCTGGAACTCGTTGTAGAAGACCCGGGGCTCGAACTGCGACCCGAGAGTCTGGGTCGCGACTTCGATCAGCAGCCGCGACAACGCCTTGTTGCCGCGCGGCAGCACCTCCATCATCAGCCAGGTGTTGAGCCCCGCGAGCGCGACCGAGAGCAGGAGGACGGGGCGCACCAGGCGGTAGAGGCTCACTCCGGAGGCGCGCAGCGCGATCAGCTCGCTGTCCGAAGCCATGCGTCCGATGCCGAGCAGGACGCCGAGCAGGAGCGCCATCGGCAACGTCAGGACGACGATCGAGGGCAGCGAATAGGCGAGCAGGCGGCCGACGGTCGCGAGCGGGAGGCCCCGCCGGATGATCATCTCGGCGAAGTCGAAGAACTGTTGGACCAGTAGAATGAGGCTGTAGACGAGCAGGCCGAGCGCGAAGGGGCCGAGGATCTCGCGCAGCAGGTAGCGGTCGAGCCGGCTCGTCATGGAACTGTGCATTGTAAGCGTCGCAGCAGCCGGCGTCGCCGGAGCGGCGCGGGGCGGCCGGACGAATTACGCCGCGCTTACGCGCAACGGGGATTCCGCAGAGCTCCAGGGATCCTTCGGAGACGACCCCTCGCGCGCGCCCGGGCCCCCGTCGGCGGCCCGGGTGGGCGCGCGGGCCGCGGCAGGGAGGGTTGACGATGAACGTCGTGCTCGAGCGCCTCTACCGATTCTCCGCCGCGCATCTCTACCGCCGTCCGGAGTGGAGCGACGAGGAGAACCGCCGCCGGTTCGGGCGCTGCTCGCAGGTGCCCGGCCACGGCCACAACTACCGGCTCACGGTCCGAGTGGCGGGGGAGCCGGACGCGCAGACCGGATTCGTGGTCGACCTCCCCGAGCTCGACCGCTGCGTGGGCGAGCGCGTGCTCGAGGCGGTGGACCACCACCACCTCAACGAGGCGCTCGACGAGTTCGGCACCGGCGGGCGAGTGCCCAGCAGCGAGAATCTCGTGCTCTGGATTCGCGCCCGGCTGGAGGGAGCGCTGCCGCCCGGGTGCCGACTGGTCGGCCTCCGACTCGCCGAGGACGACGACCTGGCCGCATCCTGGGAGGCCTGAGGCCGAGCGCTTGACGAATCGGGCGCCACTCCGGACAATCCCGCCATGGCCGAACCTGCGCCACCCGAACCCGAATGGGTCGAGATGAAGCTCCGCGGCCTGATCGTCGACCCCAACAGCGAGGCACCGGTGGTGATCCTGCGCGAGGAGGGGGGGAGCCTCTTCCTGCCGATCTGGATCGGGGTCTTCGAGGCCAATGCGATCGCGCTCGCCGCCGAAGGCGTCACGCCCCGCCGGCCGATGTCCCACGATCTGATGCGCGGCATCCTCGACGCGCTCGCCGCCCGGCTCGAGCGCATCGAGATCCACGCGCTCGTCGAGGGGACCTTCTACGCGCGCCTCCGCGTGCGCACGGCGGCGGGGGAGGAAGCGATCGTCGATGCACGCCCGAGCGACGCGATGGCGCTCGCGCTGCGCATGGGGGCTCCGATCTGGGCCGCCCGCGAAGTCCTCGATCAGGCGGTGTCGACCTCGAAGGCCTACCCCGCCACGGACGAGGAGAAACTCCGGGAGTGGCTCGAGAAGGCCCGTCCCGAGGACTTCGGCAAGTACCCGATGTGAGTCGAGCCTGAGCTGATAAGTTCATTGTTATCAACATTTCATAGGATTGTCGGCGCGCCGACACGGGGCCCGCGCGGCTCCGGATCCGGACTTGACCGGGGGCGCCTCGCTCCGTACACTGGCGACGCGCGATGATCCTGACCATCACGAATCAGAAAGGTGGGGTCGGCAAGACGACCACCGCCATCAACCTCTCGGCGGCCCTCGCGACGAAGGGGCTGCGCACCCTCCTGGTCGATCTCGACCCGCAGGCCAACAGCTCGATGTCCTTCCTGGACGTGCACAGTCTGGAGCGGTCGATCTTCGATGTCCTGGTCGATCCCGAGGTGCGGCTCGCCGACGTCATCCGGCCCGCGGAGAAGATCCCGAACCTCTTCCTCGCTCCGTCGTCGATCGCCCTGGCGAAGCTCGAAGCCAAGCTGCTGGGCGAGATCGACAGCCACTTCCGGCTCAAGGACGCGCTGGGCGCGGTCCAGAACGAGTTCGATTTCGTCCTGCTCGACACGCCTCCGACGCTGGGGATCATCACGGTCAACGCGTTGGTCGCCGCCAGCCACGTCCTGATCCCGATCCAGTCGAGCTACTTCGCCCTCGAGGGCACCGACGACCTGCTCGAGACCATCGACAAGGTGAAGGCCCGGGCCAACCCGCAGCTGCAGATCCTGGGCGCCGTCATCACGCTGCACGACAAGCGCACCCTGCTCGCCAAGGACATCGTCGAGCAGATCCATAAGGTGTTCGGAGAGAAGCTGTTCGAGACGGTCATCACGAAGAGCGTCCGGCTCGAGGAGAGCCCGGCCTACAAGGAGTCGATCTTCACCTTCGCGCCCCGATCGAGCGGAGCCTACGAGTACTACAAGCTCTCCGAGGAGGTCCTGAGTCGTGTCTGAGGCCACCGCCGCCAAGCGCGGCCTGCCGGTGCGAGTCAAGATGCGGCACACCGCCCATTTCGTGGACGAGCTCGCCGCGCGCCACGAGGCGGCAGTCGGTCGCCTTCTGCCGCTCTCGTCGATCCAGCCGCACGAGGGCCAGCCCCGGCAGGACCTGGGCGACCTGACAGCGCTGGTCTCGTCGATCCGGGACAAGGGCGTGCTCGAGCCGATCCTGGTGCGTGCTCTGCCGCGCGAGGCCTCGGACGAGGATCCAGGCCGTGGCGTCGAACGCTTCACGATCATCGCTGGCGAGCGCCGATATCGCGCCGCGCTCGAGGCCGGGCTCTACGAGATCCCGGCCATCGAGCTCGAGGTCACCGAGCAGGAGGCCCTGGAGATCGCGCTGATCGAGAATCTCCAGCGCCGGGACCTGAGCCCATTCGAAGAGGCCGAGGGCTTCCGGGCACTCGGCGAGCGGCACGGCTACACCCAGGAGAGCATCGCGAAGGCTGTCGGCCGGTCCCGTTCCCTGGTCGCCGAAACCCTCGCGTTGCTCCAGATTCCCGAGGACCTGCGCCGCACTGCGGAGAGCCTGGGGATCCGGTCGCGGTCCCTCCTGCTCGAGGTCGCCAAGCTCGGCGATCCGGGGAAGATGAGGGCGCTGCTGGACCGCGTGGGCCGGCAGGGGCTCACGCGCGACGACGTTCGGCGCGACACCCGGACCGAGGCGCGGAAGAAGCCGGGCGCCGGCGCTCGTCGAAGGCCCTACGTGTTCAAGTTCAAGGCGCCCGACCAGCGCTATCAGCTGCAGCTCAGCTTCCGGCAGAGCACCGTGGACCGGAGCGACCTGATCCGGGCCCTCGAGCAGATCCTGGAAGAGCTCAGGAACGCCAAGGAAGAGTAGGAGCTCGCCGAGCCCGTGGGCTCGCGAGGGGGCTCTCCAGCGCCTTTGCGGGGGTTCTGGTTTACATAATCTATCTTATCGGACGTCAGGTCCGCCAGGATTCTCACGCCCGGCGAGCGATCCCCATCCGGCCGCCCAACCACCTTCCCGTCCGGAAACGACTCCCGGTAGGACTGCCGCCGCTCAGGCCACGACCGGCAGGCGGGGCTGCCTCGAGTCACCCCTCCTGTCGAGACCGACCGGCGCCGCTGCGGCCGGCTCGCCCAGGAGCGAATGCGGCAGGGCCCGGGTGACCCGCACGCGCACCAGGCTGCCCAACGCCGGGGCCGGCACCTCGGCGCTCCCCGGCGCCGGGAAGTGGACGATCCGGTGGCAGGAGGTGCGGCCGACGACCTGGCCGGGCTCCTTGCCGGGTCCGGTCACCAGGACCTCCGTTTCGGTGCCCACGAGCGAGGCGTTGATCTCGCCCTGGATCCGGTTCTGGAGGTCCATGAGGCGCTGGAGCCGTTGCTGCGCCAGCCGGGCCGGCACCTGGTCGGCGAGGCGGCCGGCCGCGGTGCCGGGCCGTGGCGAGAAGCAGAAGGCGTAGACCGCCGAGAAACGGACCGCCTCGATCAGGGCCAGCGTCTCGTCGAACTCCGCCTCCGTCTCGCCCGGGAAGCCGACGATGAAGTCGGTCGAGAGCGCCGCCGAAGGCCGGGCCGCGCGGATGCGCGCCACGAGGTCCCGGTACTCGGCGACCGTATAGCCGCGCCCCATCCGGCGCAGGGTCCGGTCGCAGCCCGACTGCACCGGCAGGTGGAGGTAGTCGGAGAGATTGGCGTGGATCCGGAGACGCTCGATCATGCGGTTCGTGAAATCGCGCGGGTAGCTGGTCACGAAGCGCAGCCGGCGCAGGCCGGGCAGCGGCGCCACGGCGTCGAGCAGGTCGGCGAAGTCGGCGTCGCCGCCCGGCTCCCGCCAGTGATTCACGGTCTGGCCGAGGAGCTCGATCTCGACGAAGCCGTAGGCGAGGAGGTGCTCTACCTCCGCCACCACGTCGGCGAGCGGGCGGCAGCGCTCGGCGCCGCGCGTGCTGGGGACGATGCAGAACGTGCAGCGCTTGTCGCAGCCCTCGATCACGGTCACCATGCCCTTGTAGGCGTCGAGCCGGCCGACCGCGTCGATGTCGTAGTGGCGCTGGTCCGGGAAGCCGACGGCGACCACGCGCTCCCCCACCGCGAGCCGCGGCAGCAGCGCGGCGAGCTCGCCGACGCGGGCGGGTCCGAGCACGAAGTCGAGCTCGGGCACGCGCGCCAGGGCGCGCTCGCCCTCCTGCTGCGCCACGCAGCCGCACAGGCCGATGCGCATGCCGGGGCGCTCGCGCTTCAGCAGGCGGTACTCGCCCAACCTCGAGTAGACCTTGTGCTCGGCCTTCTCGCGCACGCTGCACGAGTTCAGGAGCAGGAGGTCCGCCTCGCCGGCGTCGCGGGTCGGGAGGAGGCCCTGGCGCATGAGCTGGCCGGCCAGGCGCTGGCTGTCCAGCTCGTTCATCTGGCAGCCCCAGGTCTCGATCAGGAACCTGCGCGGCCGGAGCGGCGGGGTCACGGTGGAGGGTCCTGCCCCAACACCACCGGCTCGCCCGGCTCGGCGTCCTCGACGCGCGGCAGGACGGGCTCGGGCTCGAGCTCGACGCCCTCCCGCAGCCAGCCCGGCAGGGCGCCCGCCCGCCGGCCCTCCTCGAGGTAGCGCTCGACCTCGAGCCGTCCGTCCGCCGCCTTGCGCCGCGCGCTCTCGAGCTCCGCCAGACGCCGATCCCACTCGGGCTTGACCTGGCCGTCCCTCACGTAGGGATCGTCGGTGGCGTAGAAGCGGTTGCGCAGCTCGGCCACTTCGCCCTCGAGGCGCTCCACGCTGTCCACCGCATGCCGCCACTCGCGGCGGATCTCGAGCCCGCGGTTCCGCCACCAGGCCTCGTCGTGGTCGCCGGCGAGCGCCACCTCGGGCGCCGGCGACGGGGACTCCGGGTCTCCCTGCGCGATCGTGAGCTTCTGATCGCGGGCGAACTCGGCGAGGTTCTTGTCGTCGATCACCGCGATCGGCTTCTCCGCCGTGCGCCGGCGCTCGCGCTCGCGGGCGGCCGCCTCGGCGAGCGTGGGCGCTGCCTCGGCCGCGTCCTGACCCGGGTCGAGGACGACCACGGTGGCGGGTTTCGGAGGCACCGCGACCGGCGGCTCCGACGGGGGCGGCGGCGGAGTCTCCGGCGCGACCGCGCGCGGCGGCAGCGGCTCGCGGACCGGCTTCGACGTCGAAGCGCACGCCGCGCAGACGAGGCCCAGCAACGCGGCGATCGCCACCAGGGTCGGCGGGCGGCCGCCCGATTCACGCCCGGCCATAGCGGTCCTCCAGCCTCACCACGTCCTCGAGCTCAGGGGTCGAGACCTCGAACAGGTCGCAGCCGGCGGCTCCGGCGATCATCCGGTGCCGGGTCGGCGGCGCCACGTGGTAGGAGTCCCCCTCGCGGAGGTCGCGCGACACGAGCATGCCGTCCTCCTCGACCTGGAGCTCGATCGATCCGCGAGCGACGAAGAAGGTCTCGTCCTTGTGCTCGTGGTACTGGAGGGAGAGAGCCTGCCCGGGCTCGATGTGGAGCAGCTTGCCGACGTAAAGAGGGGTGTGGGCGAAGACGAGCTCGTGGCCCCACGGCTTCTCCACCCTGCGCACCGGGAATCTCACTGGCTCTCTCGCGCGGGCTGCCGCGGGCGCCGGTGGCGCAGGCGCTCCTCCACCTCCTGGGCCGAAGGCAGCTCGCAACACTCGCCGGCGATCGCCTCGATCTTCGTCACGTCCACCTCGGCCGCCAGGCGGCGCAACACGGGCACCGAGCGCGGGTGCACCGACAACCGCCGGAGTCCCAGGCCCAGCAGGAGCGCCAGGTACTTCTCGTCCGCCGCCATCTCGCCGCACAGGCTCACCGGGATGCCCGCAGCGCGCCCGCCCTCGACCACCGAGCGTAGCATGCGCAGGATCGCCGGATGGAGGGGCTGGTACAGATCGGCGACCTCGCGGTTGTTGCGGTCGACGGCCAGGGCGTACTGGATCAGGTCGTTGGTGCCGATGGCGAAGAAGTCCACCTCGCGCGCCAGCATGTCGGCGATCAGGGCCGCCGCCGGCACCTCGATCATGATGCCGAGCCGGTAGGTCGCGGCGCGCTCCACGCCCTCGCGGTCGAGCTCCGCCGCCACCTCGTCGAGCGTCGCGCGCAGCCTGCGCACCTCCTCCACGCGGCTGACCAGCGGCGCCATGATCCACGGCTGCCTCCCGGCCCCGGCGCGCAGCAGGGCGCGCAGCTGGACCCGGAAGATCTGGGGACGGGCGAGAGTGAGCCGGATGCCGCGCAGTCCGAGCACCGGGTTCTCCTCCGAGGTCTCCATCATCTCGCGCGCGAGCTTGCGTCCACCCAGGTCGTAGGTCCGGATGTTCGCCGGGAAGGGATGTGCCGCGTCGATCAGGCGCCTGTAGATGCGGTGGTGGTCCTCCTCGGTGGGCAGGTGCGGATCCGTCTCCATGTAGAGGAACTCGCTGCGATAGAGGCCGATGCCGCGCGCCCCGCTGCGCTCGTACTGCGACAGCTCCTCGGGCAGGTCGATGTTCGCCATCAGCTCGAGCTCGACGCCGTCGCGGGTCAGGGCCGGCCGGTCACTGCGCTCGACGGAGGGTCGCCGCGCGCGCCGATCGGCGGCCGAGCGCTCGCTCCTGTACTCCTCGAGCACCTGCTCGGTCGGATGGAGCACGACGACACCGCGGCCGCCGTCCACCACGATCGGGTCCTCGTCGGTGACCATGCCGGTGACGCCGACCACGCCGGACACGGTCGGGATGCCGAGCGAGCGGGCGATGATCGAGGTGTGGGAGGTGCGGCCCCCGGACTCGACGACGAATCCCACCACGTTGGCCCGCCCGAGACGAATCGCCTCGGAGGGCACCAGGTCGTCGGCGACCAGGATCACCTCGCCATGGACCTCGGAGATCTCGTGGTGTGCGATGCCCTGCAGGGTGCGCAGGAGCTGGCGCGACACGTCCTCCAGGTCCTGCCCGCGTTCGCGCAGGTACTCGTCGTCGATCTTCGCGAAGCGCTTGGCGAGCGCCACCGTGGATTCATGGACCGCCCATTCGACGTTGATGCGATCGCGCTGGATGCGCCGCTCGATGTCGTCGATGTAGGTGCGGTCCGCGAGCAGGAGCTGGTGGGCGTCGAAGATCGCCGCCAGCTCCTGCCCGAACAGCTTGCCGACGTTGCTGCGCGTGCGCTGGATACCGCGCTTGGTCTCCTCGCAGGCCGAGCGGAAGCGGACGATCTCGCGGTCGATGCCCTCTTCCGGGATCGGGATCCGGAAGACCTCGACGTCGCGCTTCGCGGCCACGACCGCGCGCCCGATCGCGACCCCTTCGGAGACCCCCATCCCCGCCAGGCGCTTCATCCGGGCCCGTCCGGTCATGGCTCCCTCACTCCCCTTCGCCGAAGCGGCCCGCGAACAGCTGCGAGATCGCGGCCAGCGCGGCGCCCTCGTCGCCGCCCGCGCAGCGCACCGAGAGCTCGGTTCCCTGCGCCGCTCCGCGGCCCAGGATGCCTAGGATGCTCTTGCCGTCGATCTCCTCGCCGTCCTCGAAGACGAGCTGCACGTCGCTCGCGAAGCTCGAAGCCAGGTGCACGAGCTTGGCCGCCGCGCGCGCGTGGAGTCCGAGCCGGTTGATCACCCGGATCCTCTCCTCAACCACCGCCGACGTCTCCGCCGGGGAGCGGTCCGTGGGAGACGGAGCCGGCGCGCGCGATGCTGCGTCGCCCCTTGATCTCCAGCCAGCGCGCCGTCTCCTCCAGGCTCTGACGCTCGACGCGCGTGCACCCGAGACGCACCACCATGGGGAGGTTGACGCCGGTCACCACCTCGACCCTGCCCTCCTCGCGCAGCGCGAGCGCAGCGTTGGACGGCGTGTCGCCGAACATGTCGGTCAGGATCAGCACCCCGGCGCCCTGGTCGAGCGCGCCGACCTCGCGCGCGATGCGCGCTCGTGCCTCGTCGATGCCTTCGCTCCACTCGAGCGAGAGGGCGCGGAAATTGGGGAGCTCGCCGGCGATCACCCGTGCGGCGGAGAGCAGCTCCTCGGCGAGCCGTCCGTGGGTGACGAGCAGGACCGAGATCATCCGCGCTCCCGGGCGAGCTCGCGATGGTTGCGTCGCGCCGTCCAGCCCGAGCCCGCCAGCCGGTCCGCCAGGCGTTCGACGACGGCGACCGACCTGTGCCTGCCGCCGGTGCAGCCGACGCCGACGGTGAGGTAGCTGCGGTTCTCCTGCGCGTAGCGCGGGAGCAGGAAGCCCAGCAGGTCGGCGAGCCGGGCGACGAGGTTCTCGAAGTCCGGTTGCCGCTCGAGGAAATCGAGAACCGGTTCGTCGAGCCCGGTCGCCTCCCTCAGTCCGGCCACGAAGTGAGGGTTGGGCAGGAAGCGCACGTCGAACAGCAGGTCGCACCCGGCGGGAACGCCGTGCTTGAAGCCGAAGCTGAGCAGGCTGAGAGCCATGGCCGGCTCGTGCCCGCTCGCGCGTCCGAATTCCCGATAGACGAGGCTGCGGATGTCGTGAACCGACCAGTCCGAGGTGTCGAGAACGAGGTCCGCCGCACCCCGCAGGTCGACCAACATCTCGCGCTCGAGGCGGATGGCATCGAGGATCGACCGATCCGTCCCCAGCGGGTGCGGCCGTCGTGTCTCCGAGAATCGGCGCACGAGCGCCTCGTCGGAGGACTCCAGGAAGATGAGCGTGGGAGAGAGCCGCGTGCGGTCGAGGCCGCGCCAGAGCCTCGGCGCCTCGGTGTCGAAGCCGGGCGCACGCAGATCCGAGACCACCGCGATCCGGTTCCGGCCCGCGCTGTAACCGACGGGATCGGCGAGGAACCGGTCGAGCAGCGGCAGCGGGAGGTTGTCGACCACCGCGAAGCCCAGGTCCTCGAAGCAGTTGGCGACCGTGCTCTTCCCCGATCCGGAGAGGCCGGTGATGAGGACGAGCTCAGCGCGATCGTCCCTTGCGATTCCGCTCAAGCTGCTCCTCCAGCTTGCGCGCGAACTCGCGCGCCGAATGCGTGCCCTGGAGCTTCAGGACGTGGTTCCTGGCCGCGATCTCGACCAGGTTCGCGATGTTCCGGCCCACCGCGACCGGCATGCGGATGTAGGGGCAGGGCGTGTCGAGGATCGTGTACACGGTCTCGTCGAGTCCGAGCCGGTCGTAGGCCTTGCCCTCCCGCCACGGCTCGAGCTCGACCACCAGGTCGATCGACTTGCGCTCGCGGATCGCCGCGAGGCCGAAGAGGTCCTTGACGTTGACGATTCCGAGGCCGCGCAGCTCCATGTGATGCCGGAGCGGCTCCTCGGTGGAACCGATCAGCTCGCCGCTCGGATAGCGCTTGATCGAGACCCGGTCGTCAGCGACCAGGCTGTGGCCGCGGGTGATCAGGTCGAGAGCCGCCTCGCTCTTGCCGACGCCGCTCGTGCCGAGGATGAGGACGCCCAGCCCGTAGACCTCGACCAGCGTGCCGTGGAGCCGCGTCGACGGCACCAGGTGGTCCTCCAGGAAATAGCTGATCCTCTTGATCACGACCGACGAGAGCGCCGTCGATGCGAGCAGCGGCACCTGCCCGGCGCGGCACGCCGCGATCAGCTCCGGCAGGGCCGGGAGGCCCTTGGTAACGACCAGCACCGGCACCGGCATCGACGCGATGCGGCGGCAACGCTCGCTGCGCTCCTCGGGGGCGAGCGTGCGGAGGTACTCGAGCTCGCTCTCGCCGACGATCTGCACGCGCCCGGGCTTGATGTAGGAGTAGTGGCCCGCGAAGGCGAGGCCGGGCTTCTGGACCCGCGGGTGCGTGATCCGGTTGTCGAGGTGGGCCTCGCCGGCGACCACGGTCAGGTGCAGGTCGGAGAGCTCCTCGCCCAGCAGCTCTGCGACCTCGACGAAGGAGGTCTCCACGACCGCTTCGTGGCTGCCGGCGCGCAAGGCCTTCCCCGAGAGCTTCCTCATTCAGACCTCGGGCACGATCAGGCCGTAGTTGTCGTCCCGGCGCTTGTAGAGAACGCTCACCTTCTCGCTCTCGGCGTCGAGGAAGACCACGAACCCGTTGCGGGAAGTCTCCAGCTGGAGGGCAGCATCGTCGAGCGACATCGGCTTGATCTCGAGGCGCGACGACTTCACGATTCGTGGCGCAGCGCCCTTGCCCACGCTCTCCCGCTCGAGAACATCGAACGGCCAGTGGCGGTCCTCGGCCGCGAAGCGATTGGCGCGGCGCCGGCGGTCCACGGACTTCTTGCGTGAGCGGCGCGCCTGGCGCTCGAGATGCTCGACCGCGAGGTCGATCGCTTCGAGGACGTCGGCGTTCTCCTCCCGGGCGCGCACGCTGCCGTGGCGATGGCTGAGCCTGATCTCGGCGATCTGCCGGTGCTTCTCGGCGTCGAGCGAGACATGGACCTCCACCGGCTCGGCCAGGAACTTGAGGATCCGCCCGAGCTTCTGCTCGGCGTGGGCACGAATACGATCATCGAGCGTGACGTGGCGGCCGACGTACTCGATGTTCATGGCTCTCCTTTCGCGCGGTAGTCCACGATCAGAAGATCTTCCTCCGGTCCGAAGACGACGGGAGATTCAACTCGTCCCGGTACTTCGCGACCGTCCGACGGGCGATCTGGATGCCCTCCCGATTGAGGATGCGCATCAGCTCGCTGTCGGAGAGCGGGTGGCGCGCATCCTCGGCCTCGATGAGCTGCTTGATCTTGCGCTTGACGGTGAGCGAGGAGATGTCCTCCCCGTAGTCGCGGTCGATGCCGCTGTGGAAGAAGAACTTGAGCGGGAACAGGCCGCGCGGCGTATGGACGTACTTGTTGGAGACGACGCGGGAGACCGTGGACTCGTGCATGCCGATGTCCTCGGCGACGTCGCGCAGGACCATGGGGCGCAGGTAGTCCAGCCCCAGATCGAGGAACTCCCGCTGCTGGCGCACGATCGACTCGGCGACCTTGTAGATCGTCCGTTGACGCTGATCGAGACTCTTGATCAGCCACATCGCGGAACGCATCTTCTCGGAGATGAACTGCTGGGCCTCGCCCTGCCGGCCCTCGGCCCGCATCTGCTGGAGCATCCGGCGATAGGCGCGGCTGACGCGCAGTCTGGGCAGGCCGTCGTCGTTGAGCTGGATCACGTAGTCGTCGCCGACCTTGATGACGTGGACGTCCGGCTCCACGTAGAGCGGACGGTCGTTGCCATAGGCCCGCCCGGGCCTCGTCTGGAGCGCGCGGATGCGCTCGATGACCGGCTCGAGGTCCTGCAGCGTGACGCCCAGCAGGCGTGCGATCGGCGGGTACTGGCGGCGCAGGAAGGCATCCCAGTGCTCCGCCAGCACGCGGCGCGCCAGCGAGTCCTGGGGTTCCTCCGCGAGATCGAGCTGGAGCAGCAGGCTCTCCTGCAGGCTCGCGCAGGCGATCCCCGGAGGATCGAGTCGACGCACCCGGTCGAGCGCCGCCGAGACCTCCTCGGCGCTCCAGTCGTCTCCCCGCTCGAGCGCCGAGCGGCGGATCTCCTCGACCGAGGCGACCAGGAATCCGTCCGGGTCCAGGTTGCCGACGATCTCCTCGGCGATCTTGCGCTCGCGCGGCGCGAAGTCGGAGAGGTGGATCTGCCAGAGCAGGTGATCGTAGAGGTCCGGCTCCCGGGTCAGCGTGTTCTCGATCGGCGGGGCCTCGCGCGCCTCCCACTCTCCGCCCCCCAGCCGGCTCTCGTCCGGCCAGTCCTCGGCGAGGTAGGCGTCGAGCCCGGTCTCCTCGAGCGCGTTCTTGGACATCGGCTCGATCTCGGGAGTGACCTCGGGCTCTGGCGGAGTCGCCGGCTCGGCCTCGGCGCTGCCCGCGGCGACCGCTTCCTCCTCCTCGACGCCCTCCTCGATCTCTTCGAGCACGGGATTCTCCACCAGCTCCTGGGCGACCACGGTCTCGAGCTCCAGGCGCGTCATCTGCAGCAGCTTGATGGCCTGCTGCAGCGACGGCGTCATGACGAGCCGCTGGGAGAGCTTGAGGGAGAGCTTCTGTTCGAGCGCCATTCCGGGCCGGGGTCAGAGACTGAATTCCTCGCCGAGGTAGATCTTGCGTACCTGCGGGTCGGTCGAGAGCTCCTCGGGCGAGCCCGAGCGCAGGATCTCGCCGTTGTTGATGATGTACGCGCGACTCGTGATCTTGAGCGTCTCGCGCACGTTGTGGTCTGTGATCAGGACGCCGATTCCCATCTGCTTCAGGTGTCGGATGATACCTTGTATGTCGAGCACCGCGATCGGGTCGATGCCGGCGAAGGGCTCGTCGAGCAGGATGAAGGATGGGCTGATGGCGAGGGCGCGCGCGATCTCGACCCTCCTGCGCTCTCCGCCCGACAGCATGTAACCGTGGCTCTTGCGCACGCGGGTGAGCTTGAAGTCCTCCACCAGCCGGTCGATCCTCCGCTCCTGCTCGGCGTGGGACAGATCGAGCGTCTCGAAGATGGCGCGCAGGTTGTCCTCGACCGACATCTTCCGGAAGACGGAGGGCTCCTGGGGCAGGTAGCTGATGCCGCGCTGCGCGCGCTGGTACATGGGCAGCCCGGTGATGTCGTCGGCGCCCAGGAAGACCCTGCCGCCGTCCGGCGGCACGAGCCCGACCACCATGTAGAAGGTCGTCGTCTTGCCCGCGCCGTTGGGTCCGAGCAAGCCGACCACCTCGCCGGGGCGGATCTCGACCGAGACACCCTGCACCACCGCGCGGCCGCCGTAGACCTTGCGCAGCTCCTCGGCGCGCAGCACGGCAGGCGCGTCGGTCACGGCGACGCGTCCTCGGCCAGCATGCGCGCCGACCCGGCGGCGAGGTCGTAGAGGAGGCGGCGGCCGCGCACTGTCGCGCCACCGGCCTCGGACAACACCACCGGCGCGCCCAGGACCAGCACCGTGCGCGCCGCGAGATCGTGCTCGGCGCTCTCTCCGGTCACGGTCCTGCCGGCGACGCTGTCGACGATCTTCACCGCCCCGGCGGCGGACATCCTGCGCGCTCGTTGCTGCTGGTCGAGCTCCACGGTCAGCGTCTCGCAGTTCATCGTCCGCTCGGCCTGTCGCACCTCGACTCCCCCCGTGTACTTCACCTCGCGCGCATCCCGATCGTAGACCAGTCGCGCGGCCGAGACGGTGGTCGGCACCGGGCGGGCGCCTTCGGAGCGGTCCTCCCAGACCGAGCGCACGCCGCCCTCCGCGACCACGACGCCCGTGGCTTCCGTTCCTCTCAGCTCGTCGGCGAACAGGAGGCTGTCGCCCTGCGAGCCTCGCACCTCGCCGCGGAAGCGCCATTCGCGCCGCTCCTCGCTGCCGTCGGCCTCGCGCGACTCGACGCGGGTCGGCGGACGGCCGTCGCCCGTGGCAGGGCCGAGCTGGAGGCCGGGGGCCCCGGCCGGGAGCTCCGCGAAGACCCCTCCGCGCGCCCGGACCACCCCGCCGGTGCGCTCGAGCTCGACGCGCGGCGCGCGCAGCTCGCCGCGGGGCGAGCGCACGCGCACCCTCTCGCGCGCCGAGGTCAGCACGGCCCGGCCGCTCGCCACCTCGGACTCGGCGCGCTCGGCGGTCGCCTCGACCTCGCCCTGGCGCAGCGTGACCGCGCCGAGAAGGCGCACCGTCGAGAGCTCGCCCGCGGCGCCGTACTCGGCCTCGAGGCGCTCCGAGGTCGCGCTGCGCAGGAGGCGGGTCGGCTCGTCCACGGGCGCCTCGCTCAGATCCACGCCTCCCTCCGCGAAGGCGGCGCGCGTCCGGCCCTCGGCGAGCGCGACCTTCACGCGCGGCGCCAGGAGCGCGCGCTGCACGCGGTCCGAGCCGCGCAGGACCGCGCGCACCGGGACGCCCTCCTCGCCTTCCAGCTCGAGCTCGACCGGGCGCGCGGGCCGGGTGCCGAACAGCGCTGTCACCCGCGTGGCCTCGAAGGTGAGGGCGCCCGCGTCCCCGGCCTCGTCCGCGGCGGGATCGACGCTGCCCCGGACCTGTCCGGTGGCGAGCGCGCTCCGGGGCGCGCTCTCGTCCGGGAGCAGGGCGACGTCGATGCGCTCCGCCCGGAGCCGGTCGGCGCCCGAGGAGAGCAGCACGTTGCCGGTCGCCCGCAGGCCTCGGGATTCGCGCTCGTAGGCGAGATCGTCGGCTTCGAGTCCGAGCGGGCTCTCGCCGGGCGCGTCGGTCCCCCACACCCGGACGCGGTCACGGAGGTGCACGACATCGTGCTCGAGATCGAGGCGCAGGCCGGCGGCACGCCCCGAGAAGCGCTGCCCGAGACCGAAGGTCACCGGCGAGCGGGCGACCACCGCCTGGCCACCCTCGAGGAGGTCGAGCCGCTCGGCCTCGAGGTGGAACCCACGGCCGCCCGCGAGTCTCACCTCGCCGGCGAGCCGGGCCTCGCGCGTGGCCGGATCCCAGGTCGCGCGCCGGCTCTCGACCTGATAGGCCTCGCCGCTCTCGCGGTTGAGCTCCAGCCCCACGCCCTGCAGCGAGACGAGGCCCTCCTGGTCGGTCGTGAATCGCTCGCCGCGCAGGCGGAAGGCGCTGCGCTGGCCGACCCTCTGCTCGTACTCGAAGCCCTCGCTGGTGACGACCGGGGCGCTCCGGGCCGGGCGTCGCGACCGGGCCTCGCCTCCGGCCGGCTCGACGGCCGGTTCCGGCGCCTCCTGGATCACTGCCGGAGCCGGTGGCCGTCCCAGGACGTAGAGCCCCCCCACCGCCGCCAGGGCCAGCACGAAGGTGGCCAGCAACGCGCGCCGAAGGCGGCGGAACGGAGACCGCGGCTCGCCCGGAACCGGCATCGATCTGATTCTAGTTCGCGCTACCGCCCAGCGGCCGGAGATCTTCGAGGCGCAGGCGGGCGCCTCCCCGCCACCGGTCGCGCTCGACGCGCGCCAGCACCTCGAAGCTCGCGGGCAGCGCGTCCAGGCGCTCCGCCCAGCCCCAGCCCACCGCATCGACCGCCGGACCCTCCGCTCCGCTCGCGACGAGCGGGAGCGAGGCGTGGCCGTTGCCGAACCGGCGCACCGGACCGGCGGTGGTCAGGGGGCCGAGCCGGAAGAGCGGTTCCTCGTTGCCGGCGCCGCACGGCTCCATTCGCTCGAGGTCGGCGAGCAGTCCGGCGCCGACCTCGGAGAGCTCCAGCTCGAGGTCGTAGTGGCGGCTGGCCTCGAGCAGCTCGGCGGGCCATGCCGCCGCAGCCGATTCCCACTCGCGAGCCAGGGCGTCGAGGCTCGCGGTGCGGGCGGTGAGCCCGACCGCCTGGGCGTGTCCCCCGAAACGCTCCAGTCGAGCCGCCCAGGGGGCCAGGAAGTCGTGGAGGTGGACGGCGGCGACGCTCCGGCCCGATCCGGTGGCGAGATCGCCGTCGACCGCCAGCAACAGGACCGGCCGGTGCAGCTCGCGCGCCAGCTTCGCGGCGACGATGCCCACCACGCCACGGTGCCACGCACCGCTCCACGCCACCGCGATCGGCGGCCGGCCGCGCGACTCGATCGCCGCGCGCGCCTCCTCCAGCAGTCGGGCCTCGAGCTCCTGACGCTCGCGGTTGGCGCGGCCGAGCTGACGGGCGAGCTCCCGCGCGCGCGCCGGGTCGCGCTCGAGCAGCAGCTCGAGCGCGGGTTCGGCCGCACCGAGCCGCCCCGCGGCGTTGAGCCGCGGCCCGAGACGAAACCCGACGTCCACGGCGCGCAGCGGCGGCCGCACCCCGGCCTCCTCGAACAGGGCGGCGAGGCCGGCGGAACGGGTGCTGGCGAGCGCCGCGAGGCCGAGCGCCGCGATCACCCGGTTCTCGCCCACCAGCGGCGCCACGTCGGCGATGGTGCCGAGGCAGGCGATGCGCAGCAGCGCCTGCCAGGGCACCTCGCGTCCCAGGTGCTCGAGCAGCGCCACCGCGAGCTTGAAAACGAGGCCCGCGCCGCTGAGCTCGCGGAACGGGTACCGGCAGCCCGCCTGGCGCGGGTTGATCAGGACCGCTCCCGGCGGGGGCGCTCCCTCCGGGATGTGGTGGTCGACGACCACCAGGGCGAGGCCGAGCCGCGCGGCCTCCTCGGCGGCGGCCAGGGAGTTGGTGCCGCAGTCCACGGTGACGAGCAGCTCCACGCCCTGCTCTGCGGCCCGTCGCGCGTGCACCGGATGGAAGCCGTAACCCTCCTCGTGCCGGCGCCCGATCTGGGTCTCGACGCGCGCTCCCGCGGAGCGCAGGACCGCGGCGAGCAAAGCGGTACCCGAGATGCCGTCCACGTCGTAGTCGCCCAGGATCGCGACGCCCCGATGCCGCGCGCAGAGGTCGGCCAGCCGCGTCACCGCCTCGTCGAGCCCGAGCAGCTCGCGCGCCGGGTGGAGCTGCTCGCGAGACGGAGCCAGGAAGGCGGCAGCCTGGGCGTCGCTCTCGACCCCGCGCAGGGCGAGCAGCTCGGCCAGGCGCCGAGGATGCCCCGCCGCGTGCAACTCTCGGGCGGCCGGCGGCAGGCGCGCCGCGACCCAGCGGAGCGCCACGGGTCCTAGGCTTCCTCGAAGACGCCGAGGGCGCGGAACTTGGCGTAGCGCCGGGCGAGGAGCTGGTCGACCGGCAGGCGCTCCAGCTCGTCGAGCGCCTTCGCGAGCGCGTCGCCGACCGAGCGCGCGGTCTCCTCGGGCGCGGTGTGGGCGGCTCCGAGCGGTTCGCGCACGATCTCGTCGACGACCCCCAGCTCGAGCAGGTCGGGCGCGGTGAGCTTCATCGCCTCGGCGGCCTGGCTCTTCTTCTCCTGGTCCTTCCAGAGGATCGCCGCGCAGCCCTCGGGGGAGATCACCGAGTAGACGCCGTACTCGAGGATCAGGATCCGGTCGCCCACCCCCAGCGCCAGCGCGCCGCCGCTCCCGCCTTCGCCGGTCACCATGACGACGATCGGCACCGCGAGCACCGACATCTCGACCAGGTTGCGGGCGATCGCCTCGGCCTGCCCGCGCTCCTCCGCGTCGAGCCCCGGGAACGCCCCCGGGGTGTCGATGAACGTGATCACGGGCCGGCCGAATCGCTCGGCGAGCCGCATCACCCGGAGCGCCTTCCGGTACCCCTCCGGCCGGGGCTGCCCGAAATTGCGCGCGATCCTCTCCTTGGTGCCCCGACCCTTCTGGTGGCCGACCACCGCCACGGAGCGCCCGCGGAAGCGCGCCAGGCCGGCCACGATGGCGGGATCGTCCGCGAAGCCGCGATCGCCGTGCAGCTCGACCCATTCGTCCATGAGGAATCCGACGTAGTCGAGGGTGTACGGGCGCTCCGAATGGCGGGCGACGAGCGTCTTCTGCCAGCGGTTCAGCCCGCCGTAGACCTCGCGCGTGCGCTCGCGCAGCTCCGAGCGCAGGCTGGACAGCTCGCGCTCGCGCCCGCTGCCGGCGGGATAGCCCTCGAGCTCCTCGATGCGGCGGCGGAGCTCGATCAGGGGCTCTTCGAAGGGGACTTCCACGGACATCGAGCCGGGAACGTTAGCAGGCGCGCCGAAACAGCGTCAAACCTCGCCTCGGGTTGCGCGCCCGGCTCAGAGCAGCTGGAAGGGATCCACGTCCACCGAGATCTCGCCGGGCGCACGGCCGGCCAGGGCGGCCGCGACCACCCGGCGCACCGCGCTGCCGGAGGGACCGCGCACGAGGCACTGGAATCGCCACTCTCCGCGCAGCCGCTCGAAGGGAGCGGGAGCGGGCCCCGTCACTCGCAATCCCTCGGCGCGCGCAGGAGCGTCGAGACGCGCGGCGACCTCGCGCAACCGGTCGAGAGCGCGCTCCCGATGGCGGTCGCGGGACAGCAGCAGCACGAGGCGCGAGAACGGCGGGTAGCCGAAGATCTCCCGGAAGCGCATCTCCTGCGCCGCGAAGGCCTCGTCGTCGTGGTCGAGCGCGGCGCGGATGGCGTAGTGCTCGGGGTGGAACGTCTGTAGCACGACCCGGCCAGGGCGCTCGCCGCGGCCCGCGCGTCCCGAGATCTGCGTGAGCAGGGCGTAGGTGCGTTCCACCGCGCGGAAGTCGGGGAACCCGAGGTAGCTGTCGGCCGAGAGGACGGCGGTCAGCGCCACGCCCGGGAAGTGGTGCCCTTTGGAGAGC
This sequence comes from Acidobacteriota bacterium, assembly GCA_017860005.1. Lineage (GTDB taxonomy): Bacteria > Acidobacteriota > Thermoanaerobaculia > Multivoradales > JAGPDF01 > JACTMI01. The sequence continues at coordinate 8,895 of JAFNAE010000001.1, read as the reverse complement.
ATCTGGGTCCCGATCAGGACGCGCGTCTCGCCGCGGCGGAAGCGCTCGAGGATCGCCGCGGCGCCCCCCAGCCGGCGGGTCGCGTCGCGATCGAGGACGTCGAGCGCCGTTCCCGGACGGAGCCGGGCGAGCTCCTCCTCCACCCGCTCCGTACCGGCGCCCAGCGGATCGAGCGCCTCGGCGCGACAGGTCGGGCAGGCCGCCGGCACGGCGACGAAGCCGCCGCAGTAGTGACAGATGAGCCGGTTCGCGCGCCGGTGGAAGGTGCGCGCCAGGCCGCAGTCGGGGCAGCGAAAATCCTCCCCGCACGACCGGCAGAGCAGCATCGGGGCGTAGCCCCGCCGATTGCGGAGCAGGATCACCTGGTCCCCGGCTGCCAGCGCCGCGTCGAGCTCCGCCAGGAGCGGCTCCGAGAACAGGAGCTCCCCGGGGCGCCCGACCGGGCCCTGCTGGCGCAGGTCGACCAGGAGCCCCTCGGGCAGCCGGCCGATGCCGACTCGCTCGGTGAGCCGAAGCCGCCGGAGCCTGCCGCGGTCCGCGGCGAGCCGCGTCTCGAGGCTGGGCGTCGCGGACACCAGCAGCGCCACCGCCCCCGCGGCGCGCGCGCGCACCAGCGCGAGGTCGCGACCGTGATAGCGCGGGGAGGTCTCCTGCTTGTAGGCCAGGTCCTGTTCTTCGTCCACCACCACCAGGCCGAGATCCGGAAGCGGCGCGAAGAGCGCAGAGCGCGGACCGACCACGACCGACGCCTCGCCGCTCCGGATGCGCTCCCACTCCTGGTGCCGTTCGGCGCCGCCCAGGCCCGAGTGCAGCACCGCCGAGCGAGCGCCGAAGCGCTCGGCGACGGCGCGGGCCAGCGCCGGCACGAGCGCGATCTCGGGCACCAGCAGGAGCACCGAGCGGCCCGCCGCGACCGTTGCCTCGGCCGCGCGGAGGTAGACCTCGGTCTTGCCGGAGCCGGTCACGCCCTGGAGCAGGAAGCGTTCAAAGCGGCGCCCTGCGAGCGCGGACAGGAGCTCGTCCAGGGCGCGAGTCTGGTCGCCGCGCAGCACCACCGGGCCCGCGTCCGGCCCGCGCTCGCGGGCCAGGAGATGGCGCTCCAGGGTGAGGCGGCCGGGCTGGGAGAAGCGCCGCAGCAGGCCGAGGCCTGCGAGGCGGCGCACGACGCCGTCGCTGATGCCGGCCTCGGCCCGCAGCTCGGCCAGCGTGGCCGGGCGACCCAGCGCGGCGAGGTGTTCGAGCAGGCGGCGGCCGGGCAGGGAGCGGCCGCAGAGGGCGAGCTGCTCCGCGAGCTCCCCGGGCGCGCGCTCGACCGCCGCCAGATAGCGCCGGCCTCGTCCCCCCGGTTCCCTGGAGGCGAGCCGGCCGTCCGCGATCAGCAGCTCGACGCGCTCCGCGAGGTCCTCCTCGTCGAACTCGCGCAACAGCGCCGAGAGGGTCGCTCCGCCGCGCTCGAGCAGAACGCCGCGCAGCTTCGACTCGAACTCGTCACGGGCCGGAGCGACCGCCCCGGCGTCGGTGAGCGCCACCCGGCGGTCACCCCAGGGCGGCAGGTCCTGCGGCAGCATGGCGGCCACGACCTCGCCCAGGGGCGCCAGGTAGTACTCCGAGATGAAGTGGGCGAGCTCGAGCAGGTCGGCCGGCAGCACGGGCTCGAGGTCGGAGAGCGCGGCGAGGTCGCGCGGCGTCACCCCTTCGGGCGCCTCGTCGACCAGCCTCCAGACGACTCCGGTGACGGTTCGCTTCCCGACCGGCACCCGGACCCGTTGGCCGGGTCCGACACGGCGGACGAGCTCGGCGGGAATCGAGTAGGTGAGCGGCCCCGTCAGCGGCAACGGGACGGCGACTTCGGCGAATCCGGCGCGCGCGGGCGCGCGGGTCACTCCCCCGCTTCCTTGAGGCGGCGGACCTCTCCCGCCAGGCGGCTCACGTCCGGATTGCCCGGCGCCCGCTGCTCGAGCTCCGAGAGCGCCGCCTCGGCGCCCTCCAGGTCACGCTGGTCGAAGGCCAGCACGACGATCTCGTTGAAGCGCGCCTGCCAGTGATCGGGCGCCAGCTTCTGCGCGCTCCGGAATCGCTCCAGGGCACCCGCGAAATCGCCCCGCGCGCGCAGCGTGATGCCGAGATCGGTGAGCACGTCGGGGTCGCCGGGACGCAGGGCGAGGTAGCGCTCGTAGAGCTCCGCGGCGCGATCCCAGCGCTGGATGTCGAAGTTCAGGTTCGCCAGCCGGAGCAGCGCGCCGGCGTCGTCGGGGTTGCGCTCGAGCGTCGCCTGGAGCTCCTGGATCTCGGCCATTGCCGGACCGCCGCCGGCGGGCGTCGCCGGGGCCGCCGGCGCCCCGGGCCCCATCGGCGCGGACGGGGCGGGCGCGCCGGGCACGAGCCGGGCCGGCTGGACGCCGGCCATCGACTCGTGCCCGAGATAGCCGCCGATGAAGCCTGCGAGCAGGCCGATCAGGAGGAAGAGGGCGTGGTCTCGATTCAAAGAGGACCCCCGGAAATAGTCGGGGCCGCGCCGGGTGGGGAGCGCGGCCCCTGGAGCGCCCGAGGCGTGCCCGGACTCAGCTGGCCAGCTTCTCCCGCTTGGCGAGGCTCGACGTCAGGGCCTTCTCGATCTGCACCTCGGCGTCGCGCTCGGACATGCCCTTGACGTGCGCGAGCTCGCTGACGATGAAGTGGCGGGCCCGCTCGAACATCTTCTTCTCGCGGAACGAGAGGCTCTTCCTCTGGCTGACGAACTTGAGGTTCTTCAGCACTTCCGCCACCTCGGTGATGCGGCCGGTCTTCATCTTCTCGACGTTCTGCTTGTAGCGGCCCTTCCAGTCCTTTTGCGCCTCGAAACTGCCGTTCTCGAGGATGGTCAGCACGTTCCTGATGTCCCGCGGCTCGCACAGCGGACGCAGGCCGACCAGATCGAGATTGTCCTTCGGCACCATGACCTTCGAATTGCTGGACAGCAGGCGCAGGTGGTAGCAGGTCCTCTCGGCGCCGTCGATGAAGCTGGTGGCGATGTCCTCGACGACGGTGACTCCGTGGTTCGGGTAGACGACCTTCTGGCCGACCTTGAAGCTCACGTGCCGCGCTCCCTTCGTCTAAGTGTCGGGTTCACAACTAGATGCGACGAAAACCACCGCGCGGCAAGGATACCCCAACCGAGGCCTTTCGTCAAGGGATTGGGAGGGCGCAACCGGAGCGCAAACGACCTCTCCAGGAGACACCGTCCGACCCGGGCCGGTCCCGGGTCGCGGGCGGCTGTGGCATCCTACGCCCGGACGCCGGAGTGGCGGAATGGCAGACGCAGGGGACTCAAAATCCCCCGCCCTTCACGGGTGTGTGGGTTCGACTCCCACCTCCGGCACCAACGCTCCCCGGAGCCGGACCTCCGGGATGCCTCCTGCCTACTCGTAGCGCAGGGCCTCGATCGGGTCGAGGCGCGAGGCCTTGCCGGCCGGGTAGATGCCGAAGAAGACCCCGACCAGGACCGAGAAGCCGAGCGCCAGCAGCACCGCCCAGAGCGGGACGTGCGCGGCCGGCCAGTCGCCGGGCAGCGCCTTGGCGACCCCCGCGCCGAGGGCGAAACCGAGCCCCACGCCGAGTCCGCCGCCGACCAGGGACAGGGTCACGGCCTCGATCAGGAACTGGACCAGAACGTCCTGGCGCCGCGCTCCGACCGCCTTGCGCACGCCGATCTCGCGCGTCCGCTCGGTCACCGAGACGAGCATGATGTTCATGATGCCGATGCCGCCCACCAGCAGCGCGATGCCGACCACGCCGCCCACCACGGCGGTCACGCTGCCCAGGATCGAGCCGACGGTCTTGAGGATCTCGTCCTGGAGCACGACCTCGAAGTCGTCCGGCTGGCCCTCGGCGATGCGGTGGCGGACCCGGAGCACCCGGGTGATCTCGTCCTTGACCTGCTCCACCACCTCGGCGCTGTCGGTCTGGAGGCGCAGCTGGACCTGATCCGCGGCGCTGCGCCCGAACAGCGCCAGGGCGGTGTCGAACGGCACGAAGACCAGGTTGTCGATGTCGGTCCCGAGCGAGACGCCCCGCTTCTCCATCACGCCGATCACGGTCACCGGCAGATTGCCGACGTAGATCGGGCGTCCGACCGGATCGGGACCGAGCAGCAGCTCGTCCACGATGTCGGGGCCGATGACGGCGACCTTGCGGCGCTCGGCGAGATCGAGGCGGGAGAAGAAGCGGCCGCGGTCGACCGTGTAGTTGCTGACCTCGGGCCAGTTCTGGTTGACGCCGAACACGAAGTCGGGGTCGTGCTGACGGTCGCGGTACTTGACCGTGGCGCGACCGCCGATCAGCGGCGTCATGAGCCGGATCCCCGGTACCTGGTCGAGGATCGCCCGCCCGTCGTCCCAGGTCAGGCGGACCTGGCGTGCGACGATGCCCGGTCCCCGGTTGTCGTCCTGGGCGGGCAGCACCATGACGTAGGTCGCGCCCACTCCCTGCAGCTCCTTCGTGATCACGTACTGGAGCCCCTGGACGAGCGACACCACGGCGATCACGGCGGCGACGCCGATGATGATTCCGAGGGTCGTCAGCACTGAGCGCATCTTGTTGGCGCGCAGCGCCTTGAAGGCGATCCGGAAGTTCTCGGCGACGACCATGCTCAGGCCCCGTCGCGCGCTGCGGGACGCTCGTCGCTCACCACCCGTCCGTCGCGCAGGAGCACGCGGCGCAGGGCGTGGACCGCGATCTCCGCCTCGTGGGTGACCAGGATCACCGTGTTGCCCTGGCCGTGGAGGTCGTCGAAGAGCCCCATGATCTCCTCGGACGTCGCCGAGTCGAGGTTGCCGGTGGGCTCGTCGGCGAGCAGGATCGACGGCGAGTTGACGAGCGCGCGCGCGATCGCCACGCGCTGGCGCTGCCCCCCCGAGAGCTCGCTCGGCTGGTGGCGCGCCCGGTCGGCGAGCCCGACGCGCGCGAGCGCCCGGCTCGCCTTCTCGCGCCGCTCCCGCCGGTGCACGCCGGCGTAGACGAGGGGCAGCTCCACGTTCTCCAGCGCGCTCGTGCGCGCCAGGAGGTTGAAGGTCTGGAAGACGAAGCCGATCTCGCGGTTCCGGATCGCCGCCAGCTCGACGTCGTTGAGCGACTCGACCGCGACGCCGTTGAGGTGGTAGCTCCCCGCGCTGGGGGTGTCCAGGCAGCCGAGCAGGTTCATGAGCGTGGACTTGCCGCTGCCGGACGGGCCCATGATCGCCACGTACTCGCCACGCTCCAGGTCGAGGTCGACTCCCGCCAGGGCGTGGACCCTCTCCGCGCCCATGTCGTAGACCTTGCGCACGTCGCGGAGCTCGATCAGGGCCATTCCCCTCCTCCTTCTCCACCGTGACCTTCACCACGTCGCCGTCCTTCAGCTTCTTGAGCGCCCGGTAGGGACCGGTCACCACCTGCTCGCCCTCCTCGGCGCCATCCAGGATCTCGACGTGCGTCGTGTCCGAGATGCCGGTCTTCACGGCGCGCTGGCGGGCCTTGCGCTCGGCGACGACGAACACCACCGGGACCTCGTCCTCGCCGGCGGCGGAGCCGGGTACCGCGTCGGCGGCGGAGGACGGCGCGACGGGCGGGCGCTCGACCACCGCCTGGATCGGCACCACGAGGGCGGCGTCGTGGGTGGTCACGCGCACCTCGGCGCGCGCCGACATGCCGGGGCGCAGTCGGTCGTCCGGGCGCTCGAGCAGGATCTTGACGCGGAAGAACTGGACGTCGGGCTGCTGGGGCTTGGCGTAGCCGGAGCTGCCGACCTCGACCACGCGTCCCTCGTAGCGCACTTCGGGGAGCGCGTCGACCTCGACCGCCGCGGCGAGCCCGGGACGGACGTGGACGATCTCGGTCTCGTCCACGTCGACCTCGGCCAGCACCTCCGAGAGGTCCGCGATGGTGCCGATCACCGACGCGGGGTTGTTCATCGTGCCCGAGACGACCACCTCCCCCTGTTCGGCGTTGAGCGCGATGACCCGCCCGCCGATCGGAGCGTAGATGGTCGTCTTGCGCAGGTCGTCGTCGGCTTTCTCGAGCAGCGCCCGCGCCTGGCTGACGCCCTCGCGCGCCGAGCGCAGCCGCAGCTCGGCCGAGGAATGCTGGAGCTGTGCGGATTCGAGGGCCTCTTTCGAGGCGATACCCTGGCCGTGGAGGCTCTCGGCGCGGGTGAGCCGGAGCGCCTGATCGGCGAGCGAGACCTCCGCCTGCTGGAGCTCGGTCGCGGCCATGGCGAGCCGAGCGCGCGCGTCGTCGCGAGCCGCCAGGTAGGCCTGCTGCTCGAGGCGCAGAAAGGGCTTCCCCGCCTCGATCGCGTCGCCTTCGCGCACGTGGAGCTCTTCGATCTTGCCGATCACGTGCGCCGAGATGTTGACCTTGACGCGCGGATTGATCTGTCCGCTGGCGCGCACGGTCTGCGTGATGCCGCGCTTGGCGACGCCGGCGGCGTAGACCTTGACGGTCTCGCTCCGGGAGCCGGAGCGCACGCTCGCGACCACCACGACGACGAGCAGGAGCGCGATACCCGCGCCCAGCCACAGTTTCCGCTTCACGCCCCGCCTCTCCGATTCAGAAGGCCGCCGCGAGGGCTACCTTGAGGGCCACGCCGAGCGCCCACACCACGCCGACCGCGCTCCAGGCCGCGCCCGGGGAGACGCGCGCCACGAGCCGGTAGCCGAGGCCGAGCAGCGCGATCGACCAGAATGAGAAGAGGTCGACGCTGGTGAGCAGCGCGCGGGCCGCCTTGGAGGTCTCTTCGCCGGCGAGGAATCCCAGGTTGGACATCACCAGGCCACCGCCCTGGAGCTCCTGCAGCGAGACCTGGTCGCGCGCGAGCGCGATCACGATGCCGACCAGCGCCGCCACGCCCAGCGGGAGCAGGCCGTGCAGCGTGACGCTCAGGCTGCGCCGGTAGTCGATCTCGCTGCCCAGCAGGCGGAACACGACCAGGAAGATGCCGGCCACCGCGAAGTAGACGAGCGGGGCGAAGAGCAGCGCGCTGGCGACCGAGCTCCAGCGCACCAGACTCATCATCCGCTCCGGTTCCTCTCTGAACTGCGGCGGCACCTCGCTCCCGGAATCCTCGATGGAGCGCAGGTAGTCCTCGGGGCTCACCTTCGAGAACCCGATTCCGACCGCGAGCGCGCCGGCCAGGACCAGCAGGATCAACGCCAGTGCGACGACGGGGCGGGCGGCGATGACCCGGAAGGCGGATTCCGGAGAGACGAGGACGAGCGCGCACAGACGCGCGCTGGAGCCTCCCGCTCCGGCCTCCGGGGGCGGGACCTCGGAGCCCTCCTCCATCCTCTCCTCCTGGACGACCTGTGGGCCGTCTCGACCTCCAGCCCCAGGGGTCAGTCGGCGACCGAGACGCCCACGAACTCGAGCAGCTTTCCGATCGACTTATGATACTCGACCAGCACCTTGCGGTAGCCGGTCTCGGCGTCGACCAGCCGGCTGCGCGCGGCCGTCAGATCGTCCTGGACGCGCAGGATCTCGAAGCTGGTGGAGAGGCCGTTGTCGTACTTCTTGCGTTCGGCGTCGAGGTTCTTCTCGGCCAGGGTGACCGAGACGCGCGCCGACTCCCGCTGCTGTCGCGCGGTGTCGAGGCCGCGGACGGCGATGCGCACTTCCGCCTGCACGGCCTGCCTGGTCTGCTCCAGGCTCACCCGGCCCTGCTCCGAGTTCAGCTCGGCGATGGTCGAGCGCGCCTTCGCGGTCCGGTTCTGCAGCGGGTAGCCGAACTCGAGGCCGAGCGACCAACCGGGGAAGTCCAGGCCGGTGATCTGGTCCAGTGCGTCGTCCCAGCCGCCCGGCGCGGTGCCGATCACGTTGCCCTGGTCGTCGCGCAGGAGGGCGTCTCCGCCCACCCCGTTGAAGCCGTAGGTCGCGCGCAGGTCGAGGCGCGGCTTGGTGAGCTGCCGGTAGAACGCCGCCTCGACCTCGCGGCTCTCCTGCGCGATGCGCTCGCGCGACAGCTCCGGCCGCGATTCGAGCGCGGTGGCGAGCGCTTCGTCGAGCGACACCGAGATCGGGTCGGTGCGGACCTCGGTCTCCGGCACGATGGGCAGTGACCAGGTCGTCGTGTCGTCGAGGTTCAGCAGGTAGCGGAGGATGTCCTCGGCGTCGCCGATCGCGCCGCGTGCGCGGATGATCTCCTCCTCGCGCGTCGCGATTCCGGCCTCGCTCGAGGCCAGCTCGAGGGGAGCCAGCGTGCCCACGTCCACGCGGATCTGGTTGTTCTGATGCAACTGCCGGGCGAGCGCGAGGCTCTCCTCCGCCACGCGCAGTCCGTAGCGGGCCCCGACCAGGTTCCAGTAGGCGACCTCCGCGCGCTGTACGGTGGCGACCACCTGCTCGAGGAAGGCCTCACGCGCCACGTCGCTCTGCAGGCGCGCGACCTGGATCTCGAACTCGGTCGCGTCGCGGCCGAAATTGCGCAGCAGCGGCTGGCTGAAGGAGAGGTCGAAGCCGCTCGAGTAGGACGGATTGAGCGAGGCGAACTGACTGTTCGTCTCCAGCTTGCCGTTCGTCCACGCCACGTTCGCGGTGCCGCCGCTCGGCAGCAGCTGCTCGAGGCCGAGCGAGAAGCCCGCGCGGTCCTGCTTCTGGACCTCGGCGCCCTCGAGGTTCGAGGCCGAGGGGCTCTCGTCGTGGGAGCCGGAGGCGCCGGCGCCCAGGCCGAGGTCGTAGACGCCCATCGCCTGCTCGACCTGCAGCCGGGACTGCTGGCGCCCGTAGCGCTGCACGCGCAGACCGAGGTTGCGCTCGAGGGCGAGCGCCACCGCCTCGTCCACCGACAGGAGGATCTGGCCCCCTTCGATGCGCAGCTCCGCGGCCGGCATCTCGGCGGACGGGGCGGTCGAGACCTGGACCGCGGGTGTCTGGGCGCCGCCCGGC
>JAFNAE010000149.1 GCA_017860005.1 Acidobacteriota bacterium | reverse complement strand
GCGGGCGTTGAGGATCCCCTCGGCGGCGTCGGCGACCTCCGCGACCCCGATGCCGCGCAGGCAGCGGTGGTGGAGCAGCGGGCAGTGGCGCCGGAAGCAGGGCGAGCACCAGAGGTGCCGGTCGAGGACCTCGTGGCCGTCGCCGGCCGGCGCGGTGCGGCGCGAGTCGGTGGGGCCGAACAGGGCCACCGTGGGCACGCCGAGCGCCGCCGCCAGGTGCATCGGGCCCGAGTCGTTGGTGACCAGCACGTCGAGATGCGCGAGCAGCGCGGCGAGCCCGGCGAGGTCGAGGTCGGGGCCGATCACCGGGTGCAGCTTGCCGCTCTCCTCGTGCACGCGCACCGCGAGCCAGACCTCCTTGGGTCCCGCCACGATCACCACGCGCGCCGCCGGCAGGCGCCGCCGCAGCTCGACCGCCAGGCGCGCGAACGACTTCATCGGCCAGCGCTTCGAAGGTCCCCACTCGGCGCCCGGGAAGAGGCCGACCAGCGGCCCCTCTCCGGCCGGGGTGCGGGCGCGAGCCAGCCGTTCGCGCCCGCGCGCGAGGAGCGCCGCGGGCAGCGCCAGGCGCGGCACCCAGGAGGCGGGCGGCGCCACGCCCATGGCGGCGAGCAGCTCGCGGTAGTCCTCGACCTGCGGGCGGCGACCGCGCGGACGCGCGACCGCGGGGTCGAGCAGCGGGCCGCGGAAGTCGGCGCGGTAGCCGTAGCGCCGGGGAATCCCGGCGGCACGCGCGAGCTTCGCGGCGCGGAACGAGTGGGGCAGCACGACCGCCTCCGCGAAGCCACCGCCCGCGAGCGCCGCCGCGGTCTCGCCGTCGCGCTCGGCGCGCGGCACGACGCGGGCGACACCGGGCAGCAGCTCGGCCAGGGCCGCGAGGCCCGGCTTCGCGAGCACGCCGAGCTCGCGCCCGGAGGCGGCGAGCGCGGCGAACACCGGCTCGGCCATGACCAGGTCGCCGACCCAGTTGGGGGCGACGACGAGCGTGCGCGGCGCGCTCAGTGCTTCCATCGCCGGTGCAGCCAGAGCCACTGCTCGGGGTGGCGGCGGATCGCCGTCTCGCTCGCCTCCAGGCAGCGGCGGGTGAAGGCGAGCGTGGTCGCGGGGTCGTCCTCGCCCGCGGGCCAGAGCGGCGCCTCGAACACGATGCGGTAGCGGCCGCCCGGCTCGTGGTAGCCGGCCACCGGGACGACCGGCGCGCCGGTGCGCAGGGCGAGGCGCGCCACCACCGGGCTGGTCAGCGCCGGGCGGCCGAAGAACGGCACGTCGAGGGCCTCCTCGGCGCGCACGCGCTGGTCGATGAGCAGCCCGAGGCGGCCGCCGCCGGCGAGCACGCGGAACATCTCGCGCACCGCGCCGCGCTTGGCGAGCGAGCGGTTGCCGAAGCGCGTGCGCACGCCCTGGACGAGCCGGTCCACGTGCGGATTGTCGACCGGGCGCCCGACCGCGGCCATCGGTCCCCAGGTCGCGGCGAGCGCCGCCGGGACGACCTCCCAGTTGCCGAAGTGGGCGGCGAGCACGATCACGCCGCGCCCGGCGGCCTCGGCCTGGGTGAGGTGCTCGAAGCCCTCCCAGGTCACGCGCCGGCACAGCTCCGGCGCGTCGAAGCGGCGCGCCGAGAGCGCGTCGAGGAAGGCGGCGCCGAAGTGGCGGAAGCAGCGCCCGACGATCCGTTCGCGCGCGCGGCGGTCGAGCTCGGGCAGCGCGGCGGCCAGGTTCTCGAGCGCGATCGCCCGGCGCCGCCGATCCACCAGGCCCGCCGCCGCGCCGAGGGCGCCCCCCAGGCGGCGCACCGCGCCGTGGGGCAGCAGCGCGACCAGCCCCAGGACGGGCAGCGCCAGGGCGTACTCGAGCGCGTGGCGCACCGGCGCCCCCTTCACGGCCGGGGCTCCTCCCGGCGCGCCGAGCGGCCCAGGCGCTCGTCGAGCCAGACCCAGAACGAGGGCTCGGGACGCGCCACCACGGCGAGCAGCGCGAGCGGCATCTCGAGGCGGCCCTCGAGCTTGGCGCGGTCCTTGCCGGTGGTCAGCACCACCGCGGCGCCCGCCGCGCGTGCCCGCCGTTCGATCGCGCGCAGATCGGGCTCGCTGAAGCCGTGGTGGTCGGCGAAGTCGAGCTCGGCCACCACCGTGGCGCCGCTCGCGCGCGCGGCGGCGAAGAAGGGCCGCGGCCGCGCGATCGCCGCCACCGCGGCCACCGGCGTGCCGGGCGCGAGCGCGACGTCGCCCGCGAGCAGCCGCGGCGGGGCCACCTCCGTCACGCTCGCGAAGCCGGGACCCGCGAATCCGTGCGGAGCGAGCGCCGCCGCCAGCCGGCGGCCGGCGTCGGCCTCGCGCGGGTCGGCCCCGGTCAGCACCACGGCGTCGGCGTGGCGCGCGGCGGCGAGCGGCTCGCGCAGGCGGCCCGTGGGGAGCAGGCGTCCGCCTGCGAACGGGTCGTCCGCCGGGAAGACCAGCAGGTCGAGGTCGCGCGCCAGAGCGGCGTGCGAGAAGCCATCGTCGAGCAGGTAGAGGTCGGGCGCGGGCGCCAGCGAGGCCGCCGCCAGGCGCGCGGCTTCCGCCCGGCTTTCGCCCACCACCACTGCCACGCCCGGCAGCTCGACGGCCATCTCGTAGGGCTCGTCGCCGGCGGCGGCGACTTCGAGCTCGGGACCGCTGCCGCGCGAGACGACGCGGGCACCGCGGCTGGTGCGTCGGTAGCCGCGCGACAGGATCGCCACCCGCAGCCCGGCCTCCGAGAAGTGGCGTGCGAGCGCCAGGACGAAGGGCGTCTTGCCGCCGCCGCCCCAGTGCAGGTTGCCCACCGAGACGACCGGCCCCGGCGCGCGCGTGGCACGTGCGGCGAGGCGGCGCCGGCGCGCCGCGAGCACCGCGCCGTAGACCAGCTGCCAGGGCGAGCGCGGCGGCCGCGGCGAGACGGGCGGGCTCGAGCTCACGCGCGCGGCCCCCCGGACGGCGCTTCGAGCCGGGCGAGCAGGGGCTCGAGCAGGGCGAGCGTGCGCCCCAGCGCGCCGCGGTGAGCGGCGACCAGGTCGGCGCCGCGCCGGCCCAGGGCGGCCGCGGCGGCCGGCTCGTCGAGCCAGTCGCGCAGCAGGCGACCGAGCCCCGCCGCGTCGCGCGCGCGGCGCCAGGCGTCGGCGCCGTCGAAGGCCTCGGCGATCTCGCGGAAGTTCTCCATCGAAGGCCCGGCCGCCACCGGCACGCCGAAGCGCGCGGCCTCGATCGGGTTGTGGCCCCCGGTGGCGACCAGGGTGCCGCCCACGAACGCCCCCTGCGCCCGCCGATAGAGGGCGGCGAGCTCGCCCAGGGTGTCGAGCAGGAGCACCGGCGGCGCGGCCAGCGGCGACGAGCTCCGGCGCACGGCCCCGGGGAAACGCCGCCGCACGAGGTCCCAGACCTCGTCGAAGCGCTCCGGGTGGCGCGGCGCGACGACCAGCAGGGCGCGCTCGCCGCCGCCCGCGGCGGCGAAAGCGTCGAGCACCGCCCCCTCTTCACCGGGCATGGTCGAGCCGGCGACGAGCAGCGGACGCCCGGCCGCCAGCTCGGCCACGCGCGCCTCGAGCTCCGGCCGCGCGGGCGGCTCGGGCGCCTCGAACTTGAGATTGCCGGTCACCACCACGCGCTCCGGCGCGACGCCCAGCGCGATCAGCCGCTCGCGGTCGCGCTCGGTCTGGACGCCGAAGCGGTCGATGCGCTCGAGCAGCAACCGGGCGACCAGCGGCCGGAAGCGGGCGAGGCGGGGGTAGGCGCGGTCCGAGATGCGCCCGTTGACGACCGCCACCGGGAGGCCTCGCCGGCGCGCCTCGCGCAGCGCGAGCGGCCACAGGTCCCCCTCGCAGAGGACCAGGGCCCCGGGCTCGAAGCGGCCGAGGAAGCGGCGCACCGCGAAGGCGAGGTCGAAGGGGTGGTAGGCGACCGCGGCGCGCCCGCCCAGGGCGGCGCGGGCGCGCTCCTGCCCGGTCGGGGTGATGGTCGTCACGACCAGCGGCAGCGCGGCGGGAAGGGCTCTTGCAAGGGTCGTGGCCACGCCCGTCTCGCCGACCGAAACGGCATGGATCCAGAGCCCCCTGCGCACCGGCTCGCCGTCGAAGGCGCCCAGGCGGCCGGCGAGGGTGGTGAGGTAGTGGCGGCCCCGCCGGGCCAGCAACACCGGCCCGGCGCCCAGCAGGGCGAGCAGGTAGAGCGTCTGATAGAGCCACCACATCCGCGCGTGGCGGCCAGTATAATGCGGTCTTTCAAGGACTTGCCCGTGTCCACCCGGACCTCGAACCGGACCTCCCGCCCCTTCGCGCGACGCTGACGATGGAGTTCGTCTGCCACCTCGGCACCCCCGACGGACGGGTGCGGCGCGAGAGCCGCTCCGCCCCGGACGAGCGGGCGTTGCGCGCCGAGCTCGACCGGGAGGGTCTGGCTCTGCTCGGCATCGAACGGGCGCGCTCCGGGCGCCTGCGTCCGGCCTGGCTCGCCCCCCGGCCGCGCCGGGTCAAGCTCCCCGACCTGCTGGTCTTCAACCAGGAGCTGGCCGCCCTGCTCAAGGCCGGCCTGCCCCTGCTCCAGGCCCTGCAGCTGCTCGCCGACCGCCAGCGCGAGCCCCACTTCCGGGCGATCCTGGTCCAGGTCCGCGAGCGCGTGAAGGGCGGCGTCGAGCTCTCCGAGGCGTTCGGCGAGTTCGGCGACGCCTTCCCGCCGCTCTACGCCTCGAGCCTGAAGGCCGGCGAGCGCACCGGCGAGCTCGAGCAGGTGGTGCGGCGCTTCGTGCGCTACCTGCGCCTGCTGCTCGACTCGCGCAAGAAGATCTACGCGGCGCTCGTCTACCCGACCTTCCTGATCGGCGTCTCGGCGGTGCTGCTCACCGTCATGACCGTCTTCGTGCTGCCCCAGTTCGAGAAGTTCTACCGCGACATGGACCTGCACGAGCTGCCCCGCCTGACCCGCATCACGCTCGCCGTCTCGGGCTTCCTGCGCGACCAGGCCGTGTTGCTGGCTGCGGCCGCCGCCGCCGGCCTGATCGTCGGCCGGCGCTGGGCTGGCACCCCGCGCGGGCGCCTGGCTTTCGATCGTCTGCGGCTGCGCACGCCGTTCGTCGGCGTCGCGCTCCACCGCTTCGCGCTCTCGGAATACTGCCGCTCGCTCGCCACTCTTCTAGCCGGGGGGTTGCCGCTCGTGCCGGCGCTCGAGATCTCCACGCGCGCCATCGGCAACTCCTGGATCCGATCGCGGCTCGAGCCGTCGATCCCGCGCGTGCGCGAAGGACAGGCGCTCCACACCGCGCTCGGCGAGACGGGGGTGGTCCCCGACCTCGCTCTCGACATGGTCGAGGTGGGCGAGGCCACGGGCTCGCTCGACCAGATGCTCTCCAACGTCTCCGAGTTCTTCGACGAAGAGGTCGAGACGCGCATGCAGCGCTTCCTGACGCTGATCGAGCCCATCATGCTGATCGTGGTGGGCGGCCTGATCGCGATCCTGCTCGCCTCCGTCTACCTGCCCATCTTCTCGGCGCTCGGGCAGGTCAAGTGAGCGCCGCGCCCCCGATAGGATGGACGACGTGGACAGCGTGACCAACCCCGCCGAGGCGCTGGCCGCCCCGACCGTCCGGCGCGCCGCCGAGCGCGATCGCGCACAGGGCTTCGCGCGCGAGCACGGCCTCGAGTTCATCGACCTCGCCCACGCCCGCATCGACACCGACCTGTTCCACTCGATCCCGTTCGACCTCATGCTGCGCTACGGCTTCGTGCCGCTCGAGCGCCTGCCCGGGCGGCTCGCGGTGGCGCTCAAGGAGCCGACCGACGTGGCGCGCGTCGACGAGCTGGAGCTGCTGCTCGGCTCGCCGCTCGAGATCCGCGTCGCCGAGCCCGCCGCGCTCGACGAGATCCTGCAGAAGTCGGAGTCGACTCAGCGCGTCCTCGACGAGGCGACCGAGGAGTTCCGCATCCAGCTCGTGCAGGAGGACGACCAGGGCGAGGAGGTGCTCTCCCTCGACAGGATCACCGCCGACGCCTCGCCGATCATCAAGCTCGTCGACTCGACCATCCTCAACGCCATCCAGCGCCGCGCTTCGGACATCCACATCGAGACGCGCGACAACGAGGTGATCGTCAAGTACCGCATCGACGGCGTGCTCTACCAGGCGATGGAGCCGATCGACAAGCGCCACCACCTGACCATCATCAGCCGTCTCAAGGTGATGTCCGAGCTCGACATCGCCGAGAAGCGCGTCCCGCAGGACGGGCGCTTCAAGCTGCGCCTGCGCGGGCGCACCATCGACTTCCGCGTCTCGATCCTGCCCACCGTTCACGGCGAGGACTGCGTCATCCGGATTCTCGACAAGGAGTCGCTGTCGGCCGAGTTCAGGAACCTGCGCCTGGACGTGCTCGGCTTCGACGACGACACCATGAAGAAGCTGCGCAAGGCGATCCGCGAGCCCTACGGCATGGTGCTCGTCACCGGGCCGACCGGCAGCGGCAAGACCACCACGCTCTACGCCGCCCTCTCCGAGATCCAGTCCCCCGAGGACAAGATCATCACCATCGAGGACCCGGTCGAGTACCAGCTCAAGGGCATCACCCAGATCCCGGTCAACGAGAAGAAGGGACTGACCTTCGCGCGTGGCCTGCGGTCGATCCTCCGCCACGACCCCGACAAGATCATGGTCGGACCGGCCACCTCGTGTTCACCACCGTGCACGCCAACAACGTCATCGACGTGCTCGGCCGCTTTCTCAACATGAAGGTCGACCTGTTCAACTTCGTGTCGGCGCTCAACTGCGTGCTCGCGCAGCGCCTGGTGCGCCGCATCTGCCCGCACTGCCGGCGCACCGCAGAGATCGGCGAGCAGCTGCTCGAGGAGTCCGGCCTCTCGGCGCGCGTCTACGGCGACCACGTCTTCTACGAGGGCAGCGGTTGTCTCGAGTGCAACGGCACCGGGTTCCTCGGACGGCTGGCGGTGTCCGAGCTGCTCGACCTGTCCGACCGCATCCGCGAGCTGATCCTCGACCGCCGGCCGGGGTCCGAGATCCGGCGCGCCGCCAAGGAGGAAGGCATGCGCTTCCTGCGCGAAACCGCGCTCGAAAAGGCCCTGCTCGGCCAGACCACTCTCCGTGAGATCAATCGTTTCACCTTCGTGGATTAGCCGGGCGCTCGGCTTCGCGCCCATCTCCGTGCCGCCCGCGGTGTTCGCGGCGGGTCGGCGCCAGCTCGCCTTCGCCAGCTTCCGGCGCGACGGACGGGAGTTCCACCTGCGCGATTACCACGCGGTGCCGCTGCCCGAGACCGCGCTCGCCGGCGGGACGCTGGGAGGTCCGGTCAACGACCCGCCCGCGCTCGAGGCCGCGGTCGCGGCGCTCCTCGCCCGCGTCTCGGCGCACCCGCAGCGCGCCTCCCTGGTGCTGCCCGACGCCTGGGCCCGCGGCATGACGCTCGAGCTCGACCAGCTCCCGGGCGCGCCCGACCTGGCGCTCGAGGTGCTCCGCTTCCGCCTGCGCAAGCTGGTGCCGTTCCGGGCCGAGGAGCTGCGGATCGCGGCCGCCCCGATCGAGCGGCTCGCCGGCCAGCAGGAGGCGCTGCGCGCGCTCGTGCTGCTCGCGGCGGAGGTCGTGTGCGGTGCCTTCGAGAAGGCCTTCGCTGCGCGCGGCGTGCGGCTCGGCCAGATCACCAACGCCTCGCTGGCGCGTCTCGACGGCCTCGCTGCCCACGGCCGCCTGCCCGGCCTCGCCGCGCTCGCCTCGGTCGAGCCCGACGGCTTCGTGGTCGTCTTCGCGCGCGACGGCGCGCCGGTGGTCTGGCGGCAGAAGAGCTTCACCGAGGGGCTCCCCGACGAGGACCGCGCGCGGCTGGTGGCGTCCGAGCTGCGATTGACGCGGACCTTCCTGGCCGAGCGCCTCTCCGGCCAGAGCCTGTCCGCGGTGCTGCTGGCGGCGCCGGCGGCGGTCGAGCCGTTCTGGAAGGGCGTCCTCGAAGCGGGCCTCGGCCACCCCGTCGTCGCGCTCCAGGCCGCGCACCTGCCGCTCGCCGGTCCGGTCGCCACGCCGGTCGCGGAGCTCTCGCCCCTGCTGGGCGCGGCCTGCCGGGAGGTCGCCTAGGTGAGCTGGCAGGCACCCAACCTCGCGCGCGCCCGCTTCGAGAACCTGCGCCCGCTCCGGCGCATCTCCCTGTTGCTCGCCGCCGCCGCTCTCGTCCTGACCGCGTGGAACGCGGCGACCTGGGTGAGGACCGGCGCGCTCGGCGCCGAGCGGGCGGCCGAGCTCGAGCGGCTGACGCGCGAGACCTCCCAGGCCCGCGCGCGCATCGCCACCCTCGAGGCCGACCTCGAGGCCGCCGACCTCGAGGCCGAGAACGAGCGCGTCGAGTTCCTGAATCACCGCATCGCCGAGCGCGCCTTCTCCTGGAACCTGCTGCTCGACCGGCTGGTCGAAGCGCTGCCGGCCGGAGTCCGGGTGCGCCAGCTCTCACCCTCCGTGGCGCGCCGCGGCGCCGTTCCGAGGAGGGCCGGGTCGCGCGAGCGCGAAGTCGAGACCGTCGGGTTGCGCGTCTCCGGCGAAGCCGAGGACGACGAGGCCCTGCTCGAGCTCGTCGACAACCTGTTCGGCAACCCCCATTTCCGCGCGCCGGACCTGGGCAGCGAGACGACTCGCGACGACGGCCTGGTCCAGTTCGGCCTCGAGGTCCAGTACCTCCCGGGCGA
>JAFNAE010000050.1 GCA_017860005.1 Acidobacteriota bacterium | reverse complement strand
CGCGCCACGAGCGCGCGCGCCCAGGGCCGGAAGACCGCGAAAGCGTCGCCGTCGTGGAACCGGCCGGAGAGGTTGGGGTCGCCCGCGCCGACCACCGCGAGGTCGCCGTCGAGCGTCCCGTCGCGCACCTCGCCGCGCACCAGCACCCGGGTCTCGAAGACGAAGTCGGGGCCCAGCTCGGCGAGCGCCGCCGCGGTGGTGAGCAGCTTCGTGTTGGAGGCCAGCACGCGCGGCAGGTCGGCCTCGTGGGCGAAGACCTCGCGCTTGCCGGCCAGGTCGACCACGTGCACGCCGACGCCGCGCGCGGTGCGCCGGGCGGCCTCGACCTCGCGCGCCAGCACCGAATCGAGCGTGGCCGCCGCGCGCACCGCGGGCGCCGCCGGACGCTTCGCCGCGGGCGCGGCCGGCGCGGTGGCCGCCGCCGGCAGGGCGGCGAGGAGCAGGGCGAGCGTGGCGGCGAGCGGCCGCGGGAAGTTGGACACCGGCGATTTCGTGAGGGGCCCGGCCCCGGACCCGATTTCACATCATACCGGCTCCGGCCCCGGCGTGCAGCCCCGCCTGGCGCGCTCCGGCTCCGGTTCGGTCGCCTAGCCGAGCCCGAACACGGGCAACGCCGCGCCGTGGACGGCGCGCGCCCCCGGACCCGAGAGGAAGAGCAGGACGTCGATCAGCGCCTCGGGATCGACCCAGCCCGCGACGTCGGCTTCGGGCATCGCGGCGCGGTTGGCGGGCGTGTCGAGGGTGCCGGGCAGCACGCAGTTGACGCGCACGCCGGAGCGCTTGCCCTCCGCGGCCAGCGCCTCGGTCAGGCGCAGCACCGCGGTCTTGGCCACGCTGTAGGCGGCCACGCCGGCCTCGGCGCCGAGCGCGGCGCGCGAGCCGATGTTGACGATCGTGCCGCCGCCCTGCCCCTTCATCACCGGCACCAGCGCGCGGCAGACGTTGAGCGTCGAGTGCAGGTTGGCGTCCATCATCCGGCGCCAGAGCTCGAGGCCGCCCGCCTCGACCGGACCGCCGGCGGCGAACGCGCCCGCGACGTTGAAGACGTGATCGACGCGCCCGTGGCGGGCGAGGATCTGGGCGGCGGCCCGCTCGACCGCCCCCGAGTCGGCGAGGTCGGCGCCGTGCGCCGACAAGCGCTCGCCCTCCTCCCCCAGCGCCGCGAGCACGCGCTCGCGGTCGCGATCGAGCGCCGCCACCGCGACGCCCGCCGCCAGGAGCCGGCGCACCAGCGCTCCGCCCAGCGCACCGGACGCGCCCGTCACCACCGCCACATTGCCCGAGAGATCCGACATCGCCGCCCCTTTCTCGCCGGCCGCCCGGCCGGAGCCGGACGCGACCGCCGGCGAGCGTGCGCCGGGGCGGGGCCTCGTGTCAATTGTCCCCGCGCGGCCGCCGACTCCGTTGAAGTGGACGATGGAGCTCGCCCGCCCGCGTTTCCAGATCGATCCGCGCACCCGTCCGCCGCGACCGTGGGCGGCGGCGCTGCTCACGCTCGTCACCCCCGGCCTCGGGCACGCCTACGCCGGCGCCTGGGCGCGCGCTTCGGCGGTGTGGGCCGGCGGCGTGGCCCTCGCCCTCGCGCTGCTCGGACCGGCGCTCCAGAGCGACGGTGCCGGCTCGCTCTCCGCGCTCCTCACCGGGCTGCTCTACCTCTCGTGGGGCATGCTCGACGCGGCGCGCGCCGCCCGCCGTCACCCGCGCACCCGCCTGCGCCGGTTCAACCGCTGGTTCGTCTACCTCGCCCTCGCCGTGGCGGCGGGCGGCGGCGCCAGCGCGCTGGTCGCGGCGATCGCGGCCGGATGAGCGGCGCCGCTCAGTCCGGGACCGCCGCCAGATCGACCTCGACCTCGAGATCGTCGTCGGTCCCCGCCTCGCCGTCCGGGCCGCTGCTGAACAGGGTGAGCCGCCCCTCCTCGCTGCCGTAGACGCCGTAGCGCTGCCCGTCGAAGGGATCGACGGGGTAGTCGATACCGGGCCGGAGCACGGTCCAGGCCGCGAACAGCTGATCGTCGTCGAGGGCGGCGACTCCGGTCGCGCGCTGCTGCTCGCGCGCGACCGCAGCGAGCTCCCCGAGCTCCCGCACCGCCCGCTCGCGCGCGGCCGCCACGTCCTCGACCGGGACGAACCCCCCGGCGCCGCCCGCATCGGACGCCTCCGCCGCACCGCTCATCAGCGGCCCGAGGGTCGCCATCCAGAGCGCCGCCGCTCCCATCGCGGCCACGGTCGGCACCAGCACGACGGCGGCCAGGATCAGGATCGCGCGCACCGGTCCGCGGGTCGAGACCGGCACACCGGTCGCGAGCGAGGACTCGATCGCCGCCACCCGGGCGGCGAGCGGCGGATAGCCCGAGAGCCAGCGCCCGAGCGTCATCCAGCCGGTGTCGAGGTCGCGCTGCTGCTCGACGAAGGAGCGCAGGTTGACGCGCGGTCCGTGCACGCCGCCGGCGGCGAGGATGGCGAGGCCGCGCGTCGCGCCGGCGCGGTCGCCGCACAGCGCCGCGCCCCAGCGGTCGCAGGTGAACTCGCGCGCCCGCGAGTAGGCCGCGCCCAGGAACGGCACCAGCATGCCGGGGGCGATCAGGAGGTGCCAGTCGAGGTGCCCGGAGCGCAGGTGGCCGAGCTCGTGGCCGATCACCAGGTCGCGCGCCGCGTGGTCCTCGCCGCACGCCTCGAGCAGGTCCGAGAACAGGACGATCATGCGGCCGCGGAAGAGCTTGGTAGCGAGCGCGTTGAGCGAGCCGCCGGCCTGCAGGAGATAGGCGTCGGGCGCTCGCGCCAGGCCGGCGCGGCGCGCGAGCTCGACCACCCGGGCGTGGAGCTCCGGAAACTGCTCCGGGCCGATCTTGATCGCGCTGCCGCGCAGGTGGGTGACGAAGGCGACGTGGGCGAAGAAGAGCAGGACGCCGATCAGCACCGCGTAGACGAGGCCCAGGATGGTCAGCGCGAGCAGGAGCCAGAGGCCCAGCGAGGCGGCCAGCACGAGCGCGAACAGGGGCAGCTCGCTCGGCCAACGCTCGACCTCGACGCCGCGCTCGGACGGAGCGATGGCGCTCTCCATGTTCCCTCCTCAGATTCCGGATCCGCTGGCGGCGCAGTCTACCCGACCGCGGCGGTGGGGCCGGGCGCTCAGCCCAGCGCCACGCCCTCGATCTCGAGCAGCAGCTCGGAGCGGCAGATGTCGGCCTCGACGAAGACCAGGGGCACGCGCTCGCCGAGCCTCTCCCGGAGCCGCGCGCGCACGCAGCCCACGGCCGCCGCGGAGCGCAGATAGACGCGCACCAGGTCGAAGTCGCGCAGACCAGGCAGCGGCCCCCCGGCGGCGCCCGCGCCGAGCAGCGCCTCGATGTTGAGGAGGGTCTCGTCGAGCTGGCCCTCGAGCGAGCCGGCGTGACGCGTCTCGTGGCCGGCGACGCTCGCGGTCCCGGACAGGAAGAGCGCCCCGCCCAGCGCGGCGGGCGCCAGCGTGGCGCGACTGAAGGAGGGCGCGCGCGGGCCGTAGTCGGCGGGATAGCGGTAGGCGTGCACCTGGCGCGGGTTGCCGAGGTGGAGGCCGGCCGACGCGGCGGCGGCGAAGCAGGTGACCAGCCGGGTGCCGGGCGCGCCCACCGCCGAGGAGGCCGAGAAGCGCCGCTCGGCCTCGCTCTCCCCGTAGCGCTCGTCGAACGCCGCGGCGCGGCCGATGTTGAACAGGCGGTAGCGCTCGACGCCGCGCTCCTCGTCGTTGATGCCGGGCAGGAAGTTCCAGACCCGGACCAGGTGCGGGCAGCCCTGCTCGTCGGCGAGCGCGAGCAGCTCGGCGAATGCCGCGCGGGTGGCAGCCGCGGTGCCCTGCTCGAGCCCGCGCGTCACGCACCCGAACAGCGCCTCGCCGTTGCCGGCCCAGGCGATCTCGCCGCGCCGGCCGCGCTCGACCGGCCGCCCCGAGAGCCAGACCTCGGTCGGCGGCGAGCCGCCGAGCGCCCGGTTGGGGACGCCCAGGCGCAGTCCTCCGGGCGGCTGCACCGCGGCGGTGTCGGCGCCGAACGCGACCTCGAGCAGGATCCGCGCGTGCTCGCCCGCGAGCGCCGCAGCCAGCGGTCCGGGCTCGCCCACCTTCAGCTCGACGGCGCCGAGCGCCGGCTCGCTGGCGTTCACGCCACGCCCCGGTAGGAGCTGAAGACCGCGAGGTCGACCTCGCGCTCGACGGTCGAGAACCCGGCCTCCTCGAGCGCGGCGAGGATGCGCTCCGGGGCCACGCAGTGTTCGATCGTCTCCCAGTAGTACTCGAACAGCTCGCGCGCCTCGGCGCCGCGCCGGCCGATCCGCGCCAGGGCCGGCACCACGCGCCCGAGGTGGAAAGCGAGCACACGGTGCACTGCGCGCGAGGCCGGGCGGGTGATCTCGAGCACCAGCAGGCGCCCGCCCGGCTCGAGCACCCGCCGGTACTCGGCGAAGGTGGCGCGCAGGTCGGCGACGTGGCGCAGCGCATAGCCCATGGTGACCAGCTCGAAGCTGGCGTCGGCGAAGGGCAGCGCCTCGGCGGTGCCGCGCGTCAGGCGGTCGGCGCCGCGCGCGCGCGCGCGCAGGAGCATGCCCAGGCTCGGATCGAGCGCCACCACGCGCCCGGACGAGCCCACCAGACGCCGCGCGTGCGCGGCCAGCACGCCGGTGCCGCAGGCGACGTCGAGCACTCTCGCGCCCGGGCCGAGACCGGCGCGCCGGAGCGCGCGACGCCGGTACCAGTGGCCGGAGCCGAAGCTCATCAGCTGCGTGATGCGGTCGTAGCTCGGCGCGGTGGCGTCGAACCAGGCGCCCACCCGGCGCCGCCGTTCGGCCTCGTCGGCGTAGTAGCGCTCGAGCGGCGGGTGCGGCCTGAGCGGCCCTGGGGCGGCCGCCGGCGGCGGCTCCGGCTCTCGGGTTTCCGGCATCGTCTCACTCACCCTAGAACGGTCCGTCCGGCCGGGGCCCACTCCGGAGGGTGGTCCGAGGCTCGCTCGCGTCCCCGGCTACTCCTCGCGCCGGCGGAACGGCAGCACGTCGGCGGCCTCGCCCCCGGCACCGGCCGGCTGCGGGCCGGCTCCGGGCTGCGCCGCGTCGGCGCCGGCGTCCGCCTGGCGCTCGGCGGCGTCGGCGGCCTGGGCGGCCACGAACTGGGTGAAGTCGAGGCCGAACGGCACCGAGGGGTCGACGAAGGCGGTCAGGGCGTCGAACGGCACGCGCACGCGCTCGTAGGCGCCGCCGAAGCGCAGCGTCACCTCGAACGCCTCGGCCTCGACCACCAGGTCCCAGAACTGGTGCTGGAGGACCACGGTCAGCGTCTCCGGGAACTCGCGCGCCAGCGCCAGCGGCAGCCGGACCCCGGGGTCGCGGGTGCGGAAGGAGAGGTAGAAATGGTGCGCGCCGGGCAGGCCGTCTGCCGCCGTGCGCTCCAGCACCTCGCGCACCAGCCCGAGCGTGGCGCGGCGCAGGATGTCCGGGTAGTCGAGGCCGGCCGTCACAGGAGGAAGCCGGCGATGGTCGCGGTCTGGAAGCAGGCGAGCGACCCGGCCACCATCGCGCGCAGGCCGAGCCGCGCCAGGTCGGCCTTGCGCTCCGGCGCCATGCCGCCGATGCCGCCGATCTGGATCGCGATCGAGGAGAAGTTCGAGAATCCGCACAGGGCGTAGGTGGCGATCGCGACCGAGCGCTCCGAGAGTTCGCCGGCCCTGACCATCTCCTCCATGCGCACGTAGCCGACGAACTCGTTGACCGCGGTCTTGATGCCGATCAGCGTGCCGACCTTGTCCGCCTCCGCCCACGGCACCCCCATCAGCCAGGCGAGCGGGCTGCACACCCAGCCGAGCACGACGTTGAGCGAGAGCTCCGGGAATCCGGCCAGCCCGCCCAGCCAGCCGATCGGCCAGTCGAGCAGCGCGATCAGGGCCACGAAGGCGATCAGCATGGCGCCGACGTTGAGCGCCAGCTTCAGCCCGTCGGCCGCGCCCGAGGCGGCGGCGTCGATGACGTTGGCCCAGGGGCGCTCGACCTCGATGTCCACCTTGCCGGCGGTGTGGCTCTTCTCCTTCTCCGGGAACATCAGCTTCGCCATCACCAGCGCGGCCGGCGCCGACATCACCGAAGCGGCGAGGAGATGCTTGGCCGGCACCCCCATCCCGACATAGGCCGCCATCACCCCGCCGGCGATGGTGGCGAAGCCGCCGGTCATCACCGCCATCAGCTCCGAATTCGTCATGGTCGACACGTAGGGCTTGATCAGCAAGGGCGCCTCGGTCTGGCCGACGAAGATGTTGGCCGAGGCCGAGAGCGACTCCGTGCCGGAGGTGCCCATGAAGCGCACCATGATCATCGCGAACTTGCGCACGATCCACTGCAGGATGCCGAGGTAGTAGAGGATGGTGATGAAGCTCGAGAAGAAGATGATCGTGGGCAGGACCTTGAAGGCGAAGTAGAACTCCTTGAACTTCTCGCCGAAGACGAAGGAGGCGCCGGCGTCGGTGAAGTCGAGGAAGCGGGTGATCACGGTGCCGATCCAGTCGAAGACCTGGCGGCCGACCTCGGTGCGCAGGATGACGAGCGCGAAGACGACCTGCAGCGCGGTGCCGACGACCACCGTGCGCCACCTGATCGCCCGGCGGTCCACGGACAGCGCCCAGGCGATGCCGATCATCGCGAAGAGTCCCGCGAAAGACGCGATGCGCTCGATCATCGGTCGCTCCTGGCCGGCGGTCGGAAAACCCGCGCGAGAGTATCCGACGGCCACCGCACCCGCAACCGAGCCGCCGGGTAGACTGCTCGGCCGATGCCGCCGCGCTTCGACTCCGACACGCTGACGCTCGAGCTCTCGGTCGCCGACCTGCTCGACCCGCAGCTGGCGCGCTCGATCGGCTTCGGCAACCGCGGCGGCTACGAACGGCTCTGGCTCGGCCAGGCGATCCACGGCCGCTACCAGGAGGCCGCGCTCGCCTCCGACGCAACGTACCGGCGCGAGCTGGTGGTGCGCGCCGAGCTCGACCACCGCGGCTGGAAGGTGGTGCTCTCCGGCCGCCTCGACGGCCTGCGCCGCTCCGGCGACGGCACGCTCGTGGTCGAGGAGATCAAGTCGGTGCGCCGGGAGGGGCAGCTCTCGGCCGCGCTGCGCGACCTGTACGAGCGTCAGGCCCGGCTCTACGCCTGGATGCTGTCCAGGATCGAAGCGGCTCCCGTGCGCGCCGAGCTCGTGCTCATCGCGATCGGCTCCGACGCGCTCGAGCGCATCGAGCTCGACACCGACTTCGAGGCGCTCGAGAGCCAGGTCCGCAGGCGCCTGAACCAGCTCCTGCGCGAGCACGAGGAGCAGCGCCGTGCGCGCGCCGACCGGCGCAGCGCCGCCGCCGTGCTGGCCTTCCCGCACGGCGAGCTGCGCCCCGGCCAGGACACGATCGTGGCCGCCGTCGAGGCGGCGCTCGAGGGCGGCACGCACCTGCTGCTCGAGGCGCCCACCGGCCTGGGCAAGACGGTCGCGGCGCTGTGGCCGGCGCTGCGCTTCGCGCTGGCGCGCGACCAGCGCCTGTTCGTGCTCACCGCCAAGAACCTGCAGCAGGAGATGGCCACCCGGGTCCTGCGCCTGCTCGCCCCCGGCGCCGGCTTCCACGCCCTGCGCCTGCGCGCCAAGTCGCGCATGTGCGCCAACGGCGAGGTGATCTGCCACGAGGACTACTGCCCGTTCGCGCGCGACTACTACGGCAAGCTCTCCGCCTCCGGCGTGGTGCCCCGTCTGCTCGACGAGGAGGCCGTCCTCGAGCCTGACCTGGTCTTCTCGGCCGCCGCGCAGGCCGAGGTCTGCCCGTTCGAGGTCAGCCTCGACCTGGCGGGCCGGTCCCAGGTCGTGGTCGGCGACTACAACTACGCCTTCGACCCCTGGGTGGCGCTCGCCGACTTCGGCCCCGAGGCGGACCTCTCCGACACCGTGCTGGTGATCGACGAGATCCACAACCTGGTCGAGCGCGGGCGCGGGTACCTGTCGCCCGAGCTCTCGGCCGCCGCCGCGCGAGCCGCCGCCGAATCGGCGGCGCGGGGCGGCGGGCCGGTGCACCGGCAGATCGAGGCGGCCGCCCTCGAGCTCGCCGAGCTGGTCGAGCGCGAGGCCGACTCGGCGCTCGCAGAGCTCCCGGAGGGCGACGGCGCGCTCGAGACCCGCCTGCCCGAGGAGGCGCTGCTCGCCCAGCGACCCGCCTTCGACGAGGCCTTCGTCGCCTACCTCGAGCACCAGCGCGAGACGAAGAGTTTCCGCGCCGAGGATCCGTTCGTCGGCCTCTACTTCGACCTGCTGCGCTTCCTCGACGGCCTGGCGCTCGCGGGTGAGGCCTTCGCGCACCTCGCCGAGCGGCGCGGCGGGGACCGGCTGCTGCGCGTGCTGTGCAAGGACCCGAGCGCCCACCTGGCGCGCGTGATCGGCCGCACGCGCGCCACGATCGGGCTCTCGGCCACGCTCTCGCCGCCCGAGTTCTACCGCGACCTGCTCGGCTTCGAGCGCGCGCGCACGGTGTCGGTCTCGGTGCCCAACCCCTTCCCGCCCGAGCGCCGCCGCGTCGTGGTCGACGCTTCGGTCGCCACCGTCTTCCGCGAGCGTTCCGCCCAGGCGCCGCGGCTCGGCGCGCGGCTCACGCGCTTCGCCGACGCGGTGCCCGGCAACTGCCTGGCGCTCTTCCCCAGCTTCCAGTTCCTCGCCGAGGTGGTGGCGCACGTCAAGCCCGCGAGCAAGCGCGTGCTCGTCCAGCAGCGCACCGACACCGAGCGCGACCGCGAGGCGCTACTCGAGGCGCTGCGCGGCGCCCTGCTCGGGGACGTGCTGCTGGTGGCGGTGGCGGGCGGCGTGTTCGCGGAGGGCGTCGACTACCCCGGCGACACGCTGCGCGCGGTGGCGGTGGTCGGGCCCTGCCTGCCGGTGCCGACCCTCGACCAGCGCCTGCTCCAGGCCTACTACGAGGAACGCTTCGAGCGCGGCTTCGAGTACGCCTTCGTGGTGCCCGGCATGACGCGCGTGGTGCAGGCCGCAGGAAGGCTCATCCGCTCGGCCGAGGACGCCGGCGTCATCGCGCTCTTCGACCGGCGCTTCCTCGACCGCCCGTACGCCGACCGCCTGCCCGCGGACTGGCTGCCGGGCGACGGCGACGTCGCCGGCCTCGCCGGGGAGCCCGACGAGGCCGCGCGCAGCTTCTTCCGCGACCTGCCCCGGGCACTCTGATACCCTGCCCGGGGAGCGTTCCTACGCGCTCCCTGCACGCCCGGAGGACGACCATGGGACTGTTCGACTTCGTCAAGGATGCGGGAGCGAAGGTGTTCGGCAAGGACGAACCGAAGCCCTCGCCGCAGGTGCGCGACGTGGACCCGGCCAGGCTCGAGCTCATGAAGCGCAACAAGGCGCTGCAGAACCTGGTCGCCGAGCTCGGGCTCCAGGTCGAGAACCTGAAGATCGAGGTCACCGGATCGACCGCGGTCGTCTCCGGCCTGGTCGACGACCAGGCCGAGCGCGAGAAGGTCGTGCTGGCGGTCGGCAACGTGATCGGCATCGCGCGCGTGGACGACCGGCTCGAGGCCAAGAAGAAGGCGCCCGAAGCGCAGATGCACACCGTCGTCGCCGGCGACACGCTGTCGAAGATCGCCAAGAAGTACTACGGCAACCGGCAACGCCGGCAAGTACCCGGTGATCTTCGAGGCCAACCAGCCGATGCTCAAGGACCCGGACAAGATCTACCCCGGCCAGGTCCTGCGCATCCCGCCGCTCGAGCCCTGAGCCCGGCCGCGGCGCCGCGGCTCAGACCCAGCCCTTCTTGCGGAACCAGAGGAGCATGCCGGCGCCCAGGGCGATCATCGATCCGAGCACGAAGGGGTAGCCCCAGGGCTTCGACAGCTCGGGCATGAACTCGAAGTTCATGCCGTAGATGCCGGCGATCAGGGAGAGCGGCAGGACGATCGCCGAGAACACGGTCAGCACGCGCATGACGTCGTTGGTGCGCTGCGCCACCACCGAGAGATAGGTGTCCTTGACGTTGGTGAGCAGGTCGCGCTGCTGGTCGATGGCGTCGGCCAGGCGCAGTACGTTGTCGAGCGTGTCGCGGAAGTTGAGCGCCGCGGTGTCGTCGATGCCGTTGCCGCGCGAGTTGGCGAGGTGCTGGAAGACCTGGCGGTGCGGCAGCATGGTGCGGCGCAGCGTCGCCAGCTGGCGCCGGATCGCGAGCAGGCGCTCGAGCTGCTCGCGCTCGGGGTTCTCCACCACCTGTTCTTCGAGCCTCTCGATCTCGACCGCGATCTTGTCGACGACCGGGAAGTACAGGTCGATCATCTCGTCGCAGATCGACCACAGCACCTGGAGCGCGCCGCCCGGCGGCGCCTGGCCGCTCTCTCCGACCCGCCGCCGCACGATCTCCGTGCTGCGCAGCGGCGCGCGATGGAGGGTGACCAGCCGCCCCGGGCTGACGAAGGCGGCCAGCTTGAGGGTGCGCACGTCGTCCCACTGCGGGTCCCACTCCTCGTTGAAGTCGAGGCCTCGCACGATGAGGAAGATGGTGCCGCCGTACTCCTCGACCTTGGGCTGATGGAGCAGGGTGAAGGTGTCCTCGATCGCGAGGGGATGGAAGCCCCAGCCGGCGAGCAGCTGCTCGAAGCGGGGCTCCGTGCCTTCGAGGTCGATCCAGATCGAGCCGCCGGGCGCGGCTTCGGCAGAGAGCAGCTCCTCGCCGCCCGCCCGGAGCCCGCCCGTGGCGTCGCAGATCAGGACCCGGATCACGGCCGCCAAGGTATCACGCGCGGCGGGAGTCAGACCGCCAACCGCTCGACCTCGCGCAGCAGCGCCGAGGCGCCCGCCGGGCGCGCCGTCGCGTCCTTCTCGAGGCAGCGCAGGAGCAGCACCTCGAGCGGCCGCGGGATGTCCGGCCAGTAGAGGCTGGGCGCCGCCGGCGCCTCCTTGAGGTGGTGCATCAGGATCTCCATCGGGTTGTCGCCGCCGAACGGCAGCCGGCCGGTGAACATCTCGTAGAGCACCACGCCGCAGGCGTAGACGTCGGCGCGCTGGTCGGCGTCACGGCCCTCGATCTGCTCCGGAGCCAGGTAGTGCGGCGTGCCGACCAGCCAGCCCGCCTGGGTCTGCCCCGGCTCCAGGCGCTCGACCGGGCGCGCGAGGCCGAAGTCCATGAGCTTCACGTTGCCGAGCGGATCGAGGAGGATGTTCTCCGGCTTGATGTCGCGGTGCACGATGTCGAGACCGTGCGCCGCCGCCAGGCCGGAGAGCAGCTGGCGCGCGAGCAGGATGCCCGCCGAATAGGGCAGGCGGCCGGACTGCTCGAGCATGGCGCGCAGCGTAATGCCGCGCACGTACTCCATGGAGATGAACGGCACCCCGTCGATGTCGCCGAAGTCGAAGGTGCGCAGGACGTTGGGATGGGTGATCTTGCGCGCCAGCTTGATCTCGCCCTTCAGGCGCTCGACCAGCGCCCGGTCGCCGGCGACCTCCTTCTTGAGCATCTTGAGCGCCACCAGGTCGTCGAGGTCGCGGTCGCGCGCCTTGTAGACGACGCCCATGCCGCCCGAGCCGAGCACCGCCAGGATCTCGAAGCGCGAGCCGAGCAGCGACCCGGGCCCGATCGCGGACAGCGTCGCCAGGCCGGAGCCGGCCGCGGCCTCCGCCGGGGCGGGGCCGGCGACGCGCGCCGCCATCGTGGCGTCGAGCCGGAACAGCGCCTGGGTGGAGAGCAGCCCGCGCTCGGGCTGCAGGTCGAGCCCGGCGCGCCCGAGCGCGCCGGTCGCCTCCTCGTGCACCGCCGGCGAGAGCAGGATCTCGCCCTCCTCCGCCTCGCGCAGCATGCCCTCGGCCTGCTGCAGGGCGAGGCCGATCAGCACGCGATCGGAGCCGCTCCCCCACGCCACCGGGCCGGACAGCGCCTCGCCCGCCACCAGCGCGACGGCCGGCCGCTCGGCGTCGTCGAAGGCGTTCTCGCGCTGGGCGACCGCGGTCATGACCTCCGCCGCGGCGGCGAGCGCGCGGTCGGACCTGCCGTCCCCCGCGAAGGTGAGCAGCGCCCGGTGCCCGGCCACGTCCTCGAGCCGGCCCCCCTGGGCGACCGCGATCGAGGCGACCTTGCGCAGGTCGCGCGACATGCGCGCCAGCGCCTCGGCCGGGTCGGCGGCGTTGCGCGGCCGCAGGTACCGGCGCAGGTCGACCACCGCCACCGTGGCGCGGCGCGCCTCGGCGCGACCCGCCGCCGACCCCGGCGCGGCGCCGGCGTCGGGCAGATTGCGCGACAGCTTGGTCACGTACTCGGCCATGTCGCGCCGCTCGCGCAGCTCGCCGAGCAGCGCGTTGAAGGCGTCGGCGAGCGACACCACCTCGCCCGAGCCGCCGCGCGGCAGGGTGACGTCGTAGTCGCCGCCGCGCGCCGAGCGCACCGCCTTGACCAGCGCCAGGATCGGGCTCGAAACGCGCCGGGAGAGCAGGAAGGCGATGCCGAGCGCGGCCAGCAGCGCGGCGGCGCCGACCGCGAGCAGCAGGTTCCGGATCCTGCGGTAGCCGGCCAGCTCGCGGTCGAGCGAGGCGAGCGAGACCACTGCCCCGACCGGTTTGCCCTCGGCGTCGGGCAGCGGCGCCAGCAGCGCCAGCCAGCGCTCGCCGCCGAGCTCGACCTCGGCCTGCACGGCGCTCTCGCCGCGCTGCGCGGCGCGCGCGATCAGGTCGCCACCCCGGCGCAGCGCGCCCAGGGCGCGCTCGGTCTCCTGCGGGGTGAGCGAGGAGGCCACCGGCGTGGCGCCCTCGCCGGCGACGAAGACCACGTCCGAGCCGGTCGAGCGCTTGACCTCGAGCGCGCGCACGTCGGAGATCTGGTAGCCGAGGATCAGGTAGCCGAACACGCCCTCGAGCGCCATCGGGGTCGCCACGGCGTCGTAGAGACGGCTGCCGTCGGCCCACACGCCGGCGCCCTCGAACTGCTCGCGCACGCGCCGCACCAGGGGCCGGTCCGCGAGACTGCCGCCCGAGGCCTCGCGCTGGTCGGTGCGCGCGGCGACGACGCCGAACTGGTCGGTCACGATCGCCAGGTCGTAGCCGAGATCTCCGCGCCGCTCGTCGAGCTGGTCGAGGATCGAGAGCCGGTCGCGCGCGGCGATCGCGTCCGCGAGGTAGGCCTTGAAGTCCGGGCTGCCGGCCAGGTTCTCGGCGAGCAGCCGGAGCTGCTGCTGGCGCTGCTGCTCGGCGGCGGTGAGCAGCGAGCTCGAGGCCTGGATGCGCTCCTTGGCGGCGCGCTCCGCCACCGGGCCGCCGAGCGTCGAGACCGAGATCAGCGCGGCGCCGAGCGCCACCACCAGGATCGCCGCGGTGCCCAGGAAGATCCGGGTCGCGAGCGAGAGTCCCCGTCGCCCTTCACTCATAGGTACCTCTCGTGTAGGACTTGCCGAACTTGTTGCGGTGGGGCGGCACCTTGGGCCGCGTGATCTCCGCCCGGACGACCAGCTCGCCCGCGCGGGGCACCTCGACCGGCGTCTCGCCCACCTCGCCGCGCTCGTGCCAGAAACGGAGCCGGCCCCTGCCCCCGGGCAGGCCGGTGAGGACGAAGCGGCCCGCCCCGTCGGGCGCCGCGTAGTGCGCGCTCTCGACCACCATCACGTGCGCGAACATGCCGTGGTGGACGTTGCAGAAGACGCGCACCAGGCCGGCCTCCCGGAAGGTGGCCGTCTTGCCCTGGCCGGCGCCCACCAGCCCGAGGTCGAAGGAGTTGCGGCCCGAGACCGAGAAGACGTTGTGCAGGATCGGATCCTGGTTCGGGAAGCGCACCGTCGAGCCGACCGGCACGACCAGCACCGCGGGCTCGAACTGCTTGCGCACGGTGGTCATCGCCGCCTGCAGCGGGCGCGGCCGCTCCGCGCCGGCGTCGGGCACGAACCAGACCGCGGCGCGGCTCGGATCGAGCGCGCGGTCGGTGGCCGGCCGCCCGTCCTGCGTCAGCTCGATCCGCCCGGCGAGCCGGTAGCGCGGCGGCGGCGCGGGCGCCTGAGCCGGCGGCTGCGCCTGCGGCGCGCGCGCCGGACTCGCCTGCGGCGCGGCAGCGCCCGCCCCGGCCACCGTGGCCGCGAGCGACCACGCCGCGAGGAGGAGCGCGCTCGGAACTTGCATCGGAGGAAACGGCGCGCAGCATAGCAGAGGCCCGCGCGCGCTCCCGGCGCGCCGAGGCCGTCGTCGCGTGCCGCGGCATCCGTGGCAGGATCTGCGCGTGAACCTGATCGCGCAGGTGCACGCCTTCGTCGACGGCGGCTCGCACGCGGACGCCGACTTCGAGCGGCTCGCGCTCGCGGCCTTCGCCTACCAGTTCGAGCGCATCGCGCCCTACCGGGCGATGTGCGAGCGCGCGGGGCGCACGCCCGGCGCGGTCGCGTCGTGGCGCGAGATCCCGATGGTGCCGGCGGCGGCGTTCGCCACGGTCGAGCTCGCCACCGATCCGCCGCGCGAAACCTTCCGCTCGAGCGGCACGCTGGGCGCCGCGCGCAGCGTCCACCGCCACCCGTTCCCCGACCTCTACCGCGCCGCGGTGGACGCCACCTTCCCGCGCTTCTGCCTGCCCGCCGGCGGCCGGCCGGCGATGCTCGCGCTGGTGCCGCCGCGCGCGGTGGCGCCCGACTCCTCGCTCGGCTTCATGGTCGACCACGTGCTGGCGCGCTACGGCGGGCCGGGCAGCGCCTGGGGCTTCGGCGCGCGCGGGGTCGAGATCGGCCCCTGCCGTTCCTGGCTCGGCGCCCGCCAGCGCGCGGGCGAGCCGGTGCTGATCCTGGCCAGCGCCTTCGCGCTCGCCGACCTGCTCGGCTTCCTCGAGCGCTCGAACCTGCGCTTCCGCCTGCCCGCCGGCAGCGCGATCTTCGAGACCGGCGGCTTCAAGGGCCGCGCGAAGGTGCTCGCGCGCGGCGAGCTGCTCGCCGCCGCCGCGACCTGGCTCGGCGTGCCGCCCGGGGCCGTGGTCTCGGAGTACGGCATGACCGAGCTGACCAGCCAGGCCTACACGGAGACGCTCGCCGGCGGCGACCCGGAGCGCTTCCTCCCCGCGCCCTGGATGCGCGTGCGCGCGCTCGACCCGGCGACGCTCGCGGAGCTCCCGGCGGGCGCGACCGGCCTGCTGGCGATCCTCGACCTCGCCAACGTCGGCTCGGCGCTGCACGTCCTGACCGAGGACCTCGGCAGCATCGAGGCGGGCGGCTTCCGCCTCGCCGGCCGCGCCCCCGACGCCGACCTGCGCGGCTGCTCGCTGCTCGCCGAGGAGCTCGCGCGCTGAGGCGCGC
The DNA here is from genome assembly GCA_017860005.1 of Acidobacteriota bacterium. GTDB lineage: Bacteria > Acidobacteriota > Thermoanaerobaculia > Multivoradales > JAGPDF01 > JACTMI01. The sequence continues at coordinate 10,604 of JAFNAE010000050.1, read as the reverse complement.
GGCCCTCAGCCGCCGTCGCCCTGCTGCCGCCAGAGGCCGAAGCTGTTGCCTTCGGGGTCGAGGAAGCGGGCGTAGGAGCCGAACTCGCCGATCACGGTCGGCGGCAACGTGACCGTGCCGCCGTGGGCGACGACGCGCGCCAGCGTCTCGTCGAGCGTCTCGCCCGCGATGTCGACGTTGACGGTCAGGCGGTCGACCAGGCGCTCGCCGCCCCGGGCGCGCTCGAGGATGCCGCCGCCCGGCGGGCGCGAGTCGGCGGGCGCCATCAGGCGCAGGTAGCGCGGCCCGTCCCAGGGCACGGCGTGGGACTCCCATCCGAATACCGCGCGGAAGAAGGCGGCCAGGCCGTCCGGGTCGGCCGCCGGGATCTCGTAGTACGAGAGCAGGGCCCGGCGCACGCTCATCGCCGGCGAGCGTAACATCGGGCCCGTGATCCGCGATTTCGCGGTGCCCGCCGGTTGCGCCCCGGCGCGCCTCGGGCCGGGCGCGGGCGGCGCCTGGACCGCTGCCCACTGGACGCCGCCCGAGCTCGCCGCGCTCGCCGCCCGGCTCGCCGGCGGCGGCGCCGCGGCGCTCGCCTCGGTGCCGCTCGCGCGCCGCCTCGAGGTCTGGAACCAGGCGCTCGGCGCCCTGCTCGACCCCGAGAGCGAGGAGCGGCGCGCGCTGGTGCCGGCGCTGGTCGCCACCGCGCGCCTCTCGCCCGAGGGGCTTTCCGAGGCGCTCGAGATCGTGCTCGGCGGCTGGCTCGGCGAAGAGGCCGAGCGGCTCGCCACGCGCGCTCCGCGGCGCGTCGAGGCCGGACTCGACGGCGTCGTGCTGGCCGGCAACGTGCCCGGGCTCGCGGCCCAGTGCCTGTTGCCGGCGCTCGTCGCGGGCCGCCCTCTGGCCTTGAAGTCCTCGACCTCGGAGCCGCTGTTCGCGCCCGCCCTGGTCGCGGCGCTGGCGCGGCGCGAGCCCGCGCTCGGCGAGGCGTTCGCGGCGGTCTCTTTCCCGGGCGCCGAGCCGGCGGCGCTCGACGCGCTGCTCGCTGGCGCGCGGCGCGTGCTCGCCTACGGCGGCAAGGAGGCGCTGGCCGGCCTCGGCGTGCGGCTGGGCGCCCGGCTGGTCGGACAGGGCCCGAAGGCGAGCGTGGCCCTGGTGGCGCGCGACGTGGACACCCTCGCCGTCGGCCGCGCCCTGGCCCGCGACGTGGCGCTGCTCGACCAGCGCGGCTGCCTCTCGGTCCACGCCGTGTTCGCCGAGGGCGACGCGCGCGAGCTCGCCGAGGCGCTCGCCTTCGGCCTCGCCTTCGAGCACCGCCGGTTGCCGCCCGGCCCGCCCGACCCGGGGGCCCTGGCGCGCGTCCAGCAGTGGCGCGGCGCGGCGGAGCTCGGCGACGCCCTGATCGGAAGGCTGGGCCCGCTCGAAGGCACCGTGGTGCTCACCCTCGATGCCCGGTTCCAGCCCTCGCCCGGCCTGCGCGCGGTGCGCGTCCACGCGCTCTCGGTGGTCGGCGACGCGCTGGCGGCGATCGCGCCCTGGCGCGGGCGCCTGCAGGGCGCGGCCCTCGCCGGTGCCGGGGCGCTCGAGCTCTCCTCCGCGCTCGAGGCGCTCGGCGTCTCCCGGCTCGCCGCGCCCGGCCGCCTCCAGGCCGCCGACGCCGGCTGGGAGAACGGCGGCATCGACCCGCTCCGGGTCTTCGCCTGAGCGCGCGCTACATCCGGAAGCGCAGCGTGGCGAGCAGCTCGTCCTCGGAGAGCTCGCGCCCGTCGGCGCGGGTCAGGACGTTGTCGGCGTACTCGAGCGTCAGATCCACGCCGGCGACGATCGCGAGCCGGACCCCGAGGTCGAGCTTGGTCCACTCCCAGCGCACGCTGGGCGCCGGATACTGGGCGGAGCCGCCCGCGAACTCCGGCTCGAGCCGCGAGTAGCGCGCCGCGGGCGCGACGCTCGGGAAGAGCTGCCGGCCGCCGACTGCCCACGCCAGCGGCAGCTCGAAGCGCCAGGCGAGCTCGGCCTCGTAGCCGGTGCGGTCCATGCCCGCGAGCTCCTGCGCGACGTACTGGCCGAAGAAGGAGAGGCCGCCCGCGCCCGCGCGCAGGTTGGCGCCGACCTCGCGCTTGTCGTGGCCGGAGATGGGCAGCGAGAAGCCCTCGAACGGCCCGTCGAGCAGGTCGAGGTCGCCGCCGTAGAAGGTCCCCTCGAGCACGACCGTGTCGGCGAGCTCGCGCCGGTAGCCCCAGGCGAGCAGGTCGAAGAAGGCGGCGCCGTCGGGATCGCCGAAGCGCACGCCGATCCCGGCGCCGGTCTCGAGCTCGCCGTCGAGGTCGAGGTCCTCGACCTCCGCGTCGTAGAGGATCGGGAAGCCGGTCCGGAGCGCCGGCTCCGGGTTCGGGTGCGTGCGTGGGTCCTGCTCGGGGGTGCCGTTGTCGCCGGCGAGCGCGTTGGGGTCGCGGAAGAAGAGCGGGTTGCCGGCGGTCAGCGAGGCGCGCAGGTAGAGGTGGCGCCCGAGGTCGGCGCCGATCTCGAGCCCGGCGTCCTCGAAGCGGTTGAACGCGGTCGAGACCAGGCCGTAGCTCTCCAGGTGGCGGTCGTTCTGGCGCTCGAAGTGGGCGAACTTGCCGAGCCGGGCGTAGAGCCCGAACGAGTCGGGCAGCCGCGCGGGGTCGCTGCCGAAGCGGATCCAGAGCTCGTCGACGTCGATCTCGCGGTCGCTCGAGGTCGGGTTGCGATCGTAGAGGTCGACGAAGTCCACCTTGGCGTGCGCGGCCAGGTTGTCGCCCCACACCGCATCGGCGAGCAGGGTGAGCACCGAGAGCTCGAAGTGGCCGCCCTCGTTGACGGTCTCCTGGAAGGCGCGCGTCTGGCCCGGCGGCAGGAACTCGGGCGGGAACGGGAACGGGCTCGGGTTGGCGAGCTGCTCGCTGTGCCGGTAGTGGAGCTTGGCCTCGAGCCCGAAGTCGAGCTCGAGGGCGCGGATCTCCACCGTCTCCTCGGCCGCGGCGGGCTCGGGCGGCGCCGCGGACGGCGGCGAATCGGTCTGGGCGAACGCCGCGGCGGCGGCGAACCAGAGCGCCGCGCACGGTCCGGCGAACGGGGGCGCAGGACGGCCTCGTCTCATCCCGGTCTCCTTGGCAGAAGGCGGGAGTCTAGCGGGAGCCGTCAGGCTGCGGCTACTTCGAGGCCGGAGCGGCGGCGCCGCCGAGCAGGCGGACCAGGGACTGCTCCGGATGGCTCCAGCCGTCGTTGGGAATGCGCCCGACCTCGCGCCCGTCCACGACCAGGATGCTGGTGGGCACGCCGGTGATCCCCCACTTCGCGGCCTCGGGCTCGGCGGTCATGCCGGCGCGCGGCAGGCCGTAGAAGTCGAAGCGCACCCGGGCGCGGCCGAGCGCCTGCTCGGTCTTGAGCAGGAACGGCACGTGGTCGCGGCAGTGCGGGCACCAGGAGCCGAAGAAGGTCAGCACGCGCACGTCGCGCGCCTCGGCGCGCAGCCGCTCGAGCGCACCCGGATCCGGCTGGAAGCGGTCGGCGAGGAAGCGGTAGTAGGCGTCGTGCGCGAGCATCTCCGCGCCGCTGCGGGCACCCAGCAGGTGCGGCGTCGCGCGCAGCTCGCCGCGCCGGCCGCCGACCTCGAAGGCCGCGCCCTCCTTGCCGACCGAGAGCCGGCCCGCGGGCGCCAGCACCGCGTCGGCGAGCAGGTCGACGGCGCCGTCGCCGCGCTCGGCGACCTTCATCAGGTCGACGGTGGCAACCGTGCGCCCGGACAGGTCGACCAGCACCGGGGAGGGGAACTCGGCCGAGCGGATGAGCAGCGCCTGCGCCAGCTTGGCGTAGTAGATGCGCGCCTTGGGCGCCGACCGGCCGTCCACCGAGAGACTCCATTCGCTCCAGGGCGTGAAGTCCTTGAACAGCGCGTCGGCCACCGGCGCCTGGGCGGCGAGGCGGATCGGCAGCGCGGTGAGCAGGGCGAGGAGCGCGGCGGCGGCGAGCGTACGGCGGGTCGTCATGCGTTCGTCCCTCGGATCAGCGCGGCTCCCGCGCGACCGCGAGGTCGCCCGGAAGGCCGCTCCAGGTGGCCGTCACCCTTCCGGTCTCGACCAGGAAGGAGCGCGGGAGCGTCCGGTAGAGCGGGCGCAGAAGCGCCCGCGGTACGTCGTGCAACTCGAATGCCGGGGCGACGGTCCAGAACAGCTCCTGGCCCCGCTCGGGCGGAATCTCGGCGAGCACCGTGACCGGCGGCTCGGTGCCGGCGCGCTGGCGCGCGTTGAGGTCGCGGGCGAGCGCCTCGAAGCCGGGGTCCGAAATGTCGACGAGCAGCACCAGGCGCCGGCCGGTGGCGAGCTCGGGCGCGATCCCGGTCAGGCAGACCCGCTCGGCGTCCCGCCCGGCGCACAGGGAGGCGACCTCGACGCCGCGGTCGAGGCGCGTCGCCCAGCCGTCGAGCGGCAGGTCCGGCGCGGCCGCCGCGAGGCCGGTCACCGCGAGCGCCGCGGCGAGCGCGGCGGCGGCGCGCGCGCGCACCCGGCGGGTGGCGCCGGGCCGGCCGAGCCAGGCCAGCGCGAGCGCCGGCACCAGCATCAGGAGGTCCTGGTGGAAGGCCTCGGCCGGCGTGCGGTCGACCAGGTTGCCGAAACAGCCGCAGGCGGAGGCGGCGTCCACCTGGCCGTGCGCCGCGCGCCAGGCGTCGCGGCCGGTGACGAACAGGAAGAAGGCGACCAGCGCGCTGGCCGCCGCGAGCACCGGCAGCCGGCGCAGGTTGGCCACCAGCAGGGCGCCGATCAGGGCCTCGAGCGCGAGCGCGCCGAGCGCCGCCACGAAGGGCGGCAGCGGCCCGGTCAGCCCGAGCGCGGCGAGCTCCTCGCCGAAGGCGCGCGGGTCGAGCGCCTTGGCGAGCGCCGCGGCGAGCAGCACGAGCCCGAGCGCGAGCCCTCCGGCCAGGCCCAGCCACGCGGCCGCTCGCGGCCGCGCCTGCTCTGCCCGCGTCTCTGGGAGGGAGGCCGTCGCCATGAGCCGGGCAGTCTACCAAGCGCACCGCGCGCCCGGACCGCCGCCGGGCCCGGGACCGCCTCCTCCATCTGGTGTAGGATATGGCTCAAATGACGAATCCACGCCCCCACCCCGGCCGCGCCGCACAGCCTCCCGGCGCCGGGCGCGCCGCGCTCGTGGTCGTGCCCGGCAAGGACTCGTTGCGCGTCGCGCGCCTGCAGCGGAACCTGGGTCTGACCCAGGCCGAGCTGGCGCGCCTGCTCGAGACCTCGCCCAGCACGCTGGCGCGCCGGCCGCTCTCCCCGGGCGAGCTCGACCGCCTCTCGATCCTCGAGGAGATCGCCCGCCTCGCCGCCCGCGTCGTGCCCGCCGAGCACCTGCCGCGCTGGCTCGCCGAGGGCAAGCTCCCGCTCGAGGGCGCCGCGCCGAAGGAGCTGCTCGCCAGCGAGTCCGGCCGCCGCCGGCTCGAGACCTACCTGCTGCGCGCGCTGGACGGAGCCGTCTACTGAGCCCGCGCGCCTTCTGGCGCCTCGCCTTCACGCGCGCGAAGGAGGAGGCCTTCCACGGCAGTCGCGTCCCGGCACGCTGGCACGGCCGCACCTCGCAGCCGGTCTACGCCGCGGGCTCGATCGCCCTGGCCGCGCTCGAACGGCTGCTCTACCTGCGCCTCGACCCGGCCTCGGGGATGTTCCCGGAGCAGCACCTGTTCCGCATCGAGATCCCCGACGGAGTGCCGGTCGAGGCCGCGGACGTCGCCGCCCTGCCGAGGAGCTGGACGCGGATGGCGGCCCCGCTCGACGCGCTGGCGCCCGCCACGGCGCTCCAGAAGCTCGGCGATGCCTGGTGGGAGGCGCGCACGAGCGTCGCCTGGGTGGTGCCGAGCGCGCTCGTGCCCGAGGAGCCCAACGTGCTGCTCCACCCGCTCCACCCGGACTACCCCGCCCTGAGCATCGAGTACGCGCGGCCGTTCCGCTACGACCCGCGGCTCGCCGCGAAGCGCTAGAACGCCCGCCGGAAGGAGCGCGCGGAAGGCGCGCCGTCAGCCCACGCGCACGACGTAGGTCTTGGCGATCAGGTCGTGGAGGCCCTGCTTGCGGCTGGTGAAGGCGATCACCAGGTAGCCGATGTAGAAGGTGAACGAGCAGACCAGGTGGCCGAGCAGGCGCACGAACGCCTTGCCCCAGCCCAGGCCCTGGCCGGGAACGGTCTCGTCGCTCACGATCGCGAGCTTGAGCAGGCGCTTGCCGGGCGTGGCGCCCTTCCTGGCCGGATAGTAGAGGCCGAACAGGAAACCGACGCCCGCGCTGCCCACGAACGACAGGGCGCTCATGATCAGCATGCCGATGTCGGGCGAGATCAGGAACATGGCGGCGAAGCCGAGCGCGACCAGCAGCCCGACCACGGCGCCGACGATGGCGCCGTCGATCATCGCCGCCACCACCCGGATCCAGAACCCGGCCGGGGCGAGCGCGCCCGCGGCGCCCGCCGGGGCCTTGGCCGGCGGCGCCGGGGTCCCGCCCTTCTTGGCCGGCGGCAGGGGCATCTTGTCGAGCTCGGCGATCGAGCCCAGCACCTCCTGCTTGCCGGGCGCGGCCGGCGCGGGCGCGGCCGGGGGCGGCACCACCGGAGCCGGCGACGGAGCTACCGGCGCGGGACGCGGCGGCGGCGGCGGCGCGGGCGGGGGCGGCGCCGGGCGCAGCGGCGGATCGATCGGGCGGTCGAAGAGCGGCCCGGCGACGGTCGCGGCCTGCGAAGGTGGCGGTGGGGCGGCGGGCGGCGGGGGCGGAGCCGGCGCCGCTGCCGCCAGGGCCGCCGGCGCGGCGGGCCCGTCGAGCCGCACCGTGCCCGCACCGGGCGGCGGCGCGAGCGGCGGGATCGAGACCCGCACGGTCGCGTCGGCGGCCTCGATCGGCGGCAGGATGCGGATGATCAGCTCGGCGTCGCCCACCAGCACGCGGTCCCCGTCGGCGAGCCGGCGCTCCCCTTCCACCTTGTCGCCGTTGACGTAGGTGCCGTTCGACGAGCCGAGGTCGTGGAGCACGACCTGGCCGCCGCCCGTCACCGCCACGCGCGCATGCTGGCGGCTGACCGTCGTCTCCGGGATGTGCACCACCGAGGAGCGGCTGCGGCCGATGATCGAATCGCCGTCGGGCAGCTCGACGGGGGGCTTGCCGGGGATCTCGAAGAAGACCTGCCAACCCTCCATGATCCGGTCGCCTCCTGGACGTTCGTTGCTATCGGGATGCGGCGGCGGGCATTCTACCCGCCCCCTCGCGGCGCCGCCAGCGCAGGTGGCGACGCAGCCCGTCCGCGGTCGGGCTCTCGGCCTCGTCGAGGAAGGTGGCGAGCGGGCCGCAGAACAGCAGCCGCCCGCCGTGCTCGCCGCCGCCCGGCCCCAGGTCCACCACCCAGTCGGCGTGCGCCACGAAGTCGAAGTTGTGCTCGACCACCACGACGCCGTCGCCGCGCTGGACCAGCCGCCGCAACGTGCGATAGAGCAGATCGATGTCCGAGAGGTGGAGGCCGGTGGTCGGTTCGTCGAACAGGAAGAGGCGGCGGCCGTCGGTGGCCGGGCGGCCGAGGAAGCTCGCCAGCTTCAGGCGCTGGGCCTCGCCGCCCGAGAGCGTCGAGGTGGGCTGCCCGAGCCGCAGGTAACCGAGGCCGACCTCGGACAGGGAGCGCAGCTTGCGGCAGAAGGTCGTCTCGCGCGCGAACACGCCGAGCGCCGCCGCGACCGTGAGCTCGAGCGTCTGCGCGATGTCGCGGCCGAGGTGGCGCACGGCGAGCACCTCGGGCCGGAACCGGCGCCCGGAGCAGCGCTCGCACGGCACCACCACCGGCGCCATGAACTGCATGTCGACCTCGAGCGCCCCGGTGCCCTCGCACTCGGGACAGCGCCCGGTCTCCAGGTTGAACGAGAAATGCGCGGGCGTGATGCCGCGCCGGCGCGCCTCCTCGGTGCCCGCGAAGACCTTGCGCAGGTCGTCGTAGGCCTTGACGTAGGTCACCGGGTTGGAGCGCGAGGAGCGGCCGATCGGGCTCTGGTCGACGAGCGTGACGTCGGCGAGCCGCTCGAGGCCGAGCAGCGCGTCGCAGTGGCCGGGCTCGACGTCCACCACTCCCTTCGCGCGCTGGTAGGTGCCGTAGAGCACGTTCTCGACCAGCGTCGACTTGCCGGAGCCCGACAGCCCGGTGACCGCCACCAGGGCGTCGAGCGGGAACTCCACGTCGACGCCGCGCAGGTTGTGCTCGCGCGCACCCAGGATGGTGAGGCGCGGGCGGTCGGCGAGCTCCTGCTCGACCGTCTTGCGACCGTGCTCGCGCCGGAAGCGCGCGACGTGCGCGCGCGCCGGGGTGTGCGGGCGGCGGCGCAGGAACTGCGCGGTGAGCGACGTCTCGTGCGCGAGCACCAGCTCGGGGGGGCCCTCGGCGACCACCTCGCCGCCGCGCTCGCCGGCCGCGGGTCCGAGGTCGATCAACCAGTCGGCACCCTCGATCAGGGTGCGGTCGTGCTCGACCACCAGCACCGTGTTGCCGCGCGCGGCCAGGTCCTCGAGCAGCGCCAGCAGCTTCTCGCCGTCCTGCGGGTGCAGCCCGATGGTCGGCTCGTCGAGCACGTAGAGGGTCGAGGTCAGGCCCGAGCCGAGCGCGGCGGCGAGGTGGATGCGCTGGGTCTCGCCGCCGGAGAGCGTGCGCGCCTGGCGGTCCAGGGTCAGATAGTCGAGACCGACGCGGTGCAGCACCTCGAGCCGCTCGGCGAGCTCGTCGAACAGATGGGCGCCCACCTCGCGCTCGCGCTCGGTCCAGGCGCGCGCCGCGAACCAGCGCCGCAGCTCCTCGACCGAGAGCGCGAGCAGGTCCGGCAGCGTCCTGCCGTGCACGCGCACGGCGAGCGCCTCCTGGTTGAGGCGCGCGCCGCCGCAGTCCGGGCAGGGGTTGTAGGCGCGGTAGCGCGCGAGCAGCACGCGCACGTGCACCTTGTAGGTGCGACCCTCAAGCCAGCGGAAGAACGCGGCGAGGTTGACGAATCCCCCCTCCCCTCGCCAGACCCAGTCGCGGTCGGCGGCGGAGAGGGCGTGCCAGGGGCGGTCGAGCGGCACGCCGCGCTGGCGCGCCGCTTCGAGCAGGCCGTCGTAGAGCTCCTCGTACGCGGGCGTGTTCCAGGGCGCGATCGGCCGGCCGGCCAGCGGCCGCGTCGGGTCGGGCACGACGCGCTCGGCGTCGATGCCGATCACCCGCCCGAACCCTTCGCAGGTCGGGCAGGCGCCGAGCGGCGAGTTGAAGGAGAAGAGGGCGGGGGTGGGGGCACGCAGGGCGGCGCCGCAGCTCGCGCACGAGAGGTCTGGACCGTAGAAGCGCGCCCCCGCCGCGCCCAGCGCCTCGACCGCCCGCGCGCCGAGCTTCCAGCCGTCCTCGAGCGTGGCCGCCAGCCGCGCCTGCGACGCCGGGTCGGCGCGGAACCGCCCGAGCGCCAGCGGCAGCGGATCGAGCCGCTTCGGCCAGCGCTCCGCGGGCGCCATCGCGGTCACCTGCTCGCCCTCGAGGCGGCGCGCGAAGCCCTGGCGCACGAGCTCGGCCCACTTCTCGTCGGCGCCGCGCTTCGGCCGCGCCAGCCGGGCGACGAGCGTGAAGCTGTCGCCGGCCGCGCCGCCGGCGAGATCGCCCGCCGCCTCGCCAGCGGTCCAGCGGCGTGCCGCCCCGTGGCCGTCCGGGCAGCGCACCTCGCCCAGGTGGGCGAAGAGCAGGCGCAGCACGTCGTGGATCTCGGTGATCGTGGCCACGGTCGAGCGCGCGTTGCGCACCGAGTTCTTCGCCTCGAGCGCGACCGCGGGCAGCACGTTGCGCAGGTCCTCGACCGGCGGACGCTCCATCTGGTCGAGGAACTGCCGGGCGTAGGTCGACATCGACTCGACGAAACGCCGCTGCCCCTCGGCGTAGATGGTGTCGAAGACGAGCGAGCTCTTGCCGGCGCCGGACGGCCCGGTCACCACCGTGACCCGTCCGTGCGGGATGCGGCACGACACCCCCTTGAGGTTGTGGGTGCGCGCGCCCACCACCTCGATGTCGCGCGGGGACGCCGCCGCGGGCGCTGCCGCGCCCGGGGTCGCCACGGTTTCGGGGGCGTAGTCCGGCTCGCTCACGGTAAGCGGTCATGCTACCTCGACTCGGGGCTAGGATGCCGGCGATGCCCGCCGCCCGCCTCGCCCGCCTCGCCTGGGCGGTCCTCGCCCTCAATCTGCTGGTCATCCTCTGGGGGGCGCTGGTGCGCGCCACCGGCTCGGGCGCCGGCTGCGGCTCGCACTGGCCGTTGTGCGACGGCGAGGTGGTACCGCGCGCCGCCTCGGTCGAGAAGGCGATCGAGTTCACCCACCGGGCCACCAGCGGCCTCGCGCTGCTGGCGGTGGCGGCCCTCCTCGTCGCGGTCCGGCGCGCGCTGGCGCCGGGGCACCCGGCCCGGCGCGCGGCCGCCTGGTCGCTCGCGATCATCCTGGTCGAGGCCGCGCTCGGCGCCGGGCTGGTCAAGCTCGGCCTGGTCGCGGACGACGACTCCCCGGCGCGCGCCGTGGTGATGAGCGTGCACCTGGTCAACACCCTGTTCCTGCTCGCCGCGCTCGCCCTGACCGCGTGGCTCGTGG
>JAFNAE010000148.1 GCA_017860005.1 Acidobacteriota bacterium | reverse complement strand
AGACGTCCAGAGAGGGGGCCGCGTCCGGAGCGCTGTCGGCTCCGGCCGGCGCCTGCGCACCGGAAGCGCCATCCCAGGCTCCGGCGGCAGCCCCTTCAATGGGAGCATTTGTCCTTGTCTTGTCCTTTACTTTCAGTCTTTGTCTTAGACAGAAACGTCTTGTTCTTTCGGGCTCACAACAGCGCCGCGATCGCCTCGGCCGCCGGCTCGGCGCCCGAGGCGTCGCCGGGGGCGGGGCGGGGGCGGGCGAGCAGCGCGGGCAGGCGCGCGACCCACTCGCCGGAGGCGAACTCGGCGGCGTCGAGGGCGAGCGCAGGCAGGCGCTCGTGGACGAAGCGCTCGAGCACGGCCGACTCGCGCCAGGCCGGGCGCGGCAGGTAGGCGACGCGCGTGCCGGCGGCGAACGCCTCGGCCACCGTCGAGTAGCCGAGCTTGCCGACCACCAGGTCCGCGGCGGCGACCAGATCGGGATGCGGCACCGGCGTGCGGTGCGGCAGCAGGATCCGGTGGCCCTCGCGGCGCTCCTCCGCCGCGCCGCCGGGCACCACGAAGTCCACCTCCGCGAGCTCTTCCCAGCGCGCCGTCGAATCGATCCGGGTCTCGATGCCGCCGAACGAGACCAGGACGAGCGGCCGCTCGCCTTCGATCCCGAGCCGCGCGCGGACCGCCGCGCGACCGGCGCGCGGCCGGCGCGCGATCGGCGCCACCGCGCGGGCACCGGCCACGCTCCGGCAGCAGGGCGCCGCCTGGAGGCGCAGGTCCGCGCCCTCGGCGAGCGGCCGCAGGCGCTCGATCCAGGCGGCGAGGCGCGGCTCGGCGCCGAGGTAGCCCTCGTAGATCCAGTCCCAGGTGAAGCTCTCGAGCAGGATCGCGGGCAGCCCCGCCGCGCGCGCCGCGGCGAGGCCGAGCGGAGAGATGTCGCACAGCACGGCGTCGGCGGCCGAGACGCGCAGCTCCTCCGCGACGCGGGCCACGGCCGCGGCGGGACCGCCGGCATCCCACAGGCGCTCGAGCGCGGCCACGGTCGCGCCGAGGTCCTCGTGCACCGCGTCGCGCTGCACCAGTCCGACGTCGCAGGCGAACGGGCGGTACCGGAAGCCGGCCGGCAGCGAGGCCGCGAAGAACCACTCCGGCACCGTCGTGTGGAGGTCGAGCTCGAGGTCGGGGAGGCGGCGCGCGAGCGCGGCCACGACCGCCGAGACGCGCGCGGCGTGACCGAATCCGTGCGGCGTGACGAAGACGCCCAGGCGCGGCACGTCCGGAGTCTACGGTCCCGGAAAGCGGAACCGATCTTGCAACTCGAGCCGGGGACCCTCGGCCCCGGCGAGACCGGGGAGCGTCGCGATGAGCACGAGACCCCGATCCGGAGCCTTCACCGCTCGCGTGCGCGCGTTCGGCGCGGGCGTGTCGGGCGCGCTCGACGCCACCTCGCGTCGCGCCTTTGAAGATTTGTCCGGAAATCTGGACGCGCTGCCGGGCGCCCTCGCGGCGCGCCCCGCCCGGCCGGGCGGGCCGGGACGTTCCGGCTTTGCCGGGCCCGAGTCCTGCGGTATTCTCATCGAGCCGTCCCGCCGTCCTGGCCGGAGCCGCGCGGGCCCATCCACCACCCAGGAGCCGTGGAGCAGACCATGTCCGAGACCGGGATTCCGCCTGTGATCGCCGAGCCGTCCGCCGCGGAAGCGGAAGGCGCTGTCGAGGCGACCGCGCCGGACGTCGCGCCGGCCGCGGCCGCTCCCCTCCCCGAGGCGCCGGGCGCCGAGCCGCAGGTCGCCGGAGCGCCGCTCCCCGAGGCGCCGGCCGAGACGGAGACCGCCGAAGCCTCTGCGCCCGCGACCGCCGAGGACGCCGCGCCGGAGACCGCCGAGGCCTCTGCGCCAGAGTCCGAGGCCTTCGCCACCGGCGAGAGCGCGCCGGCGGCCGGGTCCGCGGCGGCGGAGGGCAAGCCCGGCGCCGCGGCGAAGGCGAAGAAGGGCGCCAAGCGTCGCACCCACCGCCCGGGCGCCCGCGCCGAGGAGTTCGTGGCGCCCACGCCCGAGGATCTCGCCGGCATCCCGAGCGACGCGATCCGGCAGGCGGTCGAGCTGGGTCATCCGGTCGAGGGCAAGATCATCGGCTGGAACCAGGGCGGCTTCCACGCCGTGGTCGACGGCATCACCTCCTTCTGCCCGCGCTCGTCGATGGAGCTCGGACCGCCCCACGAGCCCGGGCACTATCTCGACCAGACCTACGTCTTCCGCGTCCTGCGCGTCGAGGAGAAGGGACACCGGCTGATCCTGTCGCGCACCGCGATGCTGCGCGAGGAGCGGCGCCGGCAGGCCGAGGAGATGCGCGCGCAGCTCGAGGTCGGCGCCATCGTCGAGGGCCGCGTGGTCGCTCTGGCCGATTTCGGCGCCTTCGTCGACATCGGCGGCATCGAGGGGCTGGTGCACGTCTCCGAGATCCGCCACGGCCGCGTCGCCCACGCCCACGAGGCGCTGCACGTCGGCCAGCACGTCCAGGCCAAGGTGATCAAGCTCGGCAAGGGCAGCGAGCGGGTCTCGCTCTCGATCAAGGCGCTCGAGCCCGATCCCTGGCAGGGCTCCTCGCAGAGCTGGGCCGCGGGCGGCCGCTTCTCGGGCAAGGTGCTGCGCAGGACCGAGTTCGGCTGGTTCGTCGAGCTCGCGCCCGGGGTCGAGGGGCTGCTCCACCCGTCGCAGCTCAAGCACGGCATGAAGCCCGAGGACGAGGCGCTCCAGCCCGGCGCGACGATCGAGGGCTGGATCCGCGAGCTCGACCCGATCCGCCGCCGCGTCTCGCTGTCACTGCGCGAGACCGCGACCGGCAACCCCTGGGAAGGGGTCGAGTCGAAGTACTCCGAGGGCACCCGGGTGACCGGGACGGTCGAGAAGATCGCCCCGTTCGGCGCCTTCATCGTGCTCGAGCCGGGCTTGACCGGGCTGCTGCCGACCTCCGAGATGGGGCTGCCGCGCGGCGCCTCGATCGGCAAGGCCTACCAGATCGGCAAGCAGGTGACGCTCCAGGTCGCGCAGGTGGACTCGCGGCGCAAGCGCATCTCGCTCACGCTCGAGGGCAAGACGCTCGAGGGCTCGCGCTCGGACTACCAGAACTACCTCAAGAAGAGCCGCCGCGCGGACGGCATGGGCGCGCTCGCCGCCGCCTTCGAGCGCATCAAGGACGGGCCCGGCTGAGGCCGGGCGCGCCGGGGCCTTTTCGTTCCAGAATCCTCCCGTGCCGGGGGGATCGTCCGACTCGCTGAAACGCAGGCTGCTCGCCGGGGCGGTGGACGACAACGTCCGCGCCATCCGCAACCAGCCTCGCCGCCGGCTCTACCGCCGTGCTCCCTTCCCCTGGCTGCTCGCCGCGGCGGGCGCCGCCCTGGTGGCGGCCGCGGCGCTGGTCGTCGTCGCCCTGCGCTCGGGCGCCCCCGCGCCGGCCGAGAGCGGCGCGGCGAGCGTGGCGACCTCCGCGCCGGCGCCGGAGGGCCTGCCGGCGTTCGTCTCCGCCCCGCCCGCGCGCGTCTCGGGCCGCGTCTTCCCGCTCGCGGTGCGGCGCATCGCGATCGATCCCGGCCACGGCGGCGGCGACCAGGGCACGCGCACCTCCTCGGGGCTGCGCGAGAAGGACCTGACGCTCGACCTCGCCCGCCGGCTCGCGGCCCGGCTCGCCGCCGCCGGATTCGAGCCGCGCCTGACGCGCGACAGCGACCAGCGCATGCTGCTCGCCGACCGCGCCCGCTTCGCCAACGACGCCGGGGCCGACCTGTTCGTCTCGATCCACCTCAACTGGATCGAGGACGGCCGCGCCAACCGCGGCATCGAGACCTTCTACCTGGGACCCTCGGACGACCCCGAGGCGACCCAGCTCGCGAGCTTCGAGAACCGCGAGTCGGGCTACTCGCTGGCCGACGTGCGCCGCCTGCTCGACTCGATCTACGCCGACCTCCGGCAGGAGCAGTCGCGCGCCTTCGCGCTGGCGGTCCAGAAGCGGCTGCTCGCCGCGGTGCGCGCGGTGGCGCCCGAGGTGCGCGACCGCGGCATCAAGTCGGCGCCGTTCCTGGTCCTGGTCGCCACCGACATGCCGGCCGTGCTCGCCGAGGTGGCGTGCCTGTCGAACGACGAGGAGGCCCGCCTCCTGGGGCGGGACGACTACCGGGACCGGATCGCGGGCGCGCTTTTCGACGGAATTGCGGCATACTCAAGATCCGTCGCGCAGGCGGAGCCGGGCAGCGGCAGCGACAAGGGGGTGCGATGAGCGCGAAAGAGAAGGTCCTGTCCGTCGGCATCGACCTCGGCACGTCGCAGAGCGCGATCTCGACCTCGGCCGGAGCCCACCACGTCGTGGACAGCTATGTCGGCTGGCCGGTCGACATGGTCGCGCGCAAGGTGATGAAGAAGCCGGTGGTGATCGGCGCCGAGGCGCTCGAGAACCGCACCATGCTCGACCTGCACCGTCCGCTCGAGCAGGGCCTGATCAAGGAAGGCTCGGAGAAGGACCTCGCCGCGGTGCGCGAGATCCTCTCCCACCTGATCGAGCTGGCCACCGAGGGCAACCGCGAGACCAGGACGCGCGCCGTGGTCGGCGTGCCCGCCGAGACGATGCGCGTCAACAAGCAGCAGCTGCGCCAGATCATGCGCGGCATGGTGGACAGCCTGATCATCGTCTCCGAGCCCTTCGCGGTCGCCTACGGCATCGAAGCGCTGCTCCACACCATGATCATCGACGTCGGCGCCGGCACCACCGACTTCTGCGTCATGAAGGGCCGCTACCCGACCGAGGAGGACCAGCGCACGCTGACCAAGGCGGGCGACTCCGTCGACGACCTGCTCGCCAAGCTGATCGACGAGCGCCACCCGGAGGTGCAGTTCTCGATCCACATGGTGCGCGGCTGGAAGGAGCAGTACGGCTTCGTCGGCGAGCCGGCCAAGCGCGCGCTGGTCACCGCGCCCGTGCACGGCAAGGCGCAGAAGGTGGACATCACCGACGCAGTGCGCGCGGCGTGCGAGAGCCTGCTCGCGCCCTTCACCGAGACCATGCTCGACCTGCTCGCCGCGGTCGAGCCCGAGTACCAGGAGAAGGTGCGGCAGAACGTCATGCTCTCGGGCCGCGGCTCGCGCATCCACGGCCTCGCCGAAGAGCTCGAGAAGGCGCTCGTCGATCTCGGCGGCGGCAAGGTGCGCCTGGTGGACGATCCGGTCTTCGCGGGCGCCAACGGCAGCCTGGCGATCGCGCTCGACGCCGACGAGGACGACTGGGAGAAGGTCTCCGCCTGAGGATCGCACCACGATGACGACGATCGGCTCCGACGCCTCGGCCGACTTCCAGCGCTCGACCCGCATGCCGCTCGACGCGGTCGTGCGCCTGCACTTCGAAGGGACGGTCGCCTACCAGAACGGCTTCGCCGCGAACGTCTCGGCGACCGGCATGTTCGTCAAGCACCCGGACCCGCCGGCGATCGGTACCCGGCTGGTGTTCGAGTTCGCGATCGGCTCCCAGCGCAAGCCGGCCCAGGGCGCGGGCGAGGTGGTGTGGGTGCGCGAGAAGTACGAGGGACCGGGCCGGCCCGCCGGCGCCGGCATCCGCTTCGCCGAGCTCGACGAACTGTCGAAGCAGAACATCACCGAGGCGCTGTTCGAGTTCCTCGAGGCCTCGCTCGGCGACCGGGTGTCCGACAACCTGGAGGCGCGCGCGCTGGTCGCCTCGCGCCCCACCCACGCCTCGCTCGCCGACTTCGCCCCCGAGCCCGAGGCCGTGCCGCTTCCCGCGCCGGCGCCCGAGCCGGTGTTCGCGGCCGTGGACACGCAGGCGCTGCCGGCGCTCGAGCCGCGCGACGGCGCGGGCGGCGCGACGCCGTTCCGCATCTTCGACGAGGAGCCGGCTCCGGTCGTCCTGCTGGCGCCTCCCGCGGCGCCGCCGGTCGAGATGCCGGAGACGCCGTCCCAGCCGGTCGTCTGGGCGGGCGCCGCCGTCGCGCGCGCGCCGGAGGGCGGCCTGCGCCGCTGGCTGCTGCCCGTGACGCTCGCGCTCGCGCTCGCCGCGGCCGGCTTCGGCGCCTGGTGGTTCTGGTTGCGCTCGCCTGCCGCGCCGGCGGCCCCCGCAGTCGCCGCGAGCGCGGCGGCGCCGCCGAGCGCGCCGCGCCCCGCCTCGCCGCCGCTCGGCGCCGAGCTCGGGCCCGGCCGCACGCTCGCCGACGCGGTGGCGCCGACGCCCAGCGCGCCGGGCACGCCGCTGCCCGCGGGCGGCGTCTCGCCCGAGGACGCCGAGGCCGTCGCCGCCGCCGGGCAGCAGGAGGCCGCGTCGCCGGCGCCGCCCCCTCCCGCGGCGCGCGCCGCGCCCGCCGCCGCCCCGAGCCCGGTCCCGGGCGCGGCGCGCGCGACGACGGTGAGCGGCATCGCCGCCGCCGCGAGCGGCGCCGGCACCCTGGTCACCCTGAGCGGCGACGGCGTGTTCGCGACCGGCGCCTTCAGCTGGTCCGAGATCGGCGGCGACAAGCCGCGCGTGCTGATCAAGCTGCGGGGCATGACCCAGCCCTTCCGCGGCGGCGCGCGCGGCGTGCCCACGCCCGAGGTCCAGGGCGTGCGCACCGGCTACCACCCGCAGCCGGGCGGCGCCGAGATCCACGTCGTGATCGACCTCGTCCCCGGCGCGCGCGTCGAGGTCGAGAGCGTCGAGCCCGGCGCCGGCGGCCTCCTCGTCACCCTGCGCCGCCGCTGAGCGACGGTCGCCGCTGCCGCCGGCGGTTCACTCGCCGGCGAGGAGCCTCGGCCGGTTCTCGTTCGCCTTCCGGATGTTGCCCGGCGCGTCCTCGGCCCAGCG
>JAFNAE010000313.1 GCA_017860005.1 Acidobacteriota bacterium | reverse complement strand
GTGTCGCGCAGCCCCTCGCGCTCCGGGTCCTCGCCGATCGCGGCCAGGATCTCGCGCACGGCGCGCTCGATCCGCGCAGCGTCGAAGCGCGGCGCGACCTGCGACGCGGCAGCGCGCTCTGCGCGCACGAGGATGGGCCGGACGACCGCCGAGGAGGCGAGCCGGCGGCCGTTGCGGGTCGGAAGGGAGCTGGTCGGATTAACGCCCGAATCGTTCATAACGAGCATCATAGAGACCGGATTTCCGTCTGTCAAGCCCCCCACCCCATCCGAGCCGGAGACCTTGCTTTTCGCCACGGACTGGAGCAAAATCCTTTTCTCTCAGTGTGATCCGCGCATACTCCCTCTCCCACTCGAAGTGCCAGCCGCTTGTACATATCGTCCAAATCGACCCACGGAGCGCCAAGGATGGACATCCTCTCGACCCGCGACCTCGCCGCTGCCCTGGGGGTCAGTGAGTCCTCGATCAAACGCTGGGCGGACGATGGCGCGCTGCGCGCCTCGCGCACCGCGGGCGGCCACCGGCGCATCGCCCGCGCCGACGCGATCCGCTTCGTGCGCGAGACGCGCGCGACGGTGGTGCGTCCGCAGCTGCTCGGACTCGCGGAAGCCGGCGTCGCGTCCGCCGACGCGCGCACGGGCGACGACGCCGAGCGCCTCTTCCGCTATCTCGAGAGCGGCGCCGCCGCCCACGCGCGCGGCCTTCTGCTCCAGCTCTATCTGGAAGGTCTGAGCGTGGCGGCGATCCTCGACGGGCCGGTGCGCTCGGCGCTCGAACGCATCGGCACGCTCTGGCGGCTCCAGGCCGACGGCGTCTTCTGCGAGCACCGCGCGACCGAGGTCTGCCTGCAGGCGATCCACCAGCTCCGGCTCCTGCTCCCTTCCGAGCCCGGCGCGCCGGTCGCGGTCGGCGGCGCGCCGGCAGGCGACCCCTACTTCTTGCCCTCGCTGGGCGCGGCGACCGTGCTCGCCGGCGAGGGCTTCGAAGCGGTCAATCTCGGCGCGGACACCCCCGCCGACGCCTTCGAGCGCGCCGCCGAAGGCCTGGCGCCACGCCTGGTCTGGGTCTCGGTGAGCAGCGCGCCGCAGCCCGAGCGCACCGCGCGCGAGATCGTCGCGCTCGCCCGCACCCTGGCCGCGCGCGGCGCGCACGTCGCCGTCGGCGGCCGCGCCGCCGCCGCGCTGCGCCTCCCCCTGCTACCCAACCTCCAGGCCGGTGCCTCGATGGCCGAGCTCGCCGCCTTCGCCCGCGGCCTCGCGCAGGCGGCTCCGGCCCCGGCCTGAGCTCGAGCGTGGGCCGCGCCGCGGCGGCGCCGGTCAGGCGCCCACGGTGGGATTGAGGCGCCAGATCGCGAAGTTGAGCGCCGCGGCGAACGTGACCCAGAGCCAGTAGGGCACGAACAGGCCCGCCGCGGCGAGGCGAACCGGCCGCGCGGCGAGGACGAAGGCGCCGATCGCCGCCCAGAGCAGGGCGATGTCGACGAGCGCGAGGTCCGGTCGGTGGAGCCCGAAGAAGAGCCAGGACCAGATGGCGTTGAGCACCAGCTGCGCGACCCAGAGCGCGAGCGGCGCACCGGGCCGACGCGGCGAGGCGCGCCACACGAGCCAGCCGGCCACCGCGATGGCGAGGTAGAGGAGAGTCCAGACCGGACCGAACAGCCAGCCGGGAGGAGTCCAGGCGGGCTTGGCGAGCGCGAGGTACCAGTCGCCCGGCTGGAACCGCGCGCCGCTCACCGCCGCGACGGCGACCAGCGCAACGAAGACGAGGAGCGAGGCCATGGCCTCACTCTAGCGCCCCGTCTAGACCGTGGCGCCGAAGAGCCGGCCGACGAGCGCGGTCGCGCCCATCGCCACCGCGCCCCAGAACCCGACGCGCAGCGCTCCGACCAGCGCCGGGGCGCCGCCCAGGCGCGCCGCCACGGCGCCCAGGGCGAGCAGGAGCAGGAGCGAGGTCCCCGCCACCGCCCAGCTCAGGCCCGGCCCGGCGACGAGCGCGACCAGCGCCACCGGCGGCGCCGCGCCCGCCGCGAAAGCCGCGGCGGAAGCGAGCGCGGCCTGGATCGGCCGCGCGCGCGTGGTCTCCGACATTCCCAGCTCGTCGCGCGCGTGGGCGCCGAGCGCGTCGTGCGCCATGAGCTGGTCGGCGACCTGTGCGGCGAGCGCGGGCGTGAGCCCGCGCGCGACGTAGATGCCGGCGAGCTCGGAGCGCTCCGCCTCCGGCGTCTCGGCCAGCTCGCGCCGCTCGCGCGCGAGGTCCGCCGCCTCGGTGTCGGCCTGCGAGCCGACCGAGACGTACTCCCCGGCCGCCATCGAGAGCGCCCCCGCCACCATCCCGGCGAGCGCCGCCAGCGCCAGCATCACCTCCGCCTTCGCCGCCCCCGCCGACGCGACCCCCACGACCAGGCTCCCGGTCGAGATCAACCCGTCGTTCGCCCCCAGCACGGCCGCCCGCAGCCAGCCGATCCGGTCGCTCTTGTGGAATTCCCCGTGGGCCATGGCACCGGCACCCCCGGGAGAGCCTACGCCCAGGCCGGCTGCGCCACTGCGGGGATTCGCAACGGCAGCCGTCGCTCGGAGAGTCCGAGGCTCGTCGACGCCCGCCTGGACCGGGACGGACGCGACCTGGGAGGTTCCGGGGCGTCGTCCGGTTACGGAGGGGGGACGAGCGACCTGCGCAGGCGAGCCACGGCGCGGGCGAGACACGGCCCGATGTGGTGCACCGGTCTGCCGAGCACCGCGGCAATCTCCCGGTGGGAATGACCGGCGACATAGAGGCTCAGGCATCGCCGCTCCGCTTTGGAGAGGACTCGGAAGTGGCGGCGCAGGTCGAGGCGCGAGTCG
>JAFNAE010000147.1 GCA_017860005.1 Acidobacteriota bacterium | reverse complement strand
GACGCGGAACACTTCCGCAGCCTGCTGCGCTCCTTCGCCGGCGTGGACGAGATCCCGATCCGGCCCGAGGACCGCTTCGCCAGCCTGCCCGTGCTGCGCGCCTTCGCGGAGGGCAAGGTGGTGGCGCTCCAGGGCGACCGCGACTTCAACGACCGCGGCGTGCGCCTGCCCTTCTTCGGCTCCGAGGCGAGCTTTCCGGCCGGGCCCTTCCACCTGGCGCGCATGACCGGCGCCCGCCTGTGGCCGGTGTTCATCGCCTACGCGCCCGACTACCGCTTCGAGATCGAGCTCGGCGAGCCCTTCGCGGTGGAGCGCACCGAGGACCGGCAGGGCGACGTGCGGCGCGCGCTCGAGCGCTGGGTGACGGTGCTCGAGGCCGCGATCCGGCGCTGGCCGACCCAGTGGTACACCTTCTACGACTTCTGGTCCCCGGAGGAGCCGGAGGCGGCGTGACGATCCCGGTCGAGGTCGCGACGGTCGCCGGCTGCGCGCGGCTCGAGGGCGCGGGCGGAGCCGCGCTGCTCGACCGCCTGGTGCCGGGCGGTGGGCCCTGGGAGCTCGAGATCGGCTTCGGCAAGGGGCGGTTCCTGCTCGCCCGCGCCGCCGAGCGGCGGGACCTGCGTTTCCTGGGCCTCGAGGTCGCGGGCGAGTACTTCCGCCTCGCGGCGCGCCGCCTCGCGCGCCGCGGCCTGGCCAACGCCGCGCTCGTGCGCGGCGAGGCGCTCTACCTGCTCGCCGCCGTGCTGCCGCGCGCCTTCGCGCGCGAGCTCCACGTCTACTTCCCCGACCCGTGGCCGAAGTCGCGCCACCAGCGCCGCCGTCTGTTCTCGCCCGCTTCGGTCGACCTGGTGCTGGGCGCGCTCGAGCCGGGCGGACGTCTCTGCTTCGCCACCGACCACCTCGACTACGGCGCCGAGGTCGAAGCGATCCTCGCCGGCTGCCCGGGCCTGACGGTCGCGCGCCGGAGCGGCGGCTGGGAGGACGGGCCGCGCACGAACTACGAGGCCAAGTACGTCGAGGAGGGCCGGCCGATCCTGCGCCTGGAGGCGGTGCTCGCGGGCGCGCCCGGGCTCCACCCGGCGGGCGCGCGCGAGGTGCTGGTGGCGTGCGCGGTCGCCGGAACGGGCGGGGCGGGGGACGACGCGCCCGGATGGTAGCCTCGCCGGCGCGATGCGCCGGCTGCTGCGCCTCCTGCCCTGGTTCCGGCCCTACCGCGCGCGCGTCGCGGCGGGCGTGGCCTCGATCGTGGCCGCGGCCGCGCTCGGCGTCGTGGTGCCGCTCGTGCTCGGGCGCGCCGTCGACGCCCTGCAGCAGCGCTCGGGCGGCGAGCTGGCGGCCGCGCTCGCCGGCTACGGCGCCCTGCTGGTCGGGGCCACCGCCGTGCAGGGGGTGTTCAACTTCCTGCAACGCCGGATCCTGGTCGCGGTCTCGCGCCACATCGAGGCCGACCTGCGCGACGAGTACTTCGCCCACCTCGAACGGCTCGAGCCGGGGTTCTTCCAGCGCTACCCGACCGGCGACCTGCTCGCCCGCTCGGCCTCCGACCTGGGCGCCGTGCGCATGGTCTGCGGCCCCGCGATCATGTACGCGACCAACACGGTGGCGGCGGCCGCGGTCGCCCTCGCCGGCATGCTCTGGATCGATCCGCCGCTGACCCTGGTCGCGGTGGTCGCGCTGCCGGTGGTGGCGGGCGCCACCAAGGTCTTCGGCGACCGCATCCACCGCCTCTACGAGACGGTGCAGCGCGAGCTGGCGCTGCTCTCGGCGCGCGCGCAGGAGAACCTGGCCGGAGTGCGCGTCGTGCGCGCCTTCGCGCGCGAGGCGACCGAGGAGCGCGTCTTCGACCTGCGCAATCGCGAGTACGTGCGCAGCAACCTCGAGCTGGCGCGCTGGCAGACCGCGTTCCATCCGCTGCTCCAGATGCTGATCGGGCTCGGCTTCGCCGCGGTGCTCGGCTTCGGCGGCCGGCGCGTGCTGGCCGGCGCGATGACGCTCGGCGACCTGGTGGCGTTCCAGTTCTTCCTCGCCAAGCTGGTGTGGCCGATGATCGCCACCGGCTGGGTGGTCAACCTCGCCCAGCGCGCTGCCGCGAGCCTGGGACGCATCACGGAGATCCTCGACACGGCGCCGGCGATCGCCGATCCGCCGCAGGCGAGCGCGGCGGCGCCGATCCGCGGCGCGCTCCGCTTCCGCTCGCTCGACTTCCGCTATCGCGAGGAGCTGCCGCCGGCGCTCACCGGCATCGACGCCGAGATCCCCGCCGGCGCGGTGGTGGGCGTGGTCGGCCGCACCGGTTCCGGCAAGTCGACCCTGCTCGCGCTGGTGCCGCGCCTGATCGACCCGCCGCCGGGCGCGCTGCTGCTCGACGGCACGGACGTGCGCGACTACCGGCTCGCCGACCTGCGCGCCGCGATCGCCATGGTGCCGCAGGAGACCTTCCTGTTCTCGACCACGATCGCCGGCAACGTCGCGCTGGGGCGTCCCGGGGCGACCCGCGAGGCGATCCTGGAGGCGCTCCGGAGGGCCGGGATGGAGGAGGACCTGGCCGGCTTCCCGCGCGGCCTCGACACGGTCGTGGGCGAGCGCGGCGTGACGCTGTCCGGCGGCCAGAAGCAGCGCGTCGCGCTGGCGCGCGCGCTGCTGCGCGATCCGCGCGTGTTGCTGCTCGACGACGCCCTCTCGGCGGTCGACGCCCAGACCGAGGCGCACGTGCTCGAGCACCTGCGCGAGGTCCTGCCCGGGCGCACCGTGCTGGTCGTGGCCCATCGCATCTCGACCGTGGCGGCGGCCGACTTCGTGCTCGTGCTCGAGCGGGGCCGCGTGATCGAGCGCGGCAGCCACGCCGAGCTGCTCGCGCGCGGCGGCGCCTACGCCGAGCTCGAGCGCCTGCAGCGGCTGGAGGACGAGGTCGAGGCCGCGCCCGCGGCCGCCTCCTGACGCCATGGCCGGGCGGGTCCTGATCGCGGGCGGCAGCGGCCTGGTCGGGCGCGCGCTCGCCGCCTCGCTCGCCGCCGCGGGCGCGGACGCGGTGGTGCTGTCGCGCTCGGCATCCGATCCGCGGCCGGTGCGCGGCGTGCGCTTCGTGCGCTGGGACGGCCTCACCCCGGTCGGCTGGGAGGCCGAGTGCGAGGGGGCGAGGGCGATCGTCAATCTGACCGGCGAGAACGTCGGCGCCGGGCGCTGGACGAAAGCGCGGAAGCAGCTCCTGGTGGCCAGCCGGCTGGAGCCGACCCGCGCCCTGGTCGAGGCGATCGCCGGGGCGGCGCACCGGCCCGGCGTGCTGATCCAGGGCTCGGCGGTCGGCTACTACGGGGCGCACGGGGATCAGGCGCTCGACGAGGAGGCGCCCGCCGGCCGCGGCTTTCTGCCCGAGCTCGCGCTGGCCTGGGAGGAGGCGTCGCGGCCGGTCGAGGCGCTCGGCGTCCGGCGCGTCGTGGCGCGCACCGGGCTGGTGCTCGCGCGCGAAGGCGGTGCGCTGGCGAAGATGCTGCCGCCGTTCCGGCTCGGGCTGGGCGGCCCGCTCGGCTCGGGGCGGCAGTGGATGTCCTGGATCCACCTCGCCGACCAGGTCGCCGCGCTGCGCTTCCTGCTCGAGCGCGAGGATCTGGCCGGCGCCTTCAACCTGGCCGCGCCCGAGCCGGCGTCCAACCGCGAGTTCAGCCGGGCGCTGGCGGGCGCGCTCGGCCGCCCCTGCCTCGCGAGGGTGCCGGCGCTGGCGCTGCGGCTGGCGCTGGGCGAGATGTCCGGGATCCTGCTCACCGGCCAGCGTGTGCTGCCGCGCCGGCTCCTCCAGGCCGGCTACCGCTTCCGCTTCCCCGCGATCGGCGCCGCGCTCGCCGACCTGGTCGGGGCGCGCGGGCAGGGGTGAGCGGGCGAGCGCAGCAGGCGGCCGCCCGCGCCGCGGCTCAGTGCGGCAGGCGGGCGCGCAGGGTGGCGGCGACCTCGTCGCGGATCCCCGGGCGGGCGTAGACGCGCGAGCGGTCGATGCGCGCCAGGTAGCGCAGGAACTGGCTGGCCCGCTCGAGCGGCTCGGCGCCGCCGCCGTCGGTCGCCACCAGGACGCGGCTGGGGCCCAGCCGGTGCGGATCCTTGGCCGAGCGCACGATCAGCAGCGAGCCCTCGCCGTAGCGCTCGACGAGCGCCGGCAGCGCGGCGTCGAACTCCTCGCGCTCGCTCTCGCTCGGGTGCTCGCGCGTCTCGAAGGCGAGCGGGAAGTGGGCGCGGTCGACCACCGCGCGCGCGTGCACGTTCGAGTCGGCGCGCATCGCGGCCAGCGTCGAGTGGTCGTCCTCGGCGAGGAAGCGCTCCGGGTCGTCGGGCCAGTAGCGGTCCGCGGCGCGCAGCCACTCGGTCAGGTGGTGCTCGAGCGCCTTGCCGGTGACGTTGAAATAGACCTGCGTGAACATGTAGTAGCGGGCGAGGATCAGGGCCTCCACCGCGTGCACGCCGCCCTCCTCGATGCCGAGGCCGAGCGCGCCGGTCTCCGGGTCGACGATGGTGACCAGCGTCTCGATCAGGCGGTCGAGGTCGTAGACGCCGTAGCGCACGCCGCAGAACAGGCTGTCGCGCAGCAGGTAGTCCATCTTGTCGACGTCGAGCTCGCCCGAGACGATCTGGGCCAGGAAGCGGCGCTCGGGCGCGACGCGCCCGGCGAGCAGGTCGATCACGGCGCCGAGCTCGAGCCCGTCGCCCAGGCGCGCGAACAGCTCCGCCACCTCGCCCGTGGACAGCAGCCGGCGCGTCATCTCCTCGTGGTCGATGCCGCCCACGAAGCGGTCCTCGGCGGAGTGCGAGAAGGGCGCGTGGCCGACGTCGTGCAGGAGCGCGGCGGCGCGCACCAGCCGGCGCGCGACGCGCGCCTCCTCGCGCGACATCAGGCCGGGCGCCTTCGACAGCACGCCGTCGATGGCGCGGCCGGCGAGCGCGAGGGCGCCCAGCACGTGGCTGAACCGGCTGTGCTCCGCGCCGGGGAAGACCAGGAAGGTGAGCCCGAGCTGGTGGATCCAGCGCAGCCGCTGCACCGGCCGGCTGCCCAGCAGCGCCGCCTCGAGCGGGTCGAGATGGATGAAGCCGTGGATCGGGTCGCGCAGGCGCAGCACGGTCAGTTGCTCCGCGCCGCGTCGGCGAGGTGGCGGAAGGGGGCGAGGAAGCCGAGCACCTTGAGCCGGCTGCGCAGGATGCCGGCCACCTGCTCCGCGCGCTCGAGCAGCGGCTCGGCGAGCAGCGACTGGCGGCGCAGCGCCGGCAGGTCGAGCCCGGCCGCCAGGCGGTTGGCGAGCGGCGCGAGCGAGCCCGGGCTGCCGAGGCCGGCGAGCGTCCCGAGGTCGATCGGAAAGGCCGCGCCGGCGGCGGCGGCGACCGCCGCGACCAGCCGCGCGAGCTCGCCCTCGAGCCGGGAGACGCGCTCGTGCTCGAGCGCCGGCACGCCCTCGGCGAGCGGGCGCACACGCGCGCGGCGGTAGGGCCGCCCCTCGACCAGGCCCTCGATCTCGAAGCGGAACTCGCCCTCGAGCACGATGTTCGAGCGCCCGTCGGCGAGCGGCTCGTGCTCGACCAGCCGGCCCGCGCAGCCGGGCTCGTAGAGCTCCGTGGCGCCGGTCGCGGGGTCGGGGGCCGCCAGGATCATGCCCACCCGCCGCTCGGCCGCGGGCCGGGCGAGCAGCTCGGCGACCATCTCCCGGTAGCGCGGCTCGAAGATGTGGAGGGGCAGGCGCGTGCCCGGAAAGTGGACGACGTCGGGCAGCGGGAAGAGCGGCAGCACCAGCTCCGGCATGGCGGGAGTCTCGCAACCCGCCTCCCCCTTGTCCAGCGCGGCCGAGAACTCCGGGGCGCGCCGTGCGTACCTGCCCGGGAAGCCCTCACGTCCGGAGGTCGCGATGCACCGTACCCACGCCCTGCCCGCCCTCGTCGCCGTCGTCCTGCTGTCGACCGTCGCCGGCTCGGCGGGCGCCCAGACCGGATCGGCGGCGAGCCCGCCGGCGTCCGCGGCGCCGGTCGCGGCCGCGCCGCGGCCGGCGGTCGAGATCGACCGCGCGGCGCTCCCGGCGGCCCTCTCCGAGCCGGCCGGTGTCGAACGGCGCCTCTTCCGCGACGGCCGCGTCTACATCGCCGGCCAGCCGAGCGAGGAGGCGCTGGCCAAGTTCAAGGAGCTGGGCGTGACCGCGGTGGTCAACCTGCGCACGCCGCAGGAGATGGCCGACCGCGAGGAAGTGCCCTACGACGAGGCCGCGGCGGCGGCGCGCCTCGGGCTCGAGTACGTCCACCTGCCGATCGGCGGTCCCGAGCACCCCTGGCGGCCCGAGGTGGTGGACCGGCTGGCCGATGTGCTCGAACGCCACCGGGGCCCGGTCCTGCTCCACTGCACCGTGGCCTGGCGCGCGAGCTATGTCTGGACCGCCTACCTGGTGCGCGAGACCGGCCTCTCGCTCGACGAGGCGCTGGCGCGCGGCCGCGCCATCGCGATCACCCCCGACCCGCTGGGCGAGCTGCTCGGGCGCCGCATCGAGCTCTCCCTCGCCGACGGGCCGGCGCCGGCCGCCGCGCAGCCCTGAGCCCGAAAGAAAGAAGCGGCCGACCCCTGGGGGGCCGGCCGCTCTGAATACGGCGGTGCTGCAGACGTCTCAGCTCACGGGAAGGTGGCCGTCCAGTCCGAGGTGTCACCCTCCTCGAAGTCGCCGAAGAACGGCATCGTGTCGTTTACGGTGAGGCTGACCGGCACTTCGACCAGGCTCTCGTCCGGGTCGTTGCTCTCGACGCACAGGACGCCGTCGTAGGTGACGCCCGGGGTCAGGCCGGTCGAGTCGAAGGTGACGTCGACCGTGGAGGTGCCGCCCGGAGGTGT
>JAFNAE010000146.1 GCA_017860005.1 Acidobacteriota bacterium | reverse complement strand
CACCGTGATCTTCGGCACCACGGAGTTGGCGACCACGTTGACCAGCTTGGCGCCGTCCTTGATGATGCCGCCGCGCTCGGCGCGCGAGCCGACCATGAAGCCGGTGACGTCCTGCAGGAAGAGCAGCGGCACCTTCTTCTGGTTGCAGATCTCGACGAAGCGCGCGGCCTTGTCGGCCGAGTCCGAGTAGATGACGCCGCCGATCTGGAGCTCCTTGTCCTTGGGCTCGAGCCCGGTGCGCCGCTCGACCACGGAGCGCTGGTTGGCGACGACGCCGACCGCGTGGCCCTCGATCCAGCCGGTGCCGCACACCAGGGTGCGCCCGTGGGTCGGCTTGAACTCGTCGAACTCCGAGGCGTCGAGCAGGCGCGCCACGAGGTCGTGGGCATCGTAGGGGCGGGTGCGCTCGACCGGCATCAGGCCGATCAGCTCCTCGGGGTCGTGGGCGGGCGCTCGCACCTCGCGACGCGCGAACGGGGCGCGCGGCGCGGCGGCGAGCTTCTCGAACTGGGAGCGGATGGTGGCGAAGCAGGCCGCCTCGTCGGCGTGGCGGTGATCGACCACGCCCGAGATGTCGGCCTGCACGACCGCCCCGCCCAGCGCCTCGTTGTCGATGCGCTCGCCGATCGCGGCCTGGACCAGGTGCGCGCCAGCGAGGAAGATCGAGCCGATCCCCTCCACGATGTGGGTTTCGTCCGACATGATCGGCAGGTAGGCGCCGCCCGCCACGCACGAGCCGACGATGGCGGCGGACTGGAAGACCCCGGCCGCGGACAGGCGCGCGTTGTTGTAGAAGATGCGGCCGTAGTGCTCGCGGTCCGGGAAGATCTCGTCCTGGAGCGGCAGGAAGACGCCCGCCGAGTCCACCAGGTAGACGATCGGCAGCCGGTTCTCGAGCGCGATCTCCTGGGCGCGCAGGACCTTCTTGATGCCGAGCGGGAACTTGGCGCCGGCTTTCACCGTGGCGTCGTCGGCGACCACCACCACGTCGCGGCCGTGCACCTGTCCCAGGCCGGCGACCACGCCCGCGCCGGGCGCTCCACCCCACTCGCCGTAGAGACCGTGGGCGGCCCACAGGCCGAGCTCCAGGAACTCCGCGCCGGGATCGCACAGGGCCGCTACGCGCTCGCGCGCCGTCCTCTTGCCCTGCTCGCGCTGGCGCTGCTGCGCCTTGGCGCCGCCGCCCTCGGCCAGGGTGGCCTCCTCGGCGGCCAGGCGCTCGACCTCCCGGAGCCAGTGCGCCCGGCGCCGCTGGTACTCCTCGTCTTGCCGCAGACCGGACTCGAGGACCGCCACGCCACCTCCTCCGTCGTTCCTGGCCCGGATCTTACCGGAGCGTGCCGGCGCGACGGTGCGCTACCATCGCCCCCGATGAGGATCCGCCTGCTCGCCTTCGCCACCGCCGCGCAGGCGCTCGGTGCCGCCGAGAGCGAGGTCGAGGTGCCGGACGGCGCCACCGTCGGCACGCTCGCGCGCCTGCTCGGCGACCGGCACCCGGAGCTCGCCGCGCGGGCCGCGCGCCTGGCGTTCGCGGTCGACGGCGAGCTCGCGCGCCCCGAGCGGGCGCTGCGCGAGGGCTGCGAGGTCGCCCTGCTGCCGCCGGTCTCCGGCGGCTGAGCGCGCCGCGGCCCGACCATGCACCTGACCCGCGCACCGCTCGACTCCGGCGCCCTCGCCGCCGAGGTCGGCTCTGCGGCGCGCGGCGCCACGGTGCTGTTCCTCGGCACGGTGCGCGACCGGCATCTCGGACGCGCCGTCACGGGCATCGACTACACCGCCTACGAGCCGCTGGCGGAGGCGACCCTGGCGCGCATCGAGCGCGAGCTCGCCGCCGAGCACGAGGGACTCGCGCTGCGCGTCGTGCACCGGCTGGGCGCGCTCGCGGCCGGCGAGGCGTCGATCGCGATCGCCGCCGCGGCCCCGCGCCGCGAGGCGGCGTTCGCCGCCGCCCGGCGCGCGCTCGAGCGCGTCAAGCGCGAGGCCCCGATCTGGAAGCTCGAGCGCTACGCCGACGGCGGCCAGGCCTGGCGCGAGGAGGAGCCGCTCTCCCCGCCCGGCTAGAGTGGCCGGGGGCCGGCCGGGACCACCCGCTCGCCGGGCCGCGCGAGCGCCGCGACCGCCGCATCGACCGCGGTCGCCTTGCGCAGCGCGGCCCAGGCGCGGAAGGCGGGCTCGAGCGCCTCGAGTTCGGCGCCGAGGGCCGCTTCGAGCGCGGCCCGATCGGTCGCACCGCCCGCGGCGACGCGCGCCAGGAAGGTCCGGAAGCCCTCCGCGAGCGCGGGATCGCCGCCGTCGAGCAGGAAGCGGACGAACAGGAAGGCCTCCGCGTAGCGCAGCGCGGCTTCGTCGCCGCCGACGAAGCCCTCCCAGTCGAGCTCGACCAGACGCGCGACGGGCGGCAGCCGGCCGCCGGCGTAGGCGGCCACCACGCTCTCGAGGGCGGCCCAGGCGCCTACGATCTCGACCCGCATCCCCTCGCGCCGGGCCGAGCCGGCGAGCGCGCCGAGCCGGAAACCGGCGCTCCCGGCCTCGAACGGCGTCCAGGCGAGGTCCTCGGCCAGCCCCTCGTCGAGCCAGGGCGGCAGGGCGGGCCCGACCGCGCGCCGGATCACGAAGTGCGTCAGCTCGTGGACCAGTGTCGCCTCGGCCGCTTCCGGCGCGCCCGGCTCGGCCAGCACCACCGCCAGGCCCGCCGCGGCGTGGCCGCCGGCGTCGAGCCCCGCCAGGCGCGGCTCGAGGCGCGCCAGCTCCCGGTAGGTCGCCGGATCGGCGACCGCCACGACGGTCTCGGCCGGCTCGCCCCGCGGCGCGAGCCCCGTGCGCGCCGCGAAGGCGGCGTCGAGCGCACCGGCCAGGAGCGTCCAGCGCTCGGGCGGGTCGAGATCGCCCAGGAAGCCGTACGGGCCGATCGTCGTCGCGCGCGCCTCCGCTCCGAGCAGCGCCGCGACGCGCGCGAGCCGCGCGGGGTCAGCGACACGGGCCGGGAGCGGCAGCACCGGCTCGACGCTGCGGTCGATCGGCGCGCGGGGCTCCGGGTCGCGGACCGGCAGCCTCGCCGGCGCCGCGACCGGGGCCCGCCCCGGGCCCTCGGCCGGCGGCACCGGCGGCAGCCAGATCGTGATCACCTCGACGCCCCCCGGCTCCGGAGCCGCGGGAGGCGGAGGCGGCGCTCGCCACGCGGCGCGGAAGCGGTCGGCGAGCCCGCCCACCACCGGCCAGGAAGCCGCCCGGTCGAGCCAGGGCGTCTCCGGGTGACGGGTCAGCCAGGCGAAGCCCGCGCCGAGCCCGATCAGCAGCGCGCCGGCGGCCGCCAGGCGGCGGTCAGCCACGCTCGGCCTCCGCGCCCCCGCCGCGCGCGGCGGTCTTGCGCTCCTCGAGCTCCTCCAGCGTCGCCGGCCAGTCGCCGTGGAGCAGGCGCGAGAGCGCGCGGTCGGCGAGCAGGCGCCCGCCGGTCTGGCACGGCGCACAGTAGTTCGCCTCGTTCTCGGCGTAGACCAGGCGCTGCACCGGCGCGCCGCAGCGCGGACAGGGCGCGCCGAAGCGGCCGTGCACCGCCATGCCCTCGCGGAAGGCGGTCACCTTGCCGGGGAAGCGCCCGCCGGCCTCGGCGCGCAATCGCTCCACCCAGGTGCGCAGCGTGGTGCGGATCGCCTCGATCAGGCCCGCCCAGTCCGCGTCGTCGAGCTGGCCGGTGCGCGCGAACGGCGACAGGCGCGCCGCCCACAGAATCTCGTCCGAGTAGGCGTTGCCGATGCCCGCCACCAGCCGCGGGTCGGTCAGCGCGCGCTTGAGCGTGCGGTTCTCGCGCGCGAGCGCCGCGCGCAGGACGGCGTCGGCGACCTCGAGCGGCTCGACGCCGCCCGGGTCGAGCGCGGCGAGCGCCGCCCCGCCCGCCACGACGTGGAGCGCGGCCCGCTTGCGCTTCGCCGCCTCGGTCACCACCAGCGTCCCGCGCGGGAAGTCGAAGGCCGCGGCCACGATCCGGCCCGGCCCCCTGGCGTTGCGCGCGAGCCAGCGCAGGCGGCCGGCGACCATCAGGTGGAGGACCAGGAAGAGCTCGCCCTCGAGCGCGAGCACCAAGCGCTTGCCGACCCGTCCGAGCCCGGTCACGCGCCGGTCCTCGCACGCGGCGAGCGGCGGCGCCACGGTGCGCAGCAGGAAGGGCGAGGCGAGCCGAGCCCGCTCGAGCGGCTCGCCCACGACGCGCGGCGCGAGCGCCTCGAGGTAGACCGTGAGGTCAGGCAGCTCGGGCACGGGCGCGCCCCCCGGCCGCGCGCCGCACGCCGCTCTGCAGCGCCGCGCCCAGCACCAGGAGATTCAGCGAGGGGTAGAACCAGAGCAGCGCGCCCAGCGCCGCCGCCGGGCGGGCGCCGGAGAGGACCTCGCGCAGCAGCTGCTGCTGGAGGCCGGCGTAGAAGAAGGTCGCGGCGAGCAGGGCGAGCGCCGCGAGCCGCCAGCGCGGCAGCAGGGCGGGCAGGGCCGCGAACAGGAGCAGCTCGGTGTGCTCCCAGATCTGCGGCACGAACAGCAGCGTCCAGGCGAGACCGAAGGCGAACGCCGCCTCCGGGGCGGCGCGCAGGCGCCAGGCCCCCCAGGCGGCGAGCGGCAGCCCGGCCCAGAACACCGCGCGCACCGGCAGGCTCTCGACCGGCGCGCGCGCGGCCACCCACTCGCGCGGCTCGCTCGACAGGCGCGCCAGGTTGGCCGCGAGCGAGCACTTGTTGTAGTAGGGCGTCACGCCCGCGTCGCCCGCGCCCGACAGCTGGGCGGCGAAGCGCCGCCAGGGCTCGACCCCGACCACGAGCGCCGAGCCGAGCGCCAGGAGAGCCCCGGCCACCACCGTCCAGGCCAGCGCCCGCCGGCGCGCGCCGGCCACGAGCGGAGCCAGCGCGAAGAGGGCGAACGCCTTGAGGTGGACGGCACCGGCGCCGAGCAGTCCGGCGGCGAGCGGCCGCTCCCGGCGCAGGGCGAGCGCCGCGCCGGCGAGCAGCGCGAAGAGGATCGTGGTCCAGTTCTCGTAGCCGAGCTGGACCGAGCTGGTGTGGGCGACGAGGAAGGCGGCGGTGAGCGCGAGCCGGTCCCGGAGGCCGGGCACGGCGAGCAGCACGAGCAGGAGCCCGGCGCCCATCGCGGCGGCGCCCAGCGCGCGGTTGGCCGCCGCCGCGGCCGGCAGCGGCGCCGTCGCGAAGGCGGCCGAGGGCAGCAGCAGGAGCGGTGAATAGAGGAACGGCCCGGCGCGGCGGCCGACGTCGTGGAGGGCGCGGTGGGTGCGCTCGAGCTCGGCGGCGTCGTAGGCCTCCGCCGCGCGGCCCTCGCGGGTCAGCAGCCCCGCGGCGTAGTAGCTGCAGAAGTCGCTGTGCGCCGGTGCCGGCGCGCGCAGCCAAGTCGTCACCGCGACGACGGCGGCGAGCGCCACGGCGACCCAGGCAGCGCGCCGTTCCATGGCGGAGACGCTAGCTCAAGACGGCGACGCCCGCCGAGCCGTGCCGCGCGCCGCCGCCTCAGGGCAGCGGCTCGAGGGTGAGCGGGTCGCGCAGCGGCAGCTGCTCGACCGCGCCGCCCAGCAGCTCGGCCATCTTCGCCCGCCCCTCGGCGTCGCCCGGCTCGATCTCGCTCCACTTGCCCACCACCAGCATCACCAGCTGGTCCGGGCGCAGGTACTTCTGGGCCGCCGAGAGCACCTGGGCCGCGTCCACCGCCTCGATGCGCGCGCGGTAGTCGTACCAGTACGAGTGCGGCCGCCCGATCAGGTCGTCCTGGACGAAGGTGGCGGCGATCTTCGCCGCCGACTCGAAGCCGCGCGGCAGGGTGTCCACGAACGAGGCCTTGGATACCCGGAGCTCCTCCCCGGAGACCGGCTCGCGGCGGATGCGCTCGACCTCCTCGAGCGCGATCTTGGCCGCCAGGGCGACGGTCGGGTTCTTCGAGGCGTAGCTGATCTCGAAGCTGCCCGGCCAGAACGCGCCGAGGCCGAAGTCCGAGTAGGCGCCGTAGGCCAGGCCCTCGTCCGAGCGCACGCGCTTCATCAGACGCGCGGTGAAGCCGCCGCCGCCCAGCACGTCGTTCATGACCATCAGGGCGTAGATCTCGGGGTCCGACCAGTCCTCGACGCGCAGGCCGAGGTGGCCGATCGAGACCTTGCCCTGGGGGATCTCCTTCTCGACGTGGTAGAGGCCGGGACGCGGCGCAAAGGCGGGCGGCGCGGGCGGCCAGGACGCCGGCTCGGCCGCGCGCCAGCCGGCGAGACGCGCCTCGAGCTCGGCCACGATCGCCGCCGGATCGACGTCGCCCGAGACCGCGATCACCATCCCTTCCGGCCCCCAGGTGCGGCGATGGAAGTCGGCCAGGTCGGCGCGCCCGATCGACTCGAGCTGGGCGGCCGTCGCCACCCGCGTCGAGAAGTGCTCGCGGCCGTACAGGAGCCAGTCCCACTCGCGGCCCTGGATGTCGCCGGCGTCGTCGTTGCGCTGCTTCATGGCCTCCAGGGCCTTGCCCTTCTCGATCGCCAGCCGCGCCTCGTCGAAGCGCGGATTGCGCACCATGTCGAAGAGCAGGTCGAGGCCGTCGCCGAGCGAGATCGAGAGCACGTTGAGCGAGACGCGCGTGCCGGTCGCGCTCGCGCTCGCCGCGAGCTGCGCGGCGAGGAAGTCGGCGCGCTCGTCGAACTCCTCGGGCGTGCGCGTCGCGGTGCCGCCGACGCGCGCCAGGGTGGCGGCGAGGGCGGCGAGGCCGGGCCGGTCGGCGGGCTCGCGGAAGTCGCCGGTGCGCAGGTGGAGAGTGACCTCGACCAGCGGCAGGGAGCGGTCGGGCACGACGTAGGACCAGCGGCAGGGAGCGGTCGGGCACGACGTAGGCGACCACGCCGCCGGCGAGCTCGTGGCGGAGCTCGTCGGCGCGCGGCACCTCGAAGGCGAGCGGTCCGAAGGCGAGCTTCTCGGGGCGGCTCGGGAGCCCCTTGCCGGCGGGGGCCGTGGCGCAGGCGGTCAGGACGAGCGTTCCCGCGGCGGCGAGCGCGAGGCTGCGAAGGCTGTGCGCGTTCACTTCGTGCCCTCCTCGGCGGCGGCGCGCAGCGTCTCGAGGCGCTCCCGCGCGGCGGCTTCCATCAGGTCGAGCGCCGGCCTCATCTCCGCCGGCACCGCCCCCTTCTGCTGCTCGAGCGTGCTCAGGAGCTGCTCGAGCTGGGCGGGATCCTCCGCGGCGCGGACCTGCTTGAGCTGCGCC
>JAFNAE010000312.1 GCA_017860005.1 Acidobacteriota bacterium | reverse complement strand
GGACGTCGCGCGCGTGCTGGCGCGCGATCCCGGCGAGCTGGCGCGGACCGACATCTCCGACGATGCCCTGGCTGCGCTCTCCGCGAGCCGGATCAGGGATGTCCACGTGCTGTCGAGGCGCGGCCCCGTCCAGGCGAAGTGCTCGCCGCCCGAGCTCAAGGAATTGGCCGAGCTCGAGCTCGACCCGGGCAGCCGCGCGGAGCTCGCGGACGACGTCCAGGCGCAGAAGAACCTGGAGATCCTGCGCGCCTGCGCCGAGCGGGGGCTCACCGGCGCGCCGCGCCGAATCCACCTGCGCTTCCTGGTCTCGCCGGTGGAGATCGCGGGCGAGGGCGGCCGGGTGCGCGCGATCCGCGTCGAGCGCAACCGGCTCGAACCCGGCCGGGACGGGCTCGCCGCGCGTGGCACGGGCGTCTTCGAGACGCTCGCCGCGGGACTCGTGGTGCGCGCGGTCGGCTACCGGTCGCTGCCGCTGCCCGACCTGCCGTTCGACGAGCGGCGCGCCATCGTCCCCAACCAGGCGGGGCGCGTGGTCGATCCCGGAACGGGGGCTCGCCTGCCGGGGCTCTACGTCGCGGGCTGGGTCAAGCGCGGTCCGACCGGCCTCATCGGCAGCAACAAGCCGGACGGCGCCGAGACGGCGGCCGCGATGCTCGCCGACCTGCCCGGGACCGTGCCGGCGGCCGAGCCGGAGGCGGCGGCGGTGGACCGGCTCCTGGCGGCGCGCGGGGTCCGCCGGGTCGACTTCGCGGACTGGCAGCGCCTGGACCGGCTGGAGGTGGCGCGCGGCGCGGCCAGCGGCCGGCCGCGCGTCAAGCTCGGGCCGATCGCCGAGATGCTGGCGGCGCTCGATGCGGGCGACCTCGAACCGGTCCCGGCGGGCGAGGCTCAGCCGAAGCGGCCGGTGATGTAGTCCTCGGTCTGCTGCTTCATGGGCTTGAGGAAGAGCTGCCCGGTCTCGCCGTACTCGATCAGCTCGCCCATGTAGAGGAACGCCGTGTAGTCCGAGACCCGCGACGCCTGCTGCATGTTGTGGGTCACGATCACCAGCGTGAAGTCCCGCTTCAGGTCCTCCATCAGCTCCTCGATCTTGGCGGTGGCGATCGGATCGAGCGCCGAGCACGGCTCGTCGAGCAGGATGATCTCCGGCTCGACCGCGATCGCGCGCGCGATGCACAGGCGCTGCTGCTGGCCGCCCGACATGCCGAGCGCGGACTCGTCGAGGCGGTCCTTGACCTCGTCCCAGAGGGCGGCGCCGCGCAGGCTCTTCTCCACCAGCTCGTCGAGCGTGGCCTTGCGCGTGATGCCCTGGATGCGCGGCCCGTAGGCGACGTTCTCGTAGATCGACTTCGGGAACGGGTTCGACTTCTGGAAGACCATGCCGATGCGCTTGCGCAGGGCGTTGATCTCGACCTCGGGGTCGTAGATGTTGCGTCCCTCGAAGCGGATCTCGCCCTCGATGCGCACGCCGTCGATCAGGTCGTTGAGGCGGTTGACGCAGCGCAGCAGCGTGGACTTGCCGCACCCCGAAGGGCCGATGAAGGCGGTGATCCGGCGCTCGGGGATGCGCAGCGAGTTGCCCTTGAGCGCCTGCTTGGCGCCGTACCAGAGGCTCAGCCGCTCGATCTCGAGGATCGGACGCTCGATCGCCGGGTTGAGCGCCGGATCGTCG
Source organism: Acidobacteriota bacterium (assembly GCA_017860005.1). Classification (GTDB taxonomy): domain Bacteria; phylum Acidobacteriota; class Thermoanaerobaculia; order Multivoradales; family JAGPDF01; genus JACTMI01. Next base: position 976 of record JAFNAE010000312.1, on the reverse strand, counting down.
GCCGCGGAGCGCTCGGGGCTCGGCGCGATGCCGGGCTCGAACGAGATCTGGGGGGGGCGGTCGGCGTCGACCATCGGTCTCTCCTGGGTACCGGCGGGCGCGATCATGGCATCGGTCTCCGCCGGCTCAAACGGCGCTGCCGGCGTACTTGCGGCGCAGGTGGTTGCGGATCGAGATCGCGACCAGGTTCATGCCCGTGACCACGACGATCAGGAGCAGGGCGGTGGCGAAGACCAGCGGCTTGGTGGCGTCCACGTTGGGGCTCTGGAATCCCACGTCGTAGATGTGGAACCCGAGGTGCATGAACTTGCGCTCGAGATGGACGTACGGGAAGCTGCCGTCGATGGGCAGCGTGGGCGCGAGCTTGACCATGCCCACGATCATCAGCGGCGCCACTTCGCCGGCCGCGCGCGCCATGGCGAGGATGACGCCGGTGAGGATGCCGGGAGCGGCGGCGGGGACGACGACCTTCCAGGTCGTCTCCCACTTGGTGGCGCCGAGCGCGAGCGAGCCGGCGCGCACGATCCCCGGCACCGCGGCGAGACCCTCCTCGGTGGCGACGATCACCACCGGCACGGTCAGCAGCGCGAGCGTGAGGGCGCCCCACAGGATGCCCCCGGTGCCGAAGGTCGGCGTGGGCAGCGCCTCCGGGTAGAGCAGGCGGTCGAGGGAGCCGCCGATGGTGTAGACGAAGAAGCCGAGCCCGAACACGCCGAACACGATCGAGGGCACGCCGGCCAGGTTGTTGACGGCGATGCGCACCATGCGCACCAGCGGACCCTGCTTGGCGTACTCGCGCAGGTAGAGCGCAGCGAGCACGCCGAGCGGGACCACCGCGAACGACATCAGGAAGACCATCATCACGGTGCCGAAGATCGCCGGGAAGATGCCGCCCTCGGTATTGGACTCGCGCGGGTCGTCGGAGACGAACTCCCAGACGCGCGAGAGGTAGAGGCCGAGCTTCCCGGCGGAGGTC
>JAFNAE010000049.1 GCA_017860005.1 Acidobacteriota bacterium | reverse complement strand
AGATTCTCGGTCTGCTCAAGGAAAGAGAGGAAGAGGAAGAAGAAGAAGAAGCTTCCAATGAAGGAAGAAGAGAAGGAGACCAGCCCGGCGGGCAGACGCCCGGCAAGTCCGCACGAAGCACCGACCCAGAACCCGGTGCCGGGCCCGCCGCGATCGGCGCAGGGACCCACCGCCGCCCCGCCCAGTCCGCACGAAGCGCCGACGCAGAACCCGATGCCGGGCCCGCCGCCCTCGGCGCAGGGACCCACCGCCGCCCCGCCCCCACCCCCTTCAACAGAAAGTCTTTGTCTTTGTCTTCGTCCTTGTCTTTGACAGAAGAGCCTTTGCTGCGCGCCGTGGCCGCGGCGTACCTCGACCGCCTCTGCCGGCGGCGCGAGCCGGGCGCGGAGCGCGGCGTGATGGTGGGCGGGCGCGGCGTGCGCCTGGCGCGCGAGAGCGCCGTGCGCAACGAGGAGCTGTTCGTCGCCGTGGCGCTCGACGCCGGCCGCGCCGGGCCGCAGGCCGAGGCCCTGGTGCGCGTGGCCTCCGCGGTCGAGCGCGCCTGGCTGCCCTCCGGCCAGGTGCGCTCCGGCCGCGAGCTCGCCTGGGACGAGGCGCGCGAGCGCGTCGCGGCGCGCGCCGTCGTCGCGTACGAGGATCTCGTGCTCGACGAGCGCGAGGTCCCGATCGACGATCCCGACGCCGCCGCGCGCCTGCTCGGCGAGCGTGCCGCCGCGGCGCTGCCGCGCGCGCTCGCCCTCGACGAGCCCGCGCTCGTCGCGCTCACCGGACGCCTCCGCTTCCTCGCCCGCGCCCGCCCGGAGCTGGAGCTGCCGGAGCCCGGCGAGGAGCTGTGGCGCTCGCTGCTGCCCGGCCTCTGCCGCGGCCTGCGCTCGTTCGACGAGCTGCGCCGCGCTCCGCTCGAGGCGGCGCTCGCCGGATCGCTCACCTGGCAGCAGCGCGCCGCGCTCGAGCGCGACGCGCCGGAGCGGCTCGAGGTGCCCTCCGGCAGCCGCGTCCGGCTCGACTACTCCGACCCGGAGCGGCCGGTGCTCGCGGCGCGCATCCAGGAGCTCTACGGACTCGCGGCGACACCGCGCCTGGCGGGCGGCCGCGTGCCGGTGCTCCTCCACCTGCTGGCGCCGAACGGACGGCCGCAGCAGGTCACGCACGACCTCGCGAGCTTCTGGGCGAACACCTACCCGCAGGTGCGCCGCGAGCTCGCCGGGCGCTACCCGAAGCACGCCTGGCCCGACGACCCGGCTACCGCCCGACCCGAGCGACGCCCGCGCCGCAGGTAGAGGGGACAGCTGACTTCACACTGGGAAGGGGGACCGGGAAAGGGGACAGCTGACTTCACACCGAGACGACGCCTGGACCGTCCACCGGCCGTCGAGGTGTGAAGTCAGCTGTCCCCTTTCTCCTTCTGGCAGAATGGCCGCGCTACGGAGGGAGACAGGATGCCTCACTCAGCGCGTGGTGCGACCCGCTCGCGGCAGGCGTGCGTCCTCGTCCTCCTCGTCGTCCTCGGCGTATCCGGCCGGCACCCCGCGGCCGCCGCGGAGCCGCCGCGCCTCGAGCGCGCCACCGTGCCGGCCGCCGGGCGCGCCACCACCCGCCTCGAGGTCCCGGACGCCGGCCGCTACGCGATCTCGGTCGAGAGCCGGCAGGGAGTCGCGCTGCGCGTGGTCGACCGCATGTCGGGCCCGGGCGAGCCCTCCGGAGCGCCCGGCGAACGGGACGGCCGCGTCGATCTCTTCCTCGATCGCGGCGAGGTGCGCCTGCTCACCGAGGGCGCGCCGCTCGGCCGCGGCGAAGCGCGACTCGAGGTGCGGCGCTTCGCCGAGCGCCACCTGCCGCCGCCGCGCCTGGTCGAGCTGCGCGCCGTGGCCGAGGAGCTCGGCGACTTCGAGCAGCTCTCCTGGTGGCTCGACGTGCCGGAGCGGCGCACGGTGGTCCTCCACGCCGCGGGCCGCCACCTCGCCGACCTCCGTCTCTGGCAGAACGGCAGCTGGCTGGTCGACGCCGCCCCCGAGGTCTCGACCCTCGAGCCGACGCCGGGCCGCCCGCTCGCGCTCTGCCGGCTCGCCGCCGACCTCGGCCCCGGCCTCTACCTGCTGACCGCCTACGGCGGCCCCGCCCGGCCCTGGTCGGCGCCGGGCACCGAGCGGCCGTTCCACCTCGTCTGGGGCGACGAGGCGCGCGGTCCGGCCGGGCGCGAGCGGCGCGTGATGGGACCGCTCGGATTCCAGCGCCTGCTGGTTCCCGCCAGCGCCGATTACCTGCGCGCGGAGCTCGAGGAGCCGGGCGCGCTGGCGCTCGAGACCGCGGACTGGGCGCCCGAAGCGCCGTTCCCCGAACCCTCCGCGCAGGCCGAGATCACCAGGGAATCGCTGCCCCCGGTCGCCGAGCTGCGGCGCACGGCCGGAGCCGCCGAGCAGCGGTTCCTGGTCACGGTGCGCGCGGCGCCCGGCACTCCCTACGTCCTGCAGCACTTCGCCGCCGCGCGGCGGATCCCGATCCCGGGTCGCGGCCCGCACTGGGTCGCCTCGCTCCACTCCGGCCCGGCCGCGGACTCGATCGACGCCGCCGGCGTGCTGGTCGCCGTGCGCGACGGCAAGCGTGGCCGTGCGGAGCCGGTCGCGGCGCGCGTGCCGGTGCTCGACGAGACCCGGCTCTGGGCTCGTCGCTTCAACCTGCTGGCGCCGGCGACGCTCTACCTGCGCGTCGAGTCGCCGGGCGACTACGAGCTGAGCGCGGCGGGCGCCGCCGCGGAGTTCCGCCTCGAGCCGCTGCTGCTCGACCTCCCCCCGGGCTACCGCCCGCCGCCGGCGCGCCGGGCGCCCGCGAGCTGGACGCTCGAGCGCGGCTACCACCTCCTCACCCTGACGCCGCTCGAACCCGGCATCGTCGAAGTCGCCCTGCGCCGGCGCGGGCTGCTCGATCCGTTGCTGCTCGCAGTCGGCTTGGGCGGCGGCGCGCCGGCCGAGACGCCGGTCAGGGCCGCGGTCGGACTCGGCCGCGTCGTGCTCGAGCCCAGGACCTCCTACGAGCTCTGGCTCAACGAGCAGCCCGGGGTGACGACCGGCGGCGTCCTGCGCGAGCTGCCGCTCGACCTCACCGATCCGCTCCCGCTCTCGCTCGAGCCCGGCGAGACGGTCGAGCTGCCGTTCCGCGCCGCGCAACGAGGAGCGCTCGCCGGCGCCGACGAGCGCGGCACGCCGCTCGAGCTCTCGCTCGACGGCGTGCGCTGGGCCGCCGAGCTCGAGGTGCCGGCCGGCGAGGCCGTTGCGCGCGTGCGCTCCACGGCCGCCGCGACCGTCGCCGCATCGGTCGGCTTCGTCGCCGAAGAGCGCCGGGCTCTCAACCCCCTGCCGCCGCTTTCGCTCGCGGATCTCTCCCGCCTGCCCGTCTTCACGCGCCTGGCCTCGGGCTCGCCGCGTCCCTTCGACCTGGCGCGCCTCGAGGCGCGCACGTTCGAGGTCGAGGCGCCCGAGGCGGGCCTCTACGTGATCGAGACCACCGGCCTGCTCGCCACCGAGGCCGGCCTGCGCACTCGGGTGGCGCCCCGGCTGGTCGGCGCAGCCGAGAACGGCAGCGGGCGCAACGCGGCGTTGCGCGCCTACCTGCGCCCCGGCGACTACCAGGTCACGGTGCGGGCGCGCGGCGAGAGCGCCGGCCACCTCGGCGTCGCGATGCACCGCGCGGCGCTGCGCGTCGCCGGAGTGCTGCCCGAGGGCCTGCCCGCGCGCACCGAGCTCGCCCCCGACGAGGCGGTCGCCTACGAGCTCGACGTGCGCGAGGCGGGCGAGTACCGGCTGGAGAGCCTCGGCCTCGGGCGGCCGCTCGCCGGTCGCTTCGAGGACGCCGACGGCTGGCCGGTGGACGCGCCGGTGCTGGAGGGCGGCTGGACGCTCCCGCTCGAGCCCGGCCGCTACCGCTGGATCGTGCTGCCGCGCGCCGTGGCGGCGCGGGTGGTGACCCGCTTCGAGCGCGTGCTCCCGCCGCCGCGCTTCACCGGCCACGGTCCGCATCCGCTGCCGCTCGACGCCCTGCGCGAGCACGTCTGGCGCGAGCCCGAGGCGGACGGCGAGCGCGCGCCCGACCGCTGGGCGTTCCGGCTGCCGGCGAGCGCGCGCGTGCGCGTCGAGCTCGACGGTGAGATGGAGGGCATGATCGTCGCCGTGGACGGCGCGCGCGAGCCGGTCGCGGCGGTGCGCCCCGGGCGCGGCTACGACGGCGAGCTCGCGGCCGGCGCCTACGAGCTCCACGCGCGCTGCTCGCGCGTCGACAACCAGGTCCCCTACACGGTGAAGGTGTCGCCCGTCGAGCTCGTCGACGGCCTGGAGCGGAGCGTCGCGCTGCCCGCCTTCGTGCCGGTCTCGATCGCCGAGGAGGCGCAGGTCGAGCTCGAGTCGTACGGCATCGCCGACGTGCGCGCCCGCCTGTTCGACGCCGGCGGGCGGCTGCTCGGCAGCGCGGACGACCGGCCGGGCGACTGGAACTTCCTGCTCGCACGCCGGCTCGCGCCGGGCCGGTACCGGCTCGAGATCGAGCCGGTCGCCGGCGCCGGAGAGGGCGCGACCGCGGTCGGCGTGCGCGTGCGGGCGCAGCAGGAGCGCGAGCCGCTCGCGCCGGGCGCTGACGTCGAAGTGCCGCTCGGCGACGACGTGCTCCTGATCCCGATCGAGCTGGGCGCCGCCTCCGGGCTGCTGGCCGCGGGCGCCAGGTCGGAGCTGGCGCTCGGCTTCGAGCTCGAGCGGCAGGAGGAGGGGGTCTGGACGCCGGTCGCCGCCGCGCGCGGATCCGAGCTCCGATTGCTCTCGCCCCTGCCCGCGGGCGACGCCGGGCGCTGGCGCCTGCGCCTCTGGTCCCTCGACCGCTTCCCGGGCACCGTCGCCCTCTCCCTGTTCGCCGGCGTGCCGGGCGCGGTCGACGAGGCGGAGCTCGCGCGCGGCGTCGAGCTGGTGCCCCTGGCCGGCTTCGAGCCCGCCACGGCGGCGCTCTCGACGCGCCTGGCGCTGCCGGGCTGCTTCCGGCTGACCACCTCGGAGGGCGATCCCGACGGGCTGCTCGCCGCGCCGCGCGCGGGGCGTGCCTTTACCCGCGCGGCGGCGGTGGTCACCGCGCTCGAGCGCGAGCTCTGGCTGGCCGCTCCGCGGTCGCCCGGCGCCGCGCCGGCGGTCGCCGCGCGCCGGCTCCGGCTCGAGGACCGGCAGCCCGCCCTGTCCCTCGCGCTCGCGAGCGGCGAGCGCGTGCGCTGCGACATCGAGTCCGGAGGAGCCCCCGCCGCCCTCCGCGTGTCCGCGCTCGCCGGCGCGCCGCTGGTCGCGGCCGACGGGGCGGGCGCGCAGGTCGCGCTGCGCGCGACCGCGCTCGCCGCCCACCGCGCCCTCGCCCTGGTGCCGGCCGAGGCGCGCGCCCTGACGGTCTGGCACGGCGGGGAGCGCGCGCTCGAGGCGGAGCTGACCCTGGTCCGGCTCGCGGCCCGGCCCGTGCGCCGCGCCGAGGGCGGCGAGCTGGAGCTCGAGCTCGCGCCGCGCGAGCTGGTGCCGGTCGCGCTGCCGGCTGGCGCCAAGCGCCTGCGGCTCACGCTCGGCGCCGGCGCGGCTGCGGCGATCGGCGCGGCGGCGGCGCCGGAGAGCGTGCACTGGGCGGCCGAGCGCGAGCAGACGCGCGTGATCTGGAGCGCGCGCGACGAGCTCGCCTTCTTCAACCCGGGCGAGCTCGCGGCGCGCGCGCGCGTCTCCTGGCTGGCCGAGGCCGCGCCCGCGGCGCTCGCCCCGGGTGCGCCGTTCGAGCGCCGCCTGGAGCGCGCCGAGTCGCTGCGCCTGGAGCTGGCCGGCGGGGCCCCGGCCGGCTCCCGCCTCGCCGTGCGCGGCGCGCGCGCGGCGACCCTGGTCGGCGCCGACGGCACGGTGGCCAGCGGCACCGAGCTCGCGGTGCCGGCCGCCGGCGGGGCGCTGCTGGTCGAGGCCGGACCGGGCTTCGTCGCCGCCTGGCTCGAGCCCGGCGCGAGCGGGCCCGCTCTGTTCGGCTTCGGCCCGCCGCCCGCGGCGAGCGAGATCTCCCCGCCGGTCGCGCTGTCGCTCCGGGGCCGGGAAGCCGCCTTCCGGCTGACCGCCGCCGCGCCCGCGCTGCTCTCCCTGCGCTCGGCCGCGCCGATGGCGGTCGCGCTCGCCCCGGACCGCGGCGCGCCGCGCTTCGAGCTCTACCCGGCGGGCGCCGCCTTCGACGCGGTGCTGCCGGCGGGGGGCGCCACGCTGCGCCTGCGCGCGCTCGGCGACGGGCAGCTCGCGGGCACGGCCGAGCTCGCGCTCACCGCGCTCGAGCGCCTCGGGGAGGGGCTCGGCGCGCCGACCCTGCTCGCGCCCGGCGACGCGCGCGGCTTCGAGTTCGAGGTCGCCCGCGCCGGCCCGGTCGGGGTCGGCGTCGCCGCCCCGGAGCGCGGCGTCGAGACGGTCGCCTTCGACGCCGACGGGCGGCCCCTCGGGCGCGGCGTCGTGCAGTGGCTCGACCTCGCCCCCGGCCGCTACGCGCTCGTCCTGGTCGCCGACGCCGACGCCGCGCCGGCCGAGGCGCGGCCGGCGCTGGTGGGGGCGGACGCCCCGGGCACCGGCCCCGCGCCGGAGATCGTGCTCGGCTTCCTCGCGCTCGAACGGGGCGCGCCCGCGCCCGCCGCCGGCATCGTGGGCGAGGAGAGCCCTCGCCGCTTCGATCCGGAGCGCGCGCCCGAGCCGGGCGGGCGCGGCGAAACGGAATCCGAGAGCGGCGACGGGGAGGAGTGGCAGGAGGACGGCGAGGAGTGGGACGAAGGCGAGCCGGATTCGGAGGGCGGGATGGCCGACGAGGGAGGCGAGGGCGAATGAGCGGTCGAGCCGCAGGGCAGCTCCCGCGCGCGGCGCGCGCGGCCTTGGCCTCGGTGCTCCTCGCCGGCGCCGCCGTCGGCACCGCCGACCTGCCGCCGCGACCGGCGCGGCCGGCGCGCGCCGGCGCCGACGCGGTCGCGGTCGTGCCCGAGCAGTTCCTGCGCCGCTGGGACCCGATCACCCTCTTCTTCCCGGACGACCGCGGCCCCGCCGCGGGCGGCGCCGAGGACCGGCCCGAGGCCTGGGCCGCGCTCGAGCCCCGCCACGCCGGCGCCTGGACCTGGCTCGACGCACGCACGCTGCAGTTCCAGCCCGCCGATCCCTGGCCCGCGCTGGCGCGCTTCACGCTGCGCGCCGCGGGCCGGAGCTTCCGGCTCGCGACCCTCATGGCGGCCCCGCTCGCGAGCCGTCCCGAGGCGGGCGCGACGGGTCTCGCCCCGATCGAGGAGATCGCGCTCACCTTCGCCGAGCCGCTGCCGGTCGAGGCGCTCGCGCGCGCTCTCGTGATCGAGGTGCGCCCGCTGCCCGCCCTCGGCGGCGAGCCGGCGCGCTTCCTCTCGCCGGACGACTTCGAGATCAAGGCGCTCGAGCGCGCCGCTCCCGCCGATCCGGCGACCTACGTCCTGCGCCTCCGCCAGCCCGTCCCGATGGGGCGCAAGGTCTTCGTGCGCTTCCGCCTGACGCTCGAGGAGTCCGCCGAGCGCGCCGTGGCCGAGATCTCGTTCGCCACCGACGAGCCGTTCCGCGCCCTGCGCTTCGGCTGCCGGACGCGCCAGGCCCCGGTGGCGCCCGAGGGGGCGCGCTACTCGGCCGAGCAGGCGCTCGCCTGCGAGGCCGACGAGCCCGCCATCGTGGTCGACTTCTCGGCCGCACCGCGCGACCTGACCGCGGTCGTGGCGCGCAATCTGGTGCGCGTCTCCCCGGCGGTGCCCGGACTCGAGGCCGCGCTCTCGGGCCGGCGGCTCGAGCTCACCGGCGAGTTCCAGCGCGAGACCGCGTACCGCGTCACCCTGGTGCCGACGCCGCTCGACGACGAGCGCGGCCGCGGCCTCGACCTCGCCGCGGCCAACGAGCTCTGGCTCTCGTTCGGTCGCCAGAGCTCCTACCTGCGGCTGGCGGTGGCGAGCGGCGTGGCGGAGCGCTACGGCCCCAAGATGATCCCGCTCGCCGGCCGGAGCGACGAGCGACTCGACCTGCGCATCCACCGCATCGATGCGCTCGACCGCTCGTTCTGGCCGTTCCCCGAGCAGCCGGTCACCGTGGACGAGGCCGCGCGGCCGCCCGGCCCCGGCGAGCGCGCCCCGGCCTGGACGAGCCCGGAGACCGATCCGCCCGCCGCCGAGATCGCGCGCCGGATCGCCGCGCTGGGTTCGCCCCCGGTGTCGCGTCTGGTCGACCTGCCGCTGCGGCGCGACGCCGGTTCGGCCACCTTCGGGCTCGACCTCTCCGCGCCGCTCGCCGACCTCGCCGGACCCGACGCGCCCGGGACCTACCTGGTCGGCATCCGCCGGCTGGGTGCCGAGACGGCCCGCTCCTGGATGCGTCTCGAGGTCACCGACCTCTCGCTCAGCACCCTCGAGGAGAGCGCGCGCACCGTGTTCGTGGTCACCTCGCTCGCCTCCGCGCGCCCGGTGGCGGGCGCCGAGATCCGGGTCGAAGGCGCGCGCCGCGAGGGCAACCGGCCCTGGACCTGGGTCGAGCTCTTCCGCGCCAAGACCGACGCCGCCGGACGCGCGACCTGGCCGGCGCCGGGCGCGCCCGACGGCGCCCGTCACGCCGTCCGGCGCGTCGTGGTCAGCGCCGGACCCGACCGGCTGGTGCTCGATCCGGCGCGGCCGCCCGACACCTTCGCGGACGCGAGCTGGACCGCGACGCCCACCGACTGGCTGCAGTGGACGCAGGAGACGCTCGAGGGGCGCGCCCCGGAGCCCGACCTGCTCGCCCACGTCTTCCCCGAGCGGCCGGTCTACCGGCCCGAGGAGCCGGTCCACCTCAAGGCCTGGCTCCGCCGCCGCGCGCAGGGCCGGCTCGAACCGGTGCGCGACGACGTCCTGATGGTCGTCGAAGGCCCCGGCACGCTCGTCTGGCGCTTCCCGCTCGAGCCCGGCCCGCTGGGCGGCGTCTACCTGCGCTTCGACGAGAAGGAGCTGCCGACCGGCACCTACCGCGTGCGCCTCGAGGAGGCCGACGGCGAGCCGTTCCAGGGCACGGCGAGCTTCCGCAAGGAGGCCTATCGGCTGCCGCGCTTCGAGGTCCGGCTCGACGCTCCCGAGCGCGCCGCGCTCGACCGCGAGTTCAAGGTCTCGGCGCTCGCCACCTACTACGCGGGCGGACGCCTGGCGGCGCGGCCGATCGAGTGGCGCGTGACGCAGTTCCCGTACGCCTGGACCCCGGTCGAGCGGCCGGGCTTCCTGTTCTCCTCGGACGCCCGCTTCGCGCGCGACCGCCGCTTCGAGTCCACGCCCGCGCTCGAGCGCGCCGCCACCACCGACGAGGACGGCGGCGCCGAGCTGGTGCTCAACCCGGCGATCGAGCCCACCGCCCAGCCGCGCACCTACGTGATCGAGGCGACGGTGGTCGACGCCGACGAGCAGACGGTCACCGCCACGCGCCAGGTCGTGGCGCTGCCGCCGCTGCTGGTCGGCGTCAAGGTGCCGCGCTACGTCGAGCGCGCCGACCGCATCCGCCCCGAGGTCCTGGTGGTGGGGCCCGACGACCGGCCGCTCGCCGGCCAGCCGGTCAAGGTGCGGCTCGTCCACCGCCAGTGGCACTCCTACCTGCGCGCCAGCGACTTCTCGGACGGCGTCGCGCGCTACGTCACCGAGGTCGTCGAGGAGCCGGTGAGCGAGACCTCGCTGACCAGCGGCGACGGCCCGGTGGCGGTCGAGCTCGCGCTGCCCGGCGCGGGCGTCTACGTGGTCGAGCTCGAGGCCGCCGACCGCCTCGGCCGCGCCCAGACGGTGGCCGTCGACCTGTTCGCCGGCGGCGAGCAGCCGGTGACCTGGTCGAAGCCCGCGAGCGCGGTGTTCCAGGTCGTTCCCGACGCCGCCCGCTACCGGCCGGGCCAGCGCGCCCGGCTCGTGCTCGAGAGCCCGTTCCAGAGCGGCGAGGCGCTGGTGGCGGTCGAGACGCCCGACGGCAATCGCTATTCGTGGCTGCCGGTGCGCGGCGGCAAGGCGGTGTTCGAGCTGCCGGTCGAGGCACACTGGACGCCGCGCGTGCCGGTCCACTTCCTGCTCCTGCGCGGCCGCCTCGAGGACACGCGGCCCGTGCCGGGCAGCGCCACCGACCTCGGCCGGCCGGCGACCTTCGGCGCCACGGTCTGGCTCGAGGTCGAGCCGGTCGCCCTCCAGGTCCAGGTCGAGCTCGACCTGCCGCAGCGTGCGCGGCCACGCGAGGCGCTCGAGGTCGGCATCCGACTCAGCGACCCGGACGGCGCGCCCCTGGCGGGCGAGGTCGCGCTCTGGCTGGTCGACCAGGCGGTGCTCTCGCTCGGCCGCGAGGCGCGCCTCGACCCGGTGCCGAGCTTCCTGGCCGCGGTGCGCTCGCTGCTCGAGGTGCGCGACACGCGCTCGCTCGTGTTCGGCTTCCTGCCCTTCGCGCGCCAGCCGGGCGGCGGCGAGGGCGAGGAGGCCGCGGGCCTGCTCGATCGCCAGACCATCCGCAGGAACTTCCAGCCGGTGCCGTTCTACGAGCCCGCCATCCCGGTCGGCCCCGACGGCGTCGCGCGCGTCACGGTCCGGCTCGCCGACGACCTGACCCGCTACAAGGTGCGCGCCAAGGCCGCCGCCGGCGACGAGCGCTTCGGCGTCGCCACCGGCGAGATCGAGGTGCGCCAGCCGGTCGTGCTCCAGCCCGCGCTCCCCCGCTTCGTGCGCCCGGGGGACCGCTTCACCGCCTCGGCGGTGGGACGCATCGTCGAGGGCGACGCCGGTCCGGGCAGCGCCGAGGCGCGCTTCGCCGGCCTGACTCCGGCCGGCGAGACGCGGCGCGCGTTCGAGTGGGTGCCCGACCGCGCCACGCGCCTCGACTTCCCGGTCGCGGTGCCGACCCCGGGCTACGACGAGCAGGGCCGGCTCGCGCGCCACGACGTGGCGGTGACGATCGGCGCCCAGCGCGCCGCCGACGGCGCCGGCGACGCCTTCGAGGTGCGGCTGCCGCTGCGCGACGACCGCGAGAGGGTCCGCCTCTCCAACCTCGTGCGCGTGGAACCGGGCGTGCCGCTGGCGCTGCCCGAGCCGGCCGATCCGGCGCGCGCGGGCACGCTCCGCCGCTCCCTGCTGGTCGCCGCCGAGCCCGGCATCGTGGAGCTCGCGGCGGGGCTCGACTTCCTGCTCGCCTACCCCTACGGCTGCACCGAGCAGCGCCTCTCGACCGCGCGCGCGCAGGTCGCGCTCGCGCGCTTCCGCGACCTGCTCGGGCTCGAGGGGGGCGAGGACGAGCTGGCGCGCGCGGTCGGCGACACCGCGGAGTGGCTCGCGCTCGTCCAGCAGGAGAGCGGCCTGGTCGCGTTCTGGCCGGGCGGCACCGGCTCGGTGGCGCTCACCGCGTGGGCGGTCGAGTTCCTGGCCGAGGCGAAGGAGGCCGGTCTGCCGGTCGACGCCACGCTCCAGGGCAAGGCGCTGGCCGCGCTCGAGGCGGCGCTGCGCTCGGACTACACGGGCTTCCTCGCCGGCGAGGCGTGGGCCGAGCGCACCTGGGCGCTGCGCGCGCTCGCGCGCGCCGGCCGCTTCGACCTCGCCTACGGCAACGAGCTCGCGCGCAAGGCGCAGTTCCTCGATCTCGAGAACGTGGCGAGCGTGCTCACCGCCTTCGAGCGCGCCGGCCGCGCCGACTCGCCCGCCCTGCCCCCGCTCGAGGAGGTGCTGTGGGGCGGCACGATCACGCGCCTCCACCAGGGCCGCGAGATCTACGGCGGCCTCGAGGAGACGCGCAGCGAGCGCAGCCCGCTCGTGCTCCCGACCGAGACGCGCACGCTGGCGACGATGGTCCAGGCGCTCGCTCAGCGCGCCTCGACGCCCGCGGAGGAGGCGAAGCTGAAGCTGCTCGTCGACGCGCTGGTCGGGCTCGGCAAGGGCGACGGCTGGGGCACCACCAACGCCAACGCCGCCGCGATCGCGGCGCTCGCCGAGCGGCTCGCGGCCGGCCAGGGCGCCGGCGGCGCGGCGACGCTCTCGCTGGCGGCGCCGGACGGCGAGCGCGAGCTCGCGCTCGGGCCCGGCACCCCGACCGCGCGCTGGGTCTCGACCGCGCCGGGCCGGGCCACGCTCACGCTCGCGCCGGGCGGCGCGGCGAGCGTGGTGGCGCGCGCCCAGACCAGCTATCTCCCGGCCGAGGACGGCAGCCGCGCGCCGGCGCGCCGCGAGGGCTTCGTGGTGGCGCGCGAGGCGCTCGTGGTCGCCGGCGGTGGCGCGCCGCCCGAGCGAAGGCCGATCGACGCGCCGGGCACCGCGATCGAGCTCACCGTCGCCGACGTGGTCGAAGAGCACGTGCAGGTCGTCAACCCGCAGGAGCGCCACTACGTCGCGGTCGTGGTGCCGCTCGCGGCCGGCATGGAGCCGTTGAACCCGGCGCTCGAGACCGCGCCGCCGGAGGCGAAGCCGGCGGGCAGGCTCACCGCCGAGCCGACCTACGTCGCCTTCCTCGACGACCAGGTCGCCTTCTTCTACGACACGCTGCCGGCGGGCACCTACGACTTCTGGTTCCGCACCCGCGCCCAGATCCCCGGCTCCTTCGTCCAGCCCCCGGCCAAGGCCGAGATGATGTACGACGGCGCCGTGGTCGGCTCGAGCCCCGGCGCGCGGATCACGATCGCGCCGAAGCCGGACTGACGGGTTGCTCCGGGCGCTCGCCTCCGCCCTCGTCGGGCTCGAGGCCGGAGGCGACGGCGGCGCGCACGGCGGCGATCAGCGCCGGGTCGGAGGGGTAGGCCGCAGGGTCGATCGCTGGGTGGATGCGGATGCGGATCGTGCCCGGGCGCGGCAGCAGGCAGCGCTTGGGCAGGATGCGCGCGGAGCCGGAGATCGACAGCGGCAGGATCGGGAAGCCGAGCTGGCGCGCCATCACGAAGCCGCCCTTCTTGAACGGCAGCAGGCGGCCGTCGGTGCTGCGCGTGCCCTCGGGGAAGAAGAGCACGGAGACGCCGCCGGTCAGGCGCGGCTTGGCCGCCTCGAGGCTGGCGATCGCCGCGCGCGAGTTGGAGCGGTCGACGAAGACGTGGCCGATCGCCGCGCAGCCCCAGCCCAGGAACGGCACCTTGCGCAGCTCGGCCTTCATGACCCAGCGGAACTGGCGGCGCAGGTCGCCGTAGAGGGCGAGGATGTCGTAGTCGCCCTGGTGGTTGGTCATGATCACGTACGAGCGGCCGCGCTGCATGTGCTCGCGGCCGTCCACCACCACGCGCACGAAGCTCGCGCGCGTCAGGCACCAGGCCCAGACCGTGCCGCAGTGGTGGCCGACGCGCCGGTTGACCGCCGAGAGGACGACGGCGAGGAAGCCCCACAGGACGGTGGTGACCAGCACGATCGGGTAGAAGACCGCGACCGTCCAGGGCGCCACCAGCCAGCGCAGGGGCTCCCGGCACGACGCGGGCGGGCGCGTCGCGGGCTGGGCTGGATTCGACGGTCTTCCGGTTTCCACGATCGGCGCGGGCTCGCCCGTGGCGCGCACCTGGCGCCGCTCGGGACGGCCGATTCTAGCCCGGGCCCGACCCCGGCGGGCGGCCGCGGCGGCGTCGGCTCGGGCTACGATGCGCCCGACAGGAGGCGTGCATGCGCGTCGTCGAGTGCGTCCCGAACATCTCCGAAGGCCGCCGCCCCGAGGTCTACGAAGCGATCGCCCGCGCCGCCGCGACGGCGCCCGGCGTGGCCGTGCTCAACGTCGATCCGGGCGCGGAGACGAACCGCACCGTGATCACCTTCGTCGGCGAGCCGGAGGCCGTCCTCGAGGGCGCCTTCCGGCTCGCCGCCGCCGCGCTCGAGCGCATCGACATGGCCGGCCACCAGGGCGCGCACGCGCGCCTGGGCGCGGTCGACGTGGTGCCGTTCGTGCCGGTCGCCGGCGTGACCATGGACGAGTGCGTCGAGCTCGCGCGCCGCCTGGGCGAGCGGCTCGGGCGCGAGCTCGCGCTGCCCGTCTACCTCTACGAGCACGCCGCCACCTCGCCCGCGCGCCGCAATCTCGCCGACGTCCGCGCCGGCGAGTACGAGGGCCTGGCGAAGAAGCTCGCCGACCCGGCCTGGCGGCCCGACTACGGGCCGGCGGTCTTCCAACCGCGCGCCGGCGCCACCGTGGTCGGCGCACGCAAGTTCCTGGTCGCCTACAACGTCAACCTGAACACCGCCGACCAGCGCCTCGCGACGCGCATCGCGGGCGACATCCGCGAGAAAGGGCGCAAGCGCCTCGACGAGCGCGGCAAGCCGGTGCTCGACGCGGCCGGCCAGGAGATCTGGGACCCGGGCCTGCTCAAAGGGATCAAGGCGGTGGGATGGACGATCCCCGAGTTCGGCTGCGCGCAGGTCTCGATCAACGTCACCGACCTCGACGCCACGCCGCTCCACGTCGTGTTCGACACCTGCGAGGAGCGGGCGCGCGCGCACGGCCTGCGCGTGACCGGCTCCGAGCTGGTCGGCCTGGTGCCGCGCGACGTGCTGCTCGCGGCCGGCCGCCACTACCTGGCGCGCATGGGGCGCTCGGCCGGCGCGCCCGAGCCGACGCTGGTGCGCACCGCGGTGCGCACGCTGGGGCTGTCGGAGGTCAAGCCGTTCGATCCCCGGGACCGGGTCATCGAGTACCGCCTGGCGGCGGCCGCGCCTCTGGTCGGCATGACGCTGACCGGCTTCGCCGACGAGCTCTCTTCCGACTCGCCGGCGCCCGGCGGCGGCTCGGTCGCCGCTCTCGCCGGCGCGCTCGCGGCGGGGCTCGCCGCGATGGTCGCCAACCTCTCGCACGCCAAGAAGGGGTTCGAGGCGAAGCAGGGCGCGCTCGAGCGCATCGCGCTTCGGGGCCAGGAGATCAAGGACCGCCTGCTCGCGGCGGTGGACGCCGACACCGCCGCCTTCGACCGCTACCTGGCCGCCATGAGGATGCCGAAGGAGACCGACGAGGAGAAGGCGATCCGCAGGGCGGCGATGGACGAGGCGACGGTCGGCACCATCGAAGTGCCGATGGTGACCCTCGAGGCCGCCCCCGCGATCCTCGAGCTCTGCCTCGAGGTCGCCGCGATCGGCCTCCAGGCCTCGCTCTCCGACGCCGGCACCGGCGCCGAGATGGCGCGCGCCGGGGCGAGCGGCGCCTACCAGAACGTGTGCATCAACCTGCCCGGGCTGTCCGACACCTCGGCGCGCGCGGCGCTGCTCGCGCGCGCCGATGCGGCCTGGCGACGCGCCTTCGAGCTCCACGCGCGCGCCACGACGGAGATCGTCGAGAAGCTGCGCGCCGCGGCGGGCTGACCGGAGCCGGTCAGCCCGCGGGCTCGGCCTTCTCCCGGCGCGAGTCGGAGTAGACCCAGAGCGCGAGCAGGGAGAAGAGCACCAGGCCGGCCCAATTGCTCCAGTCGGCGAGCCAGGGGCCGAGGACGGGCAGCTTCGTCAGGTCGGGGACGATCGTGGAGCCGGTCGAGTCCTCGACGAACTTGAGCAGCGCCGCGAGCACGCCGACCAGCGCCCCGCCCGCGATGAAGCCGGAGGCGATCAGCGTCCCCTTCTCGTGGCGCGCGTGGGCGAGCGCCTCCTCCCGGGTCGAGTGGCGCAGCATCCACGCCACCGCCGCGCCCACCACGAGCGGCGAGTTGAGGTCCATCGGCAGGTACATGCCGAGCGCGAACGCCAGCCCGGAGACGCCGCACAGCTCGGCCGAGACCGCGAACACCGCGCCCACGGCGTAGAGGAACCAGGGCGCGCCGCCCTCCCCCATCACCCCGGTCAGCACCGCCGCCATCGCGTTCGGCTGCGGCGCGGGCAGCGGGTTCGGGTGCAGCGGGCCCGGCGAGAAGCCGTAGACCCTCGACATGAGCAGGATCACCGCCGTGGTCGCCACCGAGGCCGCCACCGCGCCGACCAGGTTCGAGATCTCGATCCGCTTCGGCGTCGCGCCCAGCCAGTAGGCGATCTTGTACTGCGTCACCAGCGATCCGGCCATCGACAGCGCCGTGCACACCACGCCGCCGATGAGCAGCGTCTGCAGCATGCCGTCGGGGCCCTTGAGGCCGAGCGCCGAGAGCACCATGGCGGTGACGATCAGCGTGGTGAGCGTCATGCCCGAGATCGGCGTGATCGAGATCATCGCGATCGCCCACGCCGAGACCGCGGTGAACAGGAAGGCCACCACCAGCGCCAGCACCGCTGCGGCCAGCGCCAGGCCCCACGCGCCCTCGACGCCGGCGAGCACCGAGAACCGGAAGTAGAGGAACACGAGCAGGCCGACGCCGAGCGCGCCCAGGATCGCCGCCGACATCGGCATCGCGCGCTCCGGCCGCTCGACCGCCTCGGCGGCCGCCGCCCTGCCCGCGCCGCGCGCCAGCCGCGCGATCTCGCCGAAAGCCTGGCGCACCGCCTGCGCGATCACCGGCGACATCTTGAGGATCGAGATCACGCCCGCCGCGAAGATGCCGCCGATGCCGATCGGCCGCACGTAGTCGAAGAAGATGTCCTCGGGCGCCATCTCGAC
>JAFNAE010000145.1 GCA_017860005.1 Acidobacteriota bacterium | reverse complement strand
GGCTGCGCGAGCCCTGGGTGGGGCCGGTGCTGGCGCGCTTCGCGGCCGGCGCCCCGAACCTGCTCGCGCTCTCCGTGCTCGACCCTGGAGGCCGCGGACCGCGCCTGGCTCCGGCCTCGCTCGACGTCGAGCTCGCCGCCGCGCTCGACAGCGTGTTCGACGCCGCGGGCGGCACCGGCCAGGCGGTGTGGCGATTCGCGGTGGCGCCGGCCTCCAACGAGCCGGTCGGGGCCCTGGCGGTGCCGATCTCGGACGCCAGCGGCTCGACTGCCCTGGTCGTCCAGGTGCTGGTGCGGCTGAGGCTGGTCGAGGCGGTGTTCGAGCGCGAGGCGCAGGGCAACCTGGGCGTTTTCCTGGTCGATCGCGACGGCCGGCTGCTCTGGTCGGAGGGGGCGGACGGACCGACGCGCGCGGCGATCGCCGGCTCGAACCTGGTGCGCGACTTCGCGCGCAAGCCGCTGCACCTGACCGCCGAGTACACGGTGCCCACCGATTCCGGCAAGGTCGAGATGCTCGGCCAGGTCAGCCCGGTGGCGGAGAGCGGCTGGGGGGTCCTGGTGCACAAGCCGGTGGCGGCGTCGTTCGAGGCGGCGCGACGCATGGTGTGGAGCGCCGTGCTCGCCACGGCCATGCTGCTCGCGCTCGCCGCCCTGCTCGCGCTGGTGGCGTCGCGCTGGATCGGCGAGCCGATCCGGCGCCTGATCGCGAGCACGCACGAGATCGCGGCGGGCAACTTCGGCAAGCGGCTGCCCGAACGGCGGATGGTGGCCGAGATCGCGGAGCTGGCGGTCGACTTCAACCGCATGAGCGGCTACGTCGAGGACTACGTGAGCCGCCTGCGCGAGGCCGCGCAGAAGAACCGCGACCTGTTCATCAACTCGATCCGCGCCTTCTCGGCGGCGATCGACGCCAAGGACCCCTACACCCGCGGCCATTCCGAGCGCGTGGCGGAGATCTCGCGCACGATCGCGCGCCACCTCGGCCAGAGCGACGACTTCCAGCACAAGCTCTGGATCGGTGCGCTGCTCCACGACGTCGGCAAGATCGGCATCGAGGACCAGATCCTGCGCAAGGTCGGCCAGCTCACGCCGGAGGAGTACGAGATCATGAAGTCCCATCCGGTGGTCGGGTCGGACATCCTGGCGCCGATCGAGCAGCTGCGCGAGATGATCCCGATCATCCGCTGGCATCACGAGAACTGGAACGGGCGCGGCTATCCGGACGGTCTCAAGGGCGACGACATCCCGGTCATGGCACGCATCGTGGCGGTGGCCGACTGCTTCGACGCGGTGACCACCAACCGCCCGTACCAGCGTGCCTACGACAAGCGTCACGCCGCCGAGCTGATCACCAAGCTCGCCGGCTCGCGCTTCGACGCCAAGGTGGTCACCGCCTTCCTGCGCGCCTACCAGATGGGCGACCTCGAGAAGCTGGTCGAGGTGGCGGCCTCCCCGGCGGCGATCGAGGTCGAGGTCCCGGTGGCGGCCAACGTCTGAACGAGAGGGAAGCGATGCCGTACCAGTACATCCTGGCCAACCTGCTGGCCAAGAACGAGGGCGCGGTCGGAGTCCTCTTCCTCGACGATGCCGGGGAGACCATCGACGTCGCCTGTTCGGACTTCAGCCCGTTCCAGATGCGGGTGGTGGGAGCCTACGTCGGCATCTACCTGCGCCAGGCGCACAAGTTCCTGGAGGAGATCGGGCAGGGCGTTCCGCACTGGATGCACATCGAGAAGGAGTCGCTCCACCTCTATGCCCGGACGCTGCCGGACGGCTACTACGTCGTGCTCGTGCAGCGCAGTCCGGCGCTCTCCGGCCGCGCGCAGCGGACGCTCGACCAGGCCTGCGAGCAACTCGGCCGCGAGCTGTTCGGCACGCACTGATGGCGGGTCCCGGCGTCTGGTCGAGGCTCCGCGCCGGCCTGGCGCGGACGCAGGCGCGCCTGACGGAGCGCCTGGGCGGCGCGCTCGACCGGCCGGCGTCGCTCGACACGGACACTCTCGCCGGGCTGGAAGAGGCACTGATCGGCGCCGACCTGGGCCTCGACACCACCGCGTTGGTGATCGAGCGCCTGGAGGCGCGCCTGCGGCGGTCCGATCTCGGGCGCGAGGAGCGGTTGCGCGAGCTGCTCGCCGGCGAGATCGAGCGGCTCCTCACCGAGGGCCCGCCGCCGCCCGGCGCCGGGCGCTGGCCGCGGGTGACCCTGGTGGTGGGGGTCAACGGCGCCGGCAAGACGACCTCGATCGCCAAGCTCGCGCGCCGGGACCTCGACGCCGGCCGGCGCGTCCTGCTCGCCGCCGCGGACACCTTCCGCGCCGCCGCCATCGAGCAGCTGGCGCTGTGGGGCGAACGGCTGGGCGTCGACGTGGTCCGCCAGGCCGCGGGCTCGGATCCGGCCTCGGTCGTGTTCGACGCGCTCCAGGCGGCGCGCGCGCGCCGGGTGGACCACCTGATCGTGGACACCGCGGGCCGGCTCCACAACAAGGCGCACCTGATGGCCGAGCTGGCGAAGATCCGCCGCGTGGTCGAGCGCGAGGCCGCCGACTGGTCTCTGGGCACGCTGCTCGTGCTCGACGCCACCACGGGCCAGAACGCGCTGGCCCAGGCGCGCGCCTTCCTCGCCACGGCGTCGGTGGACGGGGTCCTGCTCGCCAAGCTGGACGGCACCGCGAAGGGCGGGATGGTGATCGCGGTGGCGAAGGAGCTGCGCCTGCCGGTGCTCTACCTGGGAGTCGGCGAGCGCCCCGAGGACCTGGTCGAGTTCGATGCCCACGAGTTCGCCGCCGCGCTCGTCGCCTGAACCGCTCGCGCGCGCGCTCGCGCTGGCGGCGCGCGGCCGGTACACGACCGCGCCCAACCCCAGGGTCGGCGCGGTCGTGGTGCGCGACGGAGCGGTGGTGGGCGAGGGCTGGCACCGGCGCGCGGGGGAGCCGCACGCCGAGGTCCACGCGCTCGCGGCCGCCGGCGCGCGGGCGCGCGGCGCGACCCTGTACCTGAATCTCGAGCCGTGCGCCCACCACGGGCGCACGCCCCCTTGCTGCGAAGCGGTCGCGGCGGCGGGTATCGCGCGCGTGGTCGCCTGTCACGCCGACCCCGTCCCGCGGGGCGCGGGCGCCGCCTTCGCCTTCCCGCGCGCGGCCGGCATCGAGGTCGAGACGGGCCGTCTCGCCGGAGAGGCGATCGAGCTCAACCTGGCCTACCTGGTCGAGCGCACTCTCGGCCGGCCGGCGGTCACGCTCAAGTGGGGGGCCTCGCTCGACGGGCGCATCGCGACCGCCTCGGGGGAGAGCCGCTGGATCACCGGAGAGCGCGCGCGACACCGGGCGCTCGAGCTGCGCGAAGAGCACGGGGCGGTCCTGGTCGGCAGCGGTACGGCGCTCGCCGACGACCCGCGGCTGACCCGGCGCCTGGGCCGCGGCGTGGGGGAGTTGGTGCGCGCGGTCGCCGACCGGCGCCTGCGCCTGCCGCCCGGCGCGGCGCTCCTGGGCGAGCCGGGTCCGGTGGTTGTGTACACTGAGAGCGACGAGCCGGCGGCGCGCGCCGGGCTCGAGGCGCGCGGCGCCGAAGTCGTGAGGCTGGAGCGCGTCACGCCCGCGGCGATGCTCGCCGATCTCGGCCGGCGAGGGGTGCAGGCGGTGCTCGTCGAGGGCGGCGCCGCGCTGGCGGGAGCGTTCTTCGACGCCGGGACCTGGGAGCGCGTGGTGGCGTTCACCGCGCCGCTTCTGGTGGGCGGGGAGGGCGCGCCGGCGCCGCTCGGCGGCGGCGGGTCGCGCCGGCTCGCCGAAGCCGTGCGGCTGGAGCGGGTCCGGGTGCGCCGGGCCGGCGACGACGTGTGGACGACGGGGATCCGGAGCTCATGTTTACGGGACTTGTTCGCGAGCGTGGCCGGCTGAGCGAGGACCCGCTGCCCTCGGAACGTGGCGGCGTGCGTCTGGTCGTGGCCCTCTCGCGCGAGCTCGGCCAGGCGCTCGAGGTGGGCTCGAGCCTGGCCGTCTCCGGGGTCTGCCTGACCGTGATCGAGAAGGGCGAGGGCACGGTCGCGGTCGAGCTCTCGCCCGAGACGCTCGCCCGCACGCGGCTGGGCAGGCTGCGCGCGGGCGGGGAGGTCAATCTCGAGCCCGCGCTGCGCGCCGGAGATGCGATGGGCGGGCACTGGGTCCAGGGGCACGTCGACGGCCTGGTCCAGCTCGAGGCGCGGCGCGACCTCACCGACCACAGCCGCTTCACCTTCTCCTTCCCCCCGGCCTTCGACGCCTGGATCGCGGAGAAGGGATCGGTGGCGCTCGACGGCGTCTCGCTCACCGTCGCCTCGCGCGACGCGCGCACCTTCGACGTGGCGCTGATCCCGCACACGCTGAAGGTGACCACGCTGGGCAGCACCCGGCCCGGACACCGCGTCCACTTCGAGGCCGACATCCTGGCCAAGTACGTCGAGCGCGCGGTGGCGGCGCGCTCGGCGCCGGTCGGAGGGCAGCGTTGAGCTGGCGCGAGCTCGCACCCGAGCCCGCGCGCCACTGGATCCGCTTCGCTCCGAAACGCTGGCCCGCGACCGGGTCCCCCAGCCTGGACCTGGCCGAGCGCCGGATCGTCTGGCCCGGGGGCGCCCCCGACGTGCCGCTGCCGGAGCCGCCGGTCGCCCGGCGCGACCTCGTCTACCTGCCGCCGTTGCCGCGCGATCGGCGTTCCGAGCGCGAACGCTGGATCGTGGACTACGAGCGGCAGGGCGGCGCGGCGCTCGTCCAGGTCGATGGCGAGGAGGCGCTCGAGCCGACGGCCACCGGCACGCGCGTGGTCGACCTGCTCGCGCAGCTGCTGGTCCGCGACCCGTCGCCGCTCGCCGGGCTGCCGGGCGGGGTCGCGGCGGTGCTGCCGCTGCTGCCCGGCCTGAGCTCGGAGGCGGAGGCGTGGCGGCCCTGGCTCGCCGCCCTGGCGGCGCACGGGAGGCGCCAGGTCTGCGGCGTCGCCGTGGAGCTGACTCCGCCCGACCGCCGGCGCCTCTCGGAGCTGAGCGGAGAGGAGGCCTGGGAGGCGATCTTCCACGGCGAGGCGCCCTCCGAGCGGGAGTTCGCGCGCGCCGCCGCGCGCGCCGGCCTCGATCCCTTTCCGGTTCGCCCCGAGGTGGCCCTGGCCCCGCGCCGGCGCCGCAACCGCGAGCTCGCCACGCGGCTCGCCGAGGCGGGCGACCTCTGGCTCCGCCTCCGCCTGCCGGAGGCGGACGGCCAGGCGCTGCTCGCCGCCGCGCGCCACGCCGAGGCGACCGCGCTCGATCTCGCCTCGCTCGCGCGGGAGGGCAACCTGGGCGTCGTCTCGTGGCTCTCGCCGGTGGCGCGCGAGCTGGTCGTCGAGCAGGCGGCGAGCGGCCGCTCGGACCGCTTCGAGCGCCTGAAGGAACAGTACCTGGCGGCGGCCGACACGCCCGAGGAGGCGGTGGAATGAGCGGCGCGCTCGGCCTCTATGTCCACGTGCCGTTCTGCCGCACGCGCTGCCGCTACTGCGACTTCTACCGGGTAGGCGAGAACCGCGCGCGCATGGACCGGTTCCTGGCCGCGCTCGCGCGCGAGCTCGACGGCTGCCGGGAGTGGCACGGCCGCCGGGTCGAGACGGTGTTCTTCGGTGGCGGCACGCCGTCGCTGCTCGAACCGGACGAGATCGGCGACGTGCTGGCGCGCATCGGCCGCCGTTTCGCGCTCGCCCACGGCGCCGAGATCACGGTCGAGGGCAATCCCTCGGACCTGACGCGCGCGCGCCTCGAGGGCCTGCGCGCGGCGGGCGTCGGCAGGCTCTCGATCGGCGCGCAGTCGTTCGTGGACCGCGAGCTCCTCCTGCTCGGCCGCCGCCACGACGCGGCGCGCGTCGCCGAGGTCGTGGGCGAGGCGCGCACGGCGGGCTTCGAATCGCTCTCGCTCGACCTGATGATCGGCATCCCGGGCCAGACCGACGGCAGCTTCGCGGCCTCGCTGGCGCGTGCGCTCGAGCTCGCGCCCGACCACCTCTCGCTCTACCTGCTCGAGGTGCACCAGGGCTCGGAGATGGACGCGCTGCGCCGCGAGCGGCCGGGCCTGTTCGCGGGCGAGGAGGCCCAGCGCCGCCGCTACCTCGCGATGCGCGCGCGCCTGACCGCGGCCGGCTACCGCCACTACGAGATCTCGAACTTCGCGCGCCCGGGCGCGGAGTGCCGCCACAACCTGCGCTACTGGCGCTGCCAGGACTGGCTGGGCCTGGGCCCGGCGGCGCACTCGTTCGTCGACGGCCGCCGCTTCCGCCACCTTCCCGACCTCGAGGCCTGGCTCGCCGACCCACTGGCGGTCGAGGAGCTGGTCGCGGATCCCGCCGCCGAGCGCGTCTTCCTCGGCCTGCGCCTCGAGGAGGGCATCGACCCGGCGCGGCTCGAGGAGGCCGGCGTGCCCCCCGACGAGGCCCGCCGCCGGCTCGCGCGCCTGTCCGGGTTCATCGAGCTCCGGGACGGCCGCCTGCGCCTCACCCCCGACGGCCTGCTGCTCTCCAACCCCGTCCTCGCCGAGCTGCTGCGCTGAAGCGCCGGCCCGCGCCCTGCTAGGCTCCGCGCCGGGGAACTCGCAAGTCCGGCGCTCTCGGGCGCAGGAGGCAGGCCATGAGCCGATCGGCGCTCGTCGTGCTCACCGCGCTCGGACTTCCCGCTACCGCTCTCGCGCAGGCGTCGCCGCTCGCGGCTGAGCCTCAGTTCCAGGTCAACGCCTACACCGAGAACGTCCAGTTCCGCCCCGCGCTCGGGGTCGCGGACGACGGGAGCTTCCTCGTCGCATGGCGGAGCTTCGGCGCCGAGGGGGCGCCGAATCTGCGGAACAGGATCGTGGCAATCCGCATCGATGCACAGGGACAACCCGCCGGCCCGGAGCTGACGCTGGACCAGCGCGAGGCCTGCGCTTTTCCACATATTGAGTGCCGGCGAGATGATCCCTCT
>JAFNAE010000048.1 GCA_017860005.1 Acidobacteriota bacterium | reverse complement strand
CGCGTCTAGCCTGCCGCGGGCACTCCCGGTCGCTCAGTCGCTGGGCCGCAGGACGAGCGTGTCCTGCCCCGCCGGGGGTGCGGCTCCGCCCGGGTGGAAGCCGGCCACGAAGCGTTCCTCCTCGAGGCCGCTCGCGCCGGCCAGCGCGGCGAAGCTCTCGCGCGCCCAGGCGACGGCCGCAGTCGGCCGGGCCGCCCGGCGCCAGCGGACCTCGGCGTGCGCGTCCGGGCACGGGAACCAGGGCAGCGGGCGGCCTGCGAACGTGGCGCCGTCGAACAGGAAGGCGGTGACGACGGCGCGCCCGCCGGGGGCGAGCGCGCGCCGGATCTCGGCCAGCGCGGCGCGCGCCTCCTCCTC
This sequence comes from Acidobacteriota bacterium, assembly GCA_017860005.1. Lineage (GTDB taxonomy): Bacteria > Acidobacteriota > Thermoanaerobaculia > Multivoradales > JAGPDF01 > JACTMI01. The sequence goes on along the minus strand of JAFNAE010000048.1, from coordinate 16,193 downwards.
CAGGAGGTGGGTGAACACCGACTTGGCGAGGACGAGGTCCCAGGCGTCCGCGGCGGCCGGCCAGGGGCGGGACGCGGCGGGCTCGAGCCGCTCGAAGCGCAGGCGCGGGTCCCCCGCGAAAGCTTCGCGGCACCAGTGGATCGACGCCGCGTGGAGGTCGAGCCCGAGGTAGGCGCCGTCCGGGCCGAGGCGGCCGGAGAGCAGCGGCACCAGGCTCCCCGGGCCGCAGCCGAAGTCGAGCACCCGCAGCCCCGGCCGGACCAGGCCGAGCCGATCGAGCAGCGCCAGGGCCTGCTCGGCCGACGGCCGGAAGGCGCGCACCGGGCCCGCGTGGCGGCGCAGCCAGAGCGGCGGCAGCGGCGCGCCTCCGGGCCCGCCCCGCGCCCCGAGCGCGCGCTCGAGGGGCGACAGCGCGCGCAGCGCGAGGGTGCGTGCGGCGACCGCGAGATCGGCGACGCTGGCTGCCGTCGGGAGGCCCATCGGCCGCGATCCTATTCCGCCGCGCGCCGCCGCCGGCGCTCTGCCGCCCTACCGCCTCGACGCCCGGACAGGGAAAGGGCCGGCGAGACTTCCGCCGGCCCTCGGACCCCAGGCTGGAGACCGACCGCGCTGCGCTACGAGCCGCCGGTCTTCTTCGGACCGGACGACTTGCGCGTGGCGGCCGGCGACTTGCCGGTGTGCACCTTCGACTTCGGCTCCGCCTTCTCGACCTTGGGCGCGGCCTTCTTCTTCGCTCCGGGCCTCGCCGCAGCGCCGCTCTTCGCCGCCTTCTTCGGCTTCGCCTCGGACTCGGCCTCGCCCTCGCCCTCGGCCGCCACGGCCTCCTTGCCCTTGCCCTTCCCCTTGGCGGCCTTCTCCTCGGGCGCGGGCGCGGCCTTCTTCTTGAGCTGGAAGTCGACGAACTCGAGCACCGCCATCTCGGCGCCGTCGCCGATGCGGGGCCCGAGCTTGACGATCCGCAGGTAGCCCCCGGCGCGCGTCGAGAAGCGGGGCGCGATCTCGTCGAACAGCTTCTTGATCACGTCCCGGCTCTGGATCCAGCGGCCGACCAGCCGGCGCGAGTGGATGGTGCCGCGCTTGCCCTGCGTGACCATGCGCTCCGCCAGCGGACGCAGCTCCTTGGCCTTCGAGAGCGTCGTGACGATGCGCTCGGAAGCGAACAGCGAGGCGAGCTGGTTCCTGAACATCGAGAGTCGGTGGCTGGTCGTGCGACCCAGCTTCCTGCCGGCGCGGTTGTGCTGCATCGTCGCTCTCCCCTCTTCCTTCTCAGGCGCCGGTGCCGGCGCCGCTCGTGTCGTTCATGCCGAAGGCGAGGCCCAGGCGGGCGAGCAGCTCCTGGAGCTCTTCGAGCGACTTCTTGCCGAAGTTCTTGATCTCGAGGATGTCCTTCTCCGAGCGTGACACCAGATCGCGCACGGTGGAGATCGAGGCGTTCTTCAGACAGTTCGCGGTGCGCACCGAGAGGTCGAACTCGTCGAGGCTCTTGGCGAGGACCGTCTCGAGCTCGGAGTCCGCCATCGGCCCGAGGGAATCGGGGCGCAGGCCCTCCTCGCTGGTGACGAAGGTCTCGAGGTGCTCGTTGAGGAGCGTCGCGGCCAGCGACAGCGCACGCTCGGGCGAGATGGTGCCGTTGGTCCAGATCTCGAGCGTCAGCTTCTCGTAGTCGGTCATGCGACCGACGCGCGCGGTCTCGACGCGATAGTTGACCCGGCGCACGGGGCTGTGGATCGAATCGATCGGAACCCAGCCCACGCCGAGCGTCTCGTCCACGTTCTTGTCCGCGGACACGTAACCCCGGCCGCGCCGGACCAGCGCCTGCATGCGCAGCCGGCCCTCCTCGTTGACCGTGGCCAGGTGCGCCTGCGGGTCGCAGATCTCGATCTGCGGGTCGCCGCCCAGGTCCGCGGCACGCACCTCGCGCGGGCCCTGGAGGTCGATCGAGAGGATCTTGTCCTCCTCCGAGTGGAGCAGCACGGGGACCTGCTTGAGGTTCAGGACGAGGTCGGTGACGTCCTCCTTGACCCCGGGGATCGAGGAGAACTCGTGCATCACACCCTCGATCTGGATGGCGGTGATCGCCGCGCCCTCGATCGACGAGAGCAGGCTGCGGCGCAGGGCGTTGCCGACCGTGGTCGCGTAGCCACGCTCGAACGGCTGGGCGACGAACTTGCCGTAGGTCGCGGTCAGGGTCTCCTGCTCGACCTCGACGCGCTTCGGGCGCTGGAAGTCCTTCCAAAGCATCGTTTCCATCTCCTGTGTCGGGCCCGTGGCCGCGTCAGCGGCTGTAGAGCTCGACGATCAGCTGCTCCTGGATGGGCAGCTTGATGTCCTCGCGGCTCGGAAGCGCCTGGACCTTGCCGGTGAAATTCGCTGCGTCGAGCGTGAGCCACTCGGGCACCCCGCGCCCGCTGGCCGACTCGAGCGACGACTGGATCTGGGTGTTCGTGCGGCTGCCTTCCTTGACCGCGATGGCCTGGCCGGCGCGCACCTGGAAGGAGGGAATCGAGACCTTGCGGCCGTCCACCACGATGTGGCCGTGGCGGACGAGCTGGCGCGCCTGGGCGCGCGACGACGCGAAGCCGAGGCTGAACACCACGTTGTCGAGGCGCCGCTCGAGGATCTGGAGCAGGTTCTCGCCCGTGATCCCCTTGCGCCGGTCGGCCTCCTGGAAGTAGAGCCGGAACTGACTCTCGAGCACGCCGTAGATGCGCTTGACCTTCTGCTTCTCGCGCAGCTGGATGCCGTAGCCCATCGCCTTGCGGCCGCGCCGCTGGCCGTGCTGGCCGGGCGGATAGCCGCGCTTCTCGATGGCGCACTTCTCCTTGAAGCAGCGCTCGCCCTTGAGGAAGAGCTTCATGCGTTCCCGCCGACAGAGGCGGCAGACCGGACCGGTATAACGTGCCACTCTGGTTCTCCTTGCTCGTCTTCTCCCCGACGCTACGGGGACGCCAACCTGGTGAAGACGCTCTCGACCCGCCGGTGCACGCCACCGCGCCGAGGCGCTATCGGATGCTGCTCCTGCCCTGCGACCTCAGACCCGCCGCCGCTTGCGCGGCCGGCATCCGTTGTGGGGGATCGGCGTCACGTCGCGGATCGACTTGATCTCGACCCCCGACGCGGCCAGGGCGCGGATCGCGGACTCGCGGCCGGAGCCCGGGCCGCGCACCTCGACCTCGAGCGAGCGCACGCCCATGTCCTTGGCCAGGTTCCCGGCGTTCTGCGCCGCCACCTGCGCCGCGAAGGGCGTGCCCTTGCGCGAGCCCTTGAACCCGATGCGGCCGGCCGAGGACCAGCAGAGGACGTTGCCCTCCGGGTCCGCGATCGAGACGATCGTGTTGTTGAAGGTCGCCTGGATGTGGGCGATCCCGTGCGGGACCACCCGGCGCTCCTTCTTCTTGGCGCCCTTCTTCTCTTTCTTGCCGCTCGTCGCGGCCGTCGTCGCTGGCTTCGCCATCACAGGACCCCGATCACTTCTTCGTAATCTTCTTCTTGGTGGCGACCGTGCCCTTGCGCGGACCCTTCCGCGTGCGGGCATTGGTGTTGGAGCGCTGGCCGCGCACCGGCAGACCGCGCCGGTGCCGGACTCCCCGGTACGAGCCGATCTCCATCAGACGCTTGATGTTCTGGGCGATCTCCTTGCGCAGGTCGCCCTCGACACGCCCCTCGTCCTGGATGATCTTGCGGATGCGCTGGGCCTCGTCCTCGGACAGGTCCCGCACCTTCGTCGTGTCGGGCACCCCCGCCGCGGCGAGGATGCGCCTCGAGCGCGTGCGCCCGATGCCGTGGATGTAGGTGAGCCCGATCCAGACCTGTTTGTTCTGGGGCAGATCAACCCCCGCGATGCGTGCCATCGTGGTCCCCTATCCCTGACGCTGCTTGTGCTTCGGGTTCGAGCAGATCACGCGGATCACTCCCGCGCGGCGCACGATCTTGCACTTCGGGCAGATCCGCCGGACCGAAGAGCGAACTTTCATGGCCCTAGCTCCCTCCACTCACTTCAACCGGTAGACGATGCGTCCACGGGAGAGGTCGTACGGCGACAGCTCCACCAGGACGCGGTCTCCGGGCAGGATGCGGATGAAGTGCTTGCGCATCTTGCCGGAGATGTGCGCCAGCACCTGGTGCTTGTTCTCGAGCTCGACCCGGAACATCGCGTTGGGCAGCAGCTCGATCACCGTCGCTTCGACTTCGATCGCCTCTTCCTTGGCCAAGATCCGGTCCTTCCTCGCTTCCACCCTATCGGCCCAACACCCGGGCGCCGTCCTGCGTCACCGCGACCGAGACCTCGAAGTGGGCCGACAGCGAGCCGTCCTTGGTCCGGGCCGTCCAACCGTCCGCGTCGACCGCCACTCCCGGCCCGCCCGCGTTGACCATCGGCTCGATGGCCAGCACCAGCCCGGGCCGGAGACGCGGTCCCCGCCCCGGGTCGCCGAAGTTCGGCACCTGCGGGTCCTCGTGGAGCGACGTGCCGATCCCGTGCCCCACGAAGTCGCGGACGACCGAGAATCCCTGCGCTTCGACGTAGCTCTGGACCGCGTGCCCGATGTCGGACAGGCGGCGGTTCGGCTGGACCGTCTCGACCGCGATATCGAGCGCCTGGCGCGTCACCGCGATCAGCCGCTCGGCCTCGGGCCCGACCGCCCCGACCGGGAAGGTCCTGGCGGCGTCTCCGTAGTATCCCTTATAGAGGACGCCGCAATCAACCCCGAGGACGTCGCCCTCGCGCAGCGGCTGGTCGCCCGGGATGCCGTGGACGATCACGTCGTTGACCGAGGTGCACAGCGTCGCCGGGTAGCCCTTGTAGTTCAGGAAGGCCGGCACGCCGCCCCGGGCGCGGATGTGGCGCTCCGCGAACTGGTCGAGCTCGCGCGTCGTGACGCCCGGGCGCAGGCGCGCCGCGATCCCGTCCAGCGTCTCGTGGACGATGCGATTGGCCTCGTTCATCAGCTCCAGCTCGCCCGGGGTCTTGAGCACCATGGTCAGCTCCGCCCCAGCGCCGCGATCAGGCTCGCGGTGATCTGCTCGATCGCCCGGTGTCCGTCCACCCGCCTGAGCAGGCCCCGCCGCTCGTAGAGCTCGACCAGGGGCTCGGTCTTCTGCCGGTAGACGCGCAGGCGCTCGCGGACGACCTCCTCGCGGTCGTCCGCCCGCCGGCGCGCCAGCGCGCGCTCGACCAGGACGTGCTCGGGGACCTCGAGCAGGAGCACGGCGTCGACGGCCTTTCCGGCCTCGGCGAGGATCTCGTCCAGCGTCCCCGCCTGCGCGGGCGTGCGCGGGAAGCCGTCGAGCAGGAAGCCGGCGGCCGCGTCGGGGCGCGCCAGGCGCTCGCGCACCACCGCCGCCATCAGGTCGTCCGCCACCAGCTCGCCGGCCGCCATCACGCTCTTCACCCTGGCTCCCAGCTCGGACCCGTCGGCGACCGCCTGGCGCAGCATCTCCCCGGTCGAGATCGAGGGCAGCCCGAGGGCAGCCGAGAGCCGCTCGGCTTGGGTGCCCTTGCCGCTCCCGGGCGCTCCGAGGAGCACCGCGCGCAGGCCGTTCGCGCCCGCCATCTCAGCCGCGCCGCCCCCGGATGCGACCGCGCTTGAGGAAGCCGTCGTAGTTGCGCATCACGAGCTGGCTCTCGATCTGCTGCAGCGTGTCCATCGCGACCCCGACCACGATGAGCAGCGAGGTGCCGCCGAAGTAGAAGTTGATGCCCATGCCCTGCGTCACCCACTGCGGCACGTACGGGTCGATGGCGGGGCCGATCCAGGGCAGGTTCTGGAGCCGGATGCCGTTGAGCAGGAAGTCCGGCAGCACCGAGACCAGCGCCAGGTAGGCCGCGCCCACCAGCGAGATCCGGGTGAGGACGCGGTCGATGTACTCCGCCGTCCGCTTGCCCGAGCGGATGCCGGGAATGAAGCTCCCGTACTTGCGCATGTTCTCGGCCAGGTCGACCGGATTGAAGATGATCGAGATGTAGAAGTAGCTGAAGAAGACGATGCCGATCACGTAGAGCAGGTAGTGGAGCGGCTGCCCCCAGGCGAGCGCGTCGGCCAGTTTCTGCAGCCACGGCGCCTGCGCCATCTGCGAGACGGTCGCCGGCAGGGCCATCAGCGAGCTGGCGAAGATGACCGGGATCACGCCCGCGGTGTTGACGCGCAACGGCAGGTAGGTGCTCTGCCCGCCGTAGACCTTGCGCCCGACCATCCGCTTCGCGTACTGGACGGGAATCCTGCGCTGCGCCCGCTCCATGTAGACGATGAAGCCCACCACCAGGACCATGAAGGCGATCAGGATGAGAACGCCGATGATCGAGAGCTCGTTGGTGCGGATCTTGCCGATCGTGTCCGCCACGGCGCCCGGCAGGCCGACCACGATACCGGCGAAGATGATCAGCGAGATGCCGTTGCCGACCCCCCGCTCGCTGATCTGCTCGCCCAGCCACATGATGAACGCGCAGCCGGTGGTCAGGGTCAGGACCGTCATCAGGCGGAATCCCCAACCCGGGTCGGGCACCAGGGCCGCGCCCGCCGGCGTGGTGGTCTTCTCGAGCCACAACGCGATGCCCGTCGACTGGATGACGGACACCAGCACCGTGCCGTAGCGCGTGTACTGGGTGATCTTGCGCCGTCCGAGCTCGCCCTCCTTGGACAGCTTCTCGAGGTAGGGGACGACCACCGTCATCAGCTGCAGGATGATCGACGCGGTGATGTAGGGCATGATGCCGAGCGCGAACACCGCGACGCGTTCCAGGCTGCCGCCGGTGAAGGTGTTGACGAAGCCCAGGAAGGTGTTCTGCACCGCGTTCATGAACTCGATCAGCGCGCGCGGGTCGATGCCCGGGGTCGGGATGTGACAGCCGATCCGGTACACCGCGAGCAGGGCGAAGGTGAACAGCACCCGCTTGCGCAGATCCGGGATCGCGAAGATGTTGCGGACGCTGTCTAGCACCTCAGCCGAGCTCCTCGCACCGTCCGCCCGCGGATTCGATCTTCTCGCGCGCGGTGCGGCTGAACTTGTGGGCGGACACGGTCACCGCGCCGCCGACCTCGCCGGACCCCAGCACCTTGACTGGCCTGCCCCGCCTCGCCAGGCCCCGCTCGACGAGCAGGTCGGGAGTCACCGTCGCGCCGAGACCGGCGAGCTGGCCCAGGTTGACGACCGAGTACTCGACGCGGAACTCGTTGGTGAAGCCCCGCTTCGGCACGCGGCGGACGAGCGGCATCTGGCCGCCCTCGAAGCCCGGCCGGACGCTGTAGCCGGAGCGTGACTGACCGCCCTTGTGGCCGCGTCCCGACGTCTTGCCTAGGCCGGAGCCGGTGCCGCGGCCGACGCGCTTGCGGGAGTGCGTGCTGCCCGGAGCGGGAGAGATCTCGTGCAGTTTCATGTCAACCCTCGATGACCTCGACGAGGTAGGAAACCTTCGTGACCATGCCGCGGACGGCGGGAGTGTCCTCGCGCTCGACCTCGTGACGGATACGGCGGAGGCCGAGGCCGCGCAGCACCTCGCGGTGCGCGGGCACGGTCCCGATCGAGCTGCGGACCTGCCGGATGCGGATCGTCTTCTGCTGGCTCATCGGTTCGTCTCCCGGACCTCTCAGGGGGCCGCCGGCGCCGCCGCCTGGACCTTGCCGCGGCCGGGCCGCCGGATCTCGACGCGCAGCTTGAGCAGCGCATCGAACGTCGCCTTGACCACGTTGTGCGGGTTGGTCGTGCCCAGGGACTTGGTCAGGATGTCCTGGATCCCCGCGGCCTCGATCACAGCGCGCACCGGACCGCCCGCGATCACGCCGGTACCGGCCGAGGCCGGCTTGAGCAGGACGAGCCCCGAGCCGAAGTGGCCGAGCGACTCGTGCGGGATCGTGTTCCCGCTCATCGGGACCGTGATGAGGTTCTTCTTGGCGACCTCGATACCCTTGCGGATCGCCGTCGGAACCTCCTTCGCCTTGCCCGCGCCGTACCCGACCCTGCCGCTGCCGTCCCCGATCACCACCAGGGCCGAGAACGAGAAGTTCTTTCCGCCCTTGACCACTTTCGTCACGCGGTTGATGTGGACGACCTGCTCGACGAACTCGCTCTCCTGCTCGAAATCCCTAGCCAACGGTCATCTCCTTCAGAACTCGAGGCCCTTGGCGCGAGCTGCCTCGGCCAGTTCCTTGATCTTCCCGTGGTAGCGGTAGCCGCCGCGGTCGAACACGACCTTCTTGATGCCCTTGGCGATCGCCCGCTCGGCGAGCGTCTCTCCCACGGCCTTGGCGGCGTTGCGATTGGCGCCGGTGCCGGCGAGGCGGCCCTTGAGCTCGGGCTCGAGCGACGCGGCCGAGGCGAGGGTCCTGCCCTGATCGTCGTCGATCACCTGCGCGTACACGTAGCGCTCGCTCTTGAACACGGCGAGGCGGGGGCGCTCCGAGGTGCCCACCACCCGCTGGCGCAGGCGCTTGTGGGCCCGCTCGCGCCGGTAGCGCTTGTCGATCATCTTCTTCGTATGCAGATCCGCCATCGAAGCTCTCCCGCCGGCCGCGACTACTTCGCGCCAGCCTTGCCGACCTTGCGGCGAATGACCTCGTCGGAGTACTTGATCCCCTTCGCCTTGTAGGGGTCGGGAACCCGCAGCTTCCTGATCTCCGCGCAGACCTGGCCCAGGAGCTGGCGGTCCGCCGAGCTGAACGTCAGCCGGTTCGCCTTGGGATCGAGCTCGGCCTTCACGCCGCTCGGCAGCGGGTACACCACCGGGTGCGAATAGCCGAGCGCGAAGTGGATCACGTCGCCCCGGATCTCCGCCTTGTAGCCGACGCCCACGATGTCGAGGGCGCGGGAGAATCCGTTCGCGGCTCCGCTCACCGCGTTCGCGAGCAGGGCGCGGAGCAACCCGTGCTTGGCGCGAACGGGGCCTTCGTCGCCGGCGCGCTCGACCCGGATCACACCGTCCTCGACCTTGACCGGGAAGCCCGGGATGAGCTTCTGGCTCACCTTCCCCTTGGGCCCTTCCGCCGTGAACACGTCGTCCACGATCTGGATCTTGACCCCCTTGGGGACCACGATCGGCATCTTTCCGACTCGCGACATCTCCGCCTCCTCACCAGACCTCGCAGAGGATCTCGCCGCCCACGCGCTGTTCGCGCGCCTGGGCGTCCGAGAGCACTCCGAGGTTGGTCGAGATCACGCCGAGTCCGCGTCCCCCCAGCACCGGCCGGATCTGGTCCGCGCCGCGGTAGATCCTGCGCCCGGGCTTGCTGATGCGGCGCAGGTGGGAGATCGCGGGCGTGCCGTTCTCGTCGTACTCGAGGAAGATCCTCAGCACCGACTGCGGCCGCTGCTCGACGAGCTTGTAGTTCCGGATGAAGCCCTCGTCCCGCAAGATCCGGCAGATCTCGGTCTTGAGGGAAGACGTCGGGACATCGACCCGGTCGTGCTTGGCCAGGTGCGCGTTGCGGATCCTCGTCAGCAGATCCGAAACCGGATCCATGTTGCTCATGTCCGTCTCCTCACCAACTCGCCTTGATCACGCCCGGGAGATAGCCCTGACGGGCCAGGTCCCGGAAACAGATGCGGCACAGCGCGAACTTGCGCATGTACGCGCGCGGACGGCCGCAGCGCTTGCAGCGATTGCGCGAGCGGATCCTGTACTTCAGGGTCTTGCGGGTCTTCGCCATCCTGGCCGTGGTCGCCATCGCTTCTCTCTCCGGCCTCAGTTGCGGGCGAACGGAAGGCCGAGCTCGCGCAGCAAGTGCAGCGCCTGCTCGTCGTTCGCGGCGGTGGTCACGAAGGTCACGTTCATGCCCTTCGGCTTGTCCACCTTGTTGAAGTCGATCTCCTGGAAGATCAGGTGATCCCTGATCCCGAGCGTGTAGTTGCCGCGGCCGTCGAAGGCCTTCGCCGGCACGCCGCGGAAGTCACGCACCCGGGGCAGCGCCACCGACACGAGACGGTCGAGGAAGTCCCACATGCGGTCGCCGCGCAGCGTGACGCTGCAGCCGATCGGCATTCCCTGCCGGACCTTGAACGACGCGATCGACTTCTTGGCGCGCCGGATCGAGGGCCGCTGACCGGCGATCTGGCCGAGCTCGTCGGCGGCATCGTCGAGGACCTTGATGTTCTGGATCGCCTCGCCCACGCCCATGTTGAGCACGATCTTCTCGAGTCGCGGCACCGCCATGAGGTTGTCGATGCCGAACTCCTTGCGCAGCTTCGGCACCACCTCGTCGCGGTACTGCTGTTTCCGGCGCGGAACGTACTTCTCCGCCTTCTCCGGCTTCTCCGGCCTCTCCGCCTTCGCCGGCGTCTCCGCCTTCGCCGGCTTCGCCGGCGTCTTGGCCTGCTTCTCGGTCGCCATTTCCCTCATCACTCCTAGGCCAGCGTCGCGCCGCTCTTCTTGGCGACGCGGGCGCCGGAACCGTCCGGCAGCCGCTTGCGGCCGACCCGGGTCGGCTTGTCGGTCTGCGGGTCGATCACCATCAGATTCGAGAGGTGGATCGGCGCCTCCCTCTCGAGGATGCCGCCCTGGATGCCCCGCTGCGGGTTCGGCCGCGTGTGCCGCTTCACCATGTTGACGCGCTCGACCACCGCCATCGAGCGCGAGGGGATGACCCGCAGCACGCGGCCCCGGGCGCCCCGGTCCCGGCCCGAGATCACCAGCACCTGGTCGTTCTTCTTGATCTTGATCTTGGTCTTCGCCATGTGCGTCACTCCGCCCTCAGATCACTTCGGGAGCGAGAGAGATGATCTTCATGAACTTCTTCTCGCGCAGCTCCCTCGCCACCGGTCCGAAGACGCGCGTCCCGACGGGCTCCTTCTGCTCGTTGATGAGCACCGCGGCATTGGTGTCGAAGCGGATGTAGCTCCCGTCCCGTCGGCGCTGCGCATCCACCGTGCGTACGATCACCGCCTTGACCACCTGCCCCTTCTTGACGGTGCCGTCCGGTGTCGCCTCCTTGACCGACGCGGTGATCACGTCTCCCAGGTGTCCGTACTGGCCGAGCGCGCCCTTGAGGTGGATGCACGCGATCTTCTTCGCACCGGAGTTGTCGGCGACCTCGAGAATCGTCCCCATCTGGATCATGGTTCAGCTCTCCTCGGCGCGCTTCACGACCTCGGCCACGCGCCAGCGCTTCAGGCGCGAGAGGGGCCGGCTCGATACCAGCCGTACGACGTCGCCCACCTTGCACGCGTTGGCGTCGTCGTGGGCGTAGAACTTCGAGGTCTTCTTCTGGTAGCGCTGGTAGAGACGGTGCATCACCGTGTACTCGACCTCCACCACCACCGTCTTGTCCATGCGGTTGCTGACCACGACGCCGACCTTCTCCTGGCGTCGTCCGCGAGTCGCCGCAGCTGTCGTCTCGGTCATCGTCCTTCCCTCGTCAGCCGGTCTTGCGCTTCTCGCGCAGAACGGTCAGAACGCGGGCCAGCTCGCGCTTGGCCTCGCGGATCTTCGACGGCTTCTCGAGCTGCCCCGTCGACTTCTGCAGACGCAACGCGAAGAGCTGGTCGGCCAGCTCCTTCTCGCGCAGACGCAGGTCGGCCTCGGTCCTGTCGCGCAGATCGTGCAGCTTGGCGGTCACCTTCATCGCCGGCCCCCCCTCACTTCGGCTCCGCGTGCCGTGACACGAAGCGCGTCTTGATCCCGAACTTGTGGGACGCCAGCTTCATCGCCTCCAGCGCCACGTCCGTGGTCACTCCCTCGATCTCGAACAGGATCCGGCCCGGCTTGATCACCGCCACCCACCCCTCCGGGTTGCCCTTGCCGTGACCCATGCGCGTCTCGAGCGGCTTCTTGGTGAACGGCTTGTCGGGAAAGACCCGGATCCAGATCTTGCCGCCACGCTTGACGTGGCGGGTGATCGCGATTCGGCCCGCTTCGATCTGCCGCGCGGTGATCCAGCCCGGCTCCAGCGCCTGGAGGGCGAAATCGCCGAACGCGATCGTGTCGCCCCCCTTGGCGCGGCCGGCGCGGCGCCCGCGGTGCTGCTTCCTGAACTTGACCTTCTTCGGCATCAACATGACGCGGAACCTCGCTTAGGCCGAAACCCGTCGGGCCTTCTCCTTGAGGAGATCGCCCTTGTAGACCCAGACCTTGACGCCGATCTTGCCGTACGTGGTGCGCGCTTCGGAGAAGCCGAAGTCGATGTCGGCCTTGAGCGTGTGGAGCGGGAGCCGGCCTTCCTGGTACCACTCCGTGCGCGCGATCTCCGCGCCGCCGAGGCGGCCAGCGACCATGATCTTGACGCCCTTGGCGCCGAAGCGGAACGCCGACTCCATCGCCTTCTTCATCGCGCGCCGGAACGAGACCCGGCGCTCGAGCTGCCCGGCGATCGACTCGGAGACCAGCTGCGCGTCGAGCTCGGGGCGCTGGATCTCCTGGATGTTGATGTGGACCTCGCGGCCCGTGCGCTTGATCAGATCGTCGCGCAGCCGGTCCACCTCCGCCCCCTTGCGCCCGATGATGATCCCGGGGCGCGAGGTGTGGATGGTCACGCGCAGGCGGTCGGCGGCGCGTTCGATGTCGATCGCCGCCACGCCCGCGTGCCCGAGGCGCTTCTTGAGGTCCTCGCGGAGCTTGAGGTCCTGGTGGAGGAGATCCGAGTAGTTCTTGCCCTGGGCGTACCAACGGGAGTGCCAGGTCTTGTTGTAGACCAGGCGAAAGCCGTAGGGATGCGTTTTCTGACCCACCGTCACTTCCCTCCCTTGGCGTCGCCCTTGCGGGTGTCGAGCTTGATGGTCACGTGACTCTGCCGCTTGAGGATCCGGAACGCCCGGCCCATCGTGTTGGCGCGGATCCGCTTGAGCGCCGGACCTCCGTCCACGAAGGCCTCTTTGACGTAGAGGCGGCCGACGTCGACGTTCTGGTCACGGTTCTCCGCGTTGGCCACCGCCGAGCGCAGGAGCTTGGCGAGCGGGCGCGCGGCCGCCTTGTTGGTCGTACGCAGGATCGTCGCCGCCTCCTCGACGCCCTTGCCGCGAATCAGATCCACGACCAGGCGGACCTTCTGGGCCGAAGCCTGGAGGTGACGCAGACGTGCGATGACTTCCATGGCGGTTCCCCTCAACCCTTCTTCGGCGCCGCGGCCTTCTCGGCGGCCTTCTTGCCACTGTGGCCGCGGAACGTGCGGGTCATGGCGAACTCCCCGAGCTTGTGGCCGACCATGTTCTCGGTCACGTAGACGGGAATGAACGACTTGCCGTTGTGGACCGCGAACGTGTGACCGACCATGTCCGGGATGATCGTCGAACGGCGCGACCAGGTCTTGACCACCCGCTTGTCGCCGCTCGAATTGAGCGCCGTCACCCTGGCGGCGAGATGCTCGTCGATGAAGTAGCCCTTCTTGAGCGAACGCGACACGCTCTCCTCCGTCCCTACTTCCGGTTCCGGCGGCGGACGATCATGTCGTCCGTCCGCTTGTTGTTGCGGGTCTTGTAGCCCTTCGTGGGCACGCCCCACGGCGTCGTCGGGTGACGGCCGCCCGAGGTCTTGCCCTCGCCGCCGCCCATCGGATGATCGACCGGATTCATGGTCACGCCCCGGTTGTGGGGACGGCGGCCCCGCCAGCGCGTGCGCCCGGCCTTGCCGACCGAGAGATTCTCGTGCTCGAGGTTGCCGACCTGGCCGATCGTCGCGTAACACTCGACATGGACCTTCCGCACCTCGCCGGAGGGCAGCTTGACCTGGGCGTAGTCGCCCTCCTTGGCCATGAGCTGCGCCGCCGCGCCGGCCGAGCGCACCATCTGGCCGCCCTTGCCGCGCTTGAGCTCGATGTTGTGGATCATCGTGCCGAGCGGGATCAGGCGCAGGGGGAGCGCGTTGCCGACGTTGATCTCCGCCTTCTCGCCGGAGATCACCTGCGTGCCCACCGCCAGCCCCTCCGCGGCCAGGATGTACCGCTTCTCGCCGTCCGCGTAGTGGACGAGCGCGATGCGCGCGGACCGGTTCGGGTCGTACTCGATGGTCGCGACCTTGCCCGGGATGCCGTGCTTGTCGCGCCGGAAATCGATCTCGCGATAGCGCCGCTTGTGGCCACCGCCGCGGAACCAGATCGTGATCTCGCCGCGGTTGTTGCGTCCGCCCGAGGAGCCCTTGCCCTTGGTCAGCGACTTGAGCGGACGATCGGTGGTGACCTCCGCGAAGTCGGCGTAGGTCTGGAACCGGCTCGAGGAGTTGACGGGTCGAATCTGGCGGATACCCATGTTTGGCGGTCTCCTCTCAGACGCCCTCGAAGAAGTCGATCATCTTCTCGCCTTCGGCGAGCCGGACGTACGCCTTCTTCCAGTCCGCCCGGCGTCCTGCGAAGCGTCCCTGGCGCCGCACCTTGCCGTGGCAGGTCGCGACACGCACGTCGGCGACCTTGACCTTGAACTGCGCCTCGACGGCGCGCCGGATCTCGATCTTGTTGGCCCGCGAATCGACCTCGAGGGAGAGCACGTGCGCGCTCTCGCGCTGCGCGCTCGACTTCTCCGTGATCAACGGGCGGCGGATGACGTCCTGGATCCTCATCGCGCGAGCACCTCCACGAGACGGCCGAGGGCCTGCTCGCTCACCACCAGCCAGGGGCGGTCCACCACGTCGTAGACGTTGACCGCCAGCGCGTCGACGGCCTTGACCCTGGGGTTGTTGCGCGAGGCCAGCGTCAGGTTCTCGTTGTCCTTCCGGTCGACCAGCAGCACCTTGCCCTCGGCGCCGAGGCGCGTGAGCAGCGAGACGAGCTCCTGGGTCCTGTGGGTCGGCACCTCGAGGCTGTCGAGCACGATCACCTGCGACTCCTTGAGCTTGCGCGAGAGCACGGACTTGAGCGCGCTCTTCTTCTCGCGCGCCGAGACGTCCTTCGCGTAGTCGCGGGGGACCGGCCCGTGCACGGTGCCACCATGGCGCCAGATCGGGCTGCGCACGGAACCCATGCGCGCCCGGCCCGTGCCCTTCTGCTTCCAGAGCTTCTTGCCCGAGCCGGAGACCTCGCTCCGCACCTTGGTCTTGTGCGTCCCGGCGCGGAGGCCCGCGAGGTACGCCTGGACCACGGTGTGGATCAGGTGCTCCTTGTAGGGATAGGAGAAGACGTTCTCCGGGAGATCCAGCTCCCGGACCGTCGTGTTCTCGAAGTTCTTGACCGCGATCTTCATGGCTTCCTGCCCCTCGGCCTCAGCCGCGCTTCGCCCGCTTGATCGCCACGTAGGCGTTGGGCGCGCCCGGCACGGCGCCGCGCAGGTAGATCAGGTTCTTCTCCTCGTCCACCTTGACCACGAGGAGGTTCTTGACGGTGACGCGCTCGCCGCCCATGCGGCCCCCCGAGAGCATGCCGGGGTAGACGCGGGACGGATAGGACGAGCCGCCGATCGAGCCCGGCGCGCGATGGAACATCGAACCGTGAGTCGCCCGGCCGCCGCGGAAACCGTGTCGCTTGACCACGCCCTGATAGCCCTTGCCCTTGCTGGTGCCGACCACGTCGACGTAGTCCTTCTCCTGGAAGATGGTGACCTTGACCTGGTCGCCGGGGTTCCAGGTCTCGTCCGCCGTCACGGCGAACTCGACCACGCGCCGCGTCGGGGTCACGCCCGCCTTCTTGAAATGCCCCTGCTGGGGCTTGGTGACCCTGCGCGGGGGCCGCGCTTCGACGAGCCCGAGCTGGACCGCCTCGTAGCCGTCGCGATCGGTCGTGCGCCGCGCCACCACCACGCACGGGCCCGCTTCGACGACGGTGACCGGCACGGTCGCTCCGTCTTCCGTGAAGATCTGGGTGATCCCCAGCTTCCTGCCGAGAATGCCTTCCATGACGCGGCTCCTACTTCCCGAAGGCCTTGATCTCGACGTCCACGCCCGCGGGGAGCTCGAGCTTCATCAGAGCGTCCACCGTGTTCGACGTCGGCTCGTAGATGTCGAGCAGGCGCTTGTGGGTGCGGACCTCGAACTGCTCACGCGACTTCTTGTCCACGTGCGGCGAGCGGTTGACCGTGTACCGGGTGATGTGGGTCGGCAGCGGAATCGGACCGACCACCCGGGCGCCCGTGCGGCGGGCGGTGTCGACGATCTCGTTCGTCGACGAATCCAGGATGCGGTGATCGAACGCCTTCAGGCGGATCCGGATCTTCTCGTTCAACATGACCTCGCTCCCTGCCGATCCCGACGGGCGCTTACTCGACGACTTCGGTGACCGTACCGGCGCCGATGGTGCGTCCACCCTCGCGGATGGCGAACCGGACGCCCTTCTCCATCGCGATCGGGGCGA
>JAFNAE010000144.1 GCA_017860005.1 Acidobacteriota bacterium | reverse complement strand
GGACCGGCTGTCGTCGGGAGTTCCGATCTGGTAGCCGAGCCTGACGAAGGTGTTGGTCTGGTCGGTCGAGAAGAGCTGCTCCCTCTTGTTGGAGGTCAGCCGGTCGGCCTCGGCGAGGAAGAAGGCCCGGCGGTTGATGGACCGGGGGATCTCGACCTGGAAGAGGCCGCCGCGCGAGCGCTGGAAGTCGTTGGAGAGCCGCTCGACCCGGTCGAAGTTGATCTCGTCGAAGACGCCGATCTGCCAGATCCGCTCGCGCGCGTAGTAGCGGTAGCGCAACAGCGCCAGGATGTAGCGCCAGGATGTCGCCCTTGACGAAGTTGTAGCGGACCTGGCCCTGGAAGAAGGCGTTCTTGACCAGGCGGGCCAGGCGCATGTCGAGATCGCCTTCCGGAAAGTAGAAGTCGATCTCCGGGAGCGCCACCCGGGAAGTGGCGCGCGCGGGGAGCGCGTCGCCGCCGGGGTCCCCGTCGGACTGCGCGAGAAGGGGTCCGGCGGCGGCCAGGACGAAGCCGAGCGCCGCGAGCGTACGCGCGGAAGACACGGCGGTCAGTCTAGCGGATGCGACTCAGTCGCGCGGCGGCGGCGTGGCCTGCTGCTGGAGCGTCTTCTTGAGCTCTTCCTGGGCGCGCTTGATCTCCTCGAGCTTGCGCGCCTCCTCGTCCGCCTGGGCGTTGTGCTTGGCGATCTCCGCGTTCGACGCCACGCGCTCGGCGGCGGCCGAGTCGCCGCCGTTCTGGTAGGCGGCCTTCGCCTGCTCGAAGTTCTTCATCTTCTCGTACACGAACCCGAGCTGACGCCAGAGGCGCGCCTTCTCGTCCGCGCGCTTGGCCTCGCCGAGACCCTTCTTGAGCGCCGCTTCGGCCTCGGCGTAGCGGCCGAGCTGGGTCAGCGCCTGGCCGGCATAGAAGTGCGGGAGCCAGTCGGCGAGGTTGATCGCCTCCGCTTGCTTGAAGCTCGCCACGGCGGCTTCGTACTGCTTGGCGCCGAGCTGGGTCTCGCCGAGCAGCAGGTAGTTGTCGAAGCTGCTCTCCTTCGCCACCAGGCCCCGGGCCGACTCGGCCGCCCGGGCGTAGATCGAGTCGTTGGCCGCCCCGCCCGTCTCGCGCGCCTGGCGCACCAGCGCCCGCACGTAGAGCTTCACCTTGGCCGGGTCGTTGGGCGCCAGCCGCGCCGCCTTCTCGAGCGCCGAGACGGCGGCCGCGACGTCGTTGGCGTTGAGCGCCATGGCGCCGTACTGGTACTGGAGATTGGCGTCGCCCGGGTCGGCGGCCGCGGCCTTGGCGAGCGCCGCCAGGGCGCGATCCCCCTGGCCGCTCTCGACGAGCGCCTTGGCCTGGAGCTGCTGGAAGAAGGTCTGCTGCTCCTTGGCGAGGCTCGCCGCGTTGACTTTGCCGAGCAGCGCCGCGGCATCGGAGGCGCGGTTGGCCCCGAGGTAGGCCTGCGCGAGGTAGAGCTGGATCTGGAGATCGGACGGATCGAGGTCGTAGCCCTTGCGCAGGGTGGCGACCGCCTCGCTGGCGCGATCCTGCTGCATCTGGGTGCGGCCGAGCATCAGGTAGCCGCCCGACCAGTCGGGGCGCTCGGCGACCACCGCCTCGAACTCCCGCGCCGCCTGGGCGTAGTTCTTGGCCTTGAAGGCGGCCACGCCCTGCTCCCAGCCGGCGAAGGCGGGCGCAGTCACGGCGAGGGCGCCGGCGAGGGAAAGGACCAGGAATCTGGGGTGGAACATCTGGATCATCCTCCGGTGCGGGCGGCTTGGCGCCGCCTCGTCGATCTGGACAGCATGAATCGTGCCGAGGAAGCGACCTTTCTCAGACGGCCTGCAGGACAGACGTGACCCGATCCAGGAAGCCCTTCGCCTGGTTGGGTCCGGCGTGCGCGGAGACGAGCTTCTCCTCGGAGCGGACGAGGTCCGCGATCGCGTCGGCACCGCGCCCGGCCTCGGCCTCGGCGCGGTAGAGGCGCAGCGCCCCGTCGAGCTCGTTGCCCCACTCGCTGCCCGAGAGCAGGGTCTGGGCCAGCCGGTGGATCTGCTCGGCGACACCCGCGAGCTCGGCGGTACCGAGGCGCTTGAGCCGCTCCAGGGGCAGACGCCGCAGGTCGTCGCGCAGGGCGAGGACCCCCGACGTGAGCAGGCCGTAGATGATCTTGCAGACGTCGAACGCGCCCTGGCCGAGGCCGGCGGCGATCTCCTCGATCGACCGCCGCTCGTCCACCTTCGTGATCACCGCCCATTCCGCGGGCGTGAAGGAGACCGAGACCCGGCTGGCTTGGGGCGCGAACACGGGGACCATGCGCGTCGACTCGATCTTCTTCGACAGGATCTTCCACTCGTCGATCTGACGCGCCGCCTCCATCAGGAGGTTCGTGTTCGACTTGTCGATCGTCTCGAGCTCGGTCTCCGTGCCCGGGGTGAAAACGAAATCGCCCTGGAACCACCGCGCGAGCTCGTAGACCGCCTGCTCGCCGGCGAGCGTGCCCGCCAGGGCGTGGACGATCTGCCCCTTGCGCAGAAAGATCTGTCCACTGTCTCCGCCGTTGCGGAGGTTGAACACGCCCGTCTTCCCGGACACCGCCACCAGCTGGATGACGTCCGGGAGCGGCAGCTCCCTCAGCGAACCCTGGAAGGCCACGTCGTCTCGACCGCCGTCCGCCTCACTGCAACTTGAAGTTCACCGTGAGGTTGAAGTACACGGTGACCGGCTTGCCGTTGAGCGTCGCCGGCTTGAACTTCCACTGCTTGATCGCGTCGACGGCCGCCTCTTCGAGGCCCATCGGCAGGCCCTTGAGGACCTTGACGTTGGTGACGCTGCCCTCGCGGTCGATGATCGCCTGCACGATCACGACGCCCTGGATGCGCGCCTTGCGGGCGATCTCCGTGTACTGGGGCTGCGGCGCCACCAGCTTCTCGGGCGCCTTGACCTCGCCGCCCACCATGATCGGCCCGTCGCTGTCCACCGCGGGGGGCGGGCCCTCCGGGATGCCGAACACGGCGTCGTCGGAGGGCAGGTCGAGCTCCGGCTGCTGGACCTCGTCCACGACGCGGATCGGTTCCGGCTCGTCGGGGGTCGGGTCGGGGATCGGCACCTTCTTGCGCCGGACCTCGATCTTCTGCTGCTCCTGCTGCGCCTGCGGGGGCTTGAACCGGATCTGCTGCACGACGTAGACCTTCGGCTTCTCGGCCTTGGCGACCTGCGCCTCGACGATCTCGGGCAGCTTGATGAGGAAGAGGACCAGGTGGAGAACGGCCGCGATGATGAGGGCGATACGGAGCTTCTTGCGGTCGTCCTCGTACTCGTAGGCGAAGGTGGAGAAATCGCCGACGGTCATGTCCTGCTGCGCCGCCTTTGCGGTTGCCTTCTTGTCCGTGCCGGCCATGGTCCGCCTCAGTACCAGAACTGGTCGACTTCGCGCTGCGTGGGGATGTTGATGTTGCGCACTTCGACGCCCTTGTTCTTGCCCTCGCGCAGCACGTCGTAGACCTTGACCATGTCGCCGTAGGAAGCGTCCGGGTCGGGCCGGATGATGACCGGCTTGGTCGCGTTGCGCTCGAGCTTGGGCTTCAGATACTCGAGGATCTGGTCCGCCCGCATCGAGCGGCCGTCGACCTCGATCGCGCCGCCCGCGTGGATCGAGATCAGCACCGACTCCTCACGCTCGACCAGGGGCGTCGATTTGTCCTCCTTCGGGATGGCGAAATCGAGGCCGCGCGTCGCGGAGAACGTATTCGTCACCATGAAGAAGATGATGAGAAGGAAGGTGATATCCGCCATCGAGGCGGTCGGAATCTCGTCCGAGACGCTCTTCTTCTCGAGCTTCATCTCACTGACCTCCCCCCTCGACCGTCTCCTGCTCCGAGAGCAGGTAGACCGCCGTGACCTTCGCCTGCTTGAGCGCGTCGATCACCTGGTCGACCTCGCGATAGGGGACGTTGCGGTCCGCCTTGAGCACGAAGTCCTTCTCGGGATCGGTGGCCAGCATCTCGGAGGCGAAGGAGAGCACGTCCTGCACGCTCGCCACCGGCGTGCTCGCGCTCTCGCCGTCGCTCACGCGCATCTGGCCCGAGTCGGTGATCGACACGGTCGCCGCCTTCTTCGGCACCTCGAAGCGGAGATTCGTCCTCGGCAGGTCCACCATCGTCTTGTCCACCTCGACGTTGAAGGTGAGCACGAAGAAGATGATGAGCAGGAAGACGATGTCCGCCATCGAAGCCGTCGGGATGACGGCGCCGGCCGTTTTGGGTCTGGGGATCTTCATTGGTCGCCGCCGACCCGGCCGCGTCAGGCCTTCGCGGGCTCGCCGGCGAGCGCGGGAGCGATGCCGCCGCGGTCCATCTCGCCGAAGGTCTCGATCAGCATGTTGGTCGAGGTCTCCACGTCGCGCACGAACTTGTTGATGCGCGAGGTGTAGAAGTTGTAGGCGAGCTGCATCGGAATGGCGATGATGAGGCCGGCCGCGGTGGTGATCAGGGCTTCCGAGATGCCCGCGGCGACCGCGCCGGGGTTCGAGAGGCCCTGCTTGGCGAGCGCGTCGAAGGAGTTGATCATGCCGGTCACGGTGCCGAGGAAGCCGAGCAGGGGCTCGATGTTGGCCGTGGTCGCGATCACCGGCAAGCCGCGCTCGAGACGCGTCATCTCGTACATGGCGGCGTTCTCGATCGACTTCTCGACGTCCTCCTTGGGCTGGCCGTACTTGAGCAGGCCCGCCTTCATCACCGAAGCCACCGGACCCTGGTACT
This sequence comes from Acidobacteriota bacterium, assembly GCA_017860005.1. Lineage (GTDB taxonomy): Bacteria > Acidobacteriota > Thermoanaerobaculia > Multivoradales > JAGPDF01 > JACTMI01. The sequence continues at coordinate 2,518 of JAFNAE010000144.1, read as the reverse complement.
GCTCGCAGATCTTGATCGCGTCGCGCACCGAGCGGTTGACCATCAGCGCCTTACGGATCTTGGCGAGGAACTCGTTGACGTTGATCTTCGACTTGCGCAAGGCGAAGAAGCGCTCGAAGATGAAAGCGAAGCCGATGATCGAGAAGATGAGGATTGGCCACATGACCGGGCCGCCCTTGTCCATGTATTCCCAGAAGGTCCCCACGGATTGCCTCCCTGCTTGGTTTTAGACCCGCGTCATGCGGATCGTGTCCTTACGATGGCCCGGAGCGCCCTCATCGGGTCGTGCGGCACTCCCCCGCAGCCGCTCTCCGCTTCCCAGCGAAGCCCCGGATGAGGGCTTCGGCGCTCGGAGGGATCGCCAGCGTAGCACAGCGAAAAAAAGGGGGTCAAGGCAAATCGGACGAGCTAAACCCCCTTTCCGTCTCGGCTTAGCGCCCGGGCCCGACCCGGCGCGCGAAACCCTCGAGCTGGGCGCAAGCGAGCGCGGCCGCGAGCGCGTCGGTCGCGTCGGCAGGCGGGTGCGCACCCGGCAACGCGAGCAGCAGCGCCACCATGCGCGCCACCTGCGCCTTGTCGGCGCGGCCGCTGCCGGCGACCGCGCTCTTGATCTCCGCGGGCGCGAGCTCGGAGACGCCGATGCCCAGCCGGCCGAGCTCGCCCAGCACCGCACCGCGCGCTTCCGCGAGCACGATCAGCGAGCGGGTCGAGACGCCGTGGAAGACGCGCTCGACGGCGGCGTGGTCCGGCCGGTGCTCGGCGATCACGGCGGCGATGCCGGCAGCGATCTCGCCGAGCCGCTCGGGGAGCGGCAGCCGGGCGGACGGCGACAGGCGTCCCCAGGCCACCGCCACGCAGCGTGCGCCGGAGCGATCGATCACGCCCCAGCCACAGTGGCGGCTTCCGGGATCCACTCCGAGCACCCGCACGCCCGGCATCCTACTGCTAACTCTCGGGAAAATAAGCGGATCGCGCCCAGCCGCGTTTGACTCGCGGCGACCCGCAGTGCTAGAAACAGCGCGTTCCTCCGGGAGTTGCCCGCGATGCCCTGGATCCTGGTCGCCGAGTCGGAAGGCAGATACGCCGAGCGCGTCCGCGACGCGCTCGGCGCCGACGGCTGGCAGGTCGAGTCGGTGCCCACCGTCGCCGCGGCGCTCGCGGCCGCGGCCGCCCGCGCGCCCGAGATCGTGATCGCGAGCGCCGACCTCCCCGGCGCGCAGGATCTGCTCGGCCGCTTCGCGCGCCGCGCCGGCGGCAGCGGCGCCGTTGCGCTGCTGCCCGAGCTCGGCGGCGGCGACGAGGTCGCCCGCGCCGCCGACGAGGCGCTGGCCAAGCCCTTCACCGAGCAGCAGCTCCGGCTCGCCGTCCGGCGCCTGGCGACCGCGGGTCGCGCGCCCAAGGCGGCCCCCCTCCCCGCCGCCGACTCCGGAGAGCGCCTGACCTCTCAGGATCTGTTCGGCGACGTGCTGGCCGAGATGGGCGAAGAGGAGGGCGCCGCCGCCGCACCGCCGCCGCCGGCTGCCGCCGCACCACCGCCACCGGCCGCCGCCGCACCGCCGCCGGCCGCCGCCGCACCGCCGCCGCCGGCCGCCCGGCCCGCCGCGCCCACCGCCGTGGACAAGGCGCTCGAACGCACGCTCTCCGGCCTGCTCAAGGGGGAGAAGCCGAAGCCGGCCGCGGCCGCCCGCAAGGCCGACGCGGGCGTCGACGACCTGATCAGCCGGACCCTGTCGGGTCTCGACACGGCGCGCCGCACGCCGCCGGCGAAACCGGCGGCGGCGCCGGGTCCGCCGCCCCAGGAGCCGGCGCGGCCGCGCGCAGAAGCCCCCGCCGCGCGCGCTCCCGAAGCTCCCGCGCCGCCGCCGGCGGCGAAACCCCCGGCGCGCGCAGCCGAGGAGCCGAGCGTGGACTGGCTCCTCGATGCGGTGAAGCTCCCGCTCCCCCGGGCCGAGCCGCGCCGTTCGTCGCGCGAGATCGATCTCGCCGAGCTCGAGGTCCTCGCGCACCCGAAGCCCGAGCGCAGGGAGAGCGAGACGCCGGCGCCCAAGCGGACCGAGACCTTCGGCACCCAGCGCGTGGCCATTCCGCCCACGCTGCGCAGCCGGCCGAGCACGACCGAGTTCGGTCAGTACACGCTGCTCGAGCGCATCGCGGTGGGCGGCATGGCCGAGGTCTGGAAGGCGCGCATGAAGGGCGTCGAGGGTTTCCAGAAGACGGTCGCGATCAAGAAGATCCTGCCCCACCTCACCGACTCGTCGGACTTCGTGTCGATGTTCGTCGACGAAGCCAAGCTCGCCGCCCAGCTGACCCACAACAACATCATCCACATCTACGACCTGGGCAAGATCGGCGACGACTACTTCATCGCCATGGAGTTCGTCGACGGTCGGGACCTGAGGACCATCCTCAACACCGCGCGCGAGAAGAGCCAGGCGCTGCCGCTGGGCCTCTCGCTGCTGGTCGCCTCGCGCCTCGCCTCCGCGCTCGACTACGCGCACCGGATGAAGGACTTCGAAGG
>JAFNAE010000143.1 GCA_017860005.1 Acidobacteriota bacterium | reverse complement strand
GCGGCGCGCGGGATCATGGAGGGACGGAGCACCGGAGCCTCCCTTCCGTTCAGTCGGTGAGCAGGACGCGGGTCGCTTCCACCGTCTTCTGGGTGAAGACGTTGAGGATCCGGTCTTCGAGCGAGACGAGGTTCTCGAACATGCCGCGCAGGGGATCCGCGCGCTCGCCCTCGAACTGCTTGAAATCCTTGAAGTTGTCGGTGTAGAGCACGTCCCCGGTGCGGCCGTCGAACACCATCAGGACGATGTCGTACTCGAAGCCGGTGTTCTCGACCAGCACCTGGCGGTAGTACGAGCGGCCGTCGTACGGCGAGATGTACTCCTCCGTCCGGTAGCCGCTCTTGTCCTGGATGTCGAAGTCGAGGCTGCCCGCCACGAGCAGGTCGGCCTGGGTGCGCTCGCCCATGGCGCGCCAGAACGCCTGGTCGTGCTCGAGCACGTCGAGGTCGTAGCTCGGGTAGTCCACCGGGCCGCTCTCCAGGATCTGCAGCCCGGTCTCGCGCCGCAGCACCTTGAGCAGGTAGCGCTCGAACTCCTCCTGGACGTCGATCGACGTGCCGCGCAGACGCTCCATGGTCTGGCTGCCTTCGCGCCCGACGACGATGAACGGCAGGGTCGAGAGCGTGCGCTTGCCGGTCAGGTCGAGACGCGCCCGCATCGGCAGCTTCAGGCGCACTTCGACGTCGGCCGCGGCGGGCGCCGCCGCGAGCGCGGCCAGGAGGATCGCTGCGAGCGCGGCGAGGCGCGCAGGGGCGCTCACGTTGCGCTCCCCTCGGGCTGCGCCGGGGGCGGCGTAGCGGGCGACTCCGGAGCCGGCTCGGGGGCCGGCCCGGGCGTCGCCGCGGGCGCCGCCGGATCGGCCGGCTTGCGGATCTTGAAGTTCTGGTAGAACTCGAGGAACCGCGTGTAGTTCTGGCGCAGCTTGCGGTCCCCGGGCGCCGCTTCGAGCGCGGTCTTGTAGGTCGCCAGGGCGTCGTCGAAACGGCCGACCGCTTCGTACGAGACGGCCAGGTTGTTGAGCACCCTGCGGTCGCGGGGCCCCAGGGCGCGCGCCTGCTCGAAGCGGAACATCGCCTCGTTCCACAGGCCCCGCTGGGCCATCTCGATGCCGAACCTGAGCTGGTCGCCCAGCTTGCCCGGCGCAGCCGCGGGAGCGCTGCCACAGCCCAGCGCAAGTCCGGCAGCGAGCAGCGTGAGGAGCGCCCGCAGGGGAGCGGGTCGATTCATGTCACCCCCGAGTCGGCCGACTCCGGGCGGCGGAGGCAGTTCCGAAGCCATCGAGCGGCCGGCAGTATACACATACGTTTCCCGACGCCGCGGGGTCGTGTGCAAGGTCGGGGCCGGGGCATTCCGTCCTTCCGGGAGCGCCGGATCGAACCGGCGCCGCCATGTCCGCGCCCGATCCCCGCGCCCTGCGCATCGCGCTCGCCACCTCGCACGAGGTCGCCCTTCCGGCGGCGTGCCGGCTCTCCGCCGTGCTCGAGCGCTGGGCCGGGGAGCGCGCCGGCGCCGAGAGCTCCGGTCTCGCCGCGGCGCTCGGGGTGCCCCGTCCGGCGCTGGCGGCCGCGCTCGCGTTGCGCGCCGGGGCGAGCGCCACCGCGGCGCGCGCGGAGGCGCGCGCGGCGCGGCTCGGCGCCCGCCTGCTGACCGCGGGCGAGGAGGGCTTTCCCGCCGACTTCGCCGCCCTGGATCTTCCCCCTCCGGCGCTCTGGATCGCGGGCCGCGTGCCGGAGCGGCCGGCGGTGGCGCTGGTCGGCGCCCGGCGCGCCAGCCCCTACGGCCTCGAGATGGCGAGCTGGCTCGCCTGCGGTGCCGCGCAGGCCGGCGTCACGGTCGTCTCCGGCTTCGCGGTGGGCGTGGACGCCGCCGCTCATCGCGGCGCGCTCGACGCCGCCGACGGGCGCACCGTGGCGGTGCTCGGCTGCGGCCTCGACATCGACTACCCGCGCGGCCACCGCTCCCTGGGGGAGCTCGTGCGGGAGCGCGGCGCGCTGGTGACCGAGTTCGCCCCCGGGCGCGCTCCGCGCCCCTGGCAGTTCCCGGTGCGCAACCGGCTGATCGCGGCCCTGGCGCGCGCCGTCGTCGTGGTCGAGGCGGCGCCCCGCTCGGGCTCCCTGGTCACCGCCCGGCTGGCGCTCGAGCTGGGCCGCGACCTGCTGGCGGTGCCCGGACGGGTCACCGACGAGCTCGCGTTGGGTCCCAACGCCCTGCTCGCCGACGGCGCCACGCCGGCGCTCACCCCCGCCGACCTGGCGGCGGCGGTCGGCCTCGCCGTCGCCGGCCCGGGGCGCCCCGCGCCGCGCCCGGAGCCGCCCGGCCTCGCGCCCGAGGCGCGCGCTCTCTGGCGCGCGGCCGGAGATCCCGCCGGCGCGGACGCGCTCGCCGCCGCCGCCGGGATGACCGTCGACCGCGCGCTGGCGGCGCTGCTCGAGCTGGAGATCGCGGGGCATCTGCGTCGTCTCCCGGATGGCCGGTACGTACCGACCTGAGCGAGAGCGGTTCCCGCGCCCGCCGCGCGCCCGCGCCGATAGAGTCGGCACGCATGGCCTACTGGGACGACCCCCGCCGCCACCTCCCCGGCGAGGAGATGTGGATGGGCAACCCGGCCGTGCGCGCACGCATCAACCTTCGCGTCACCGGCGACCCCGCCCTGTGGCCGATCTCGTGGCTCAAGGCGCGGCTCGGCGCGCGCGCTCCGCTCGCGCGCGCAGCGAGCCTCGGCAGCGGCACCGGCGCGCTCGAGCGCGACCTCGTCCGGCAGGCGATCGTCGAGAGAGTGGTCGGGGTCGAGGTCTCGGCCGCCTGCGTCGCCGAGGCCGGGCGGCTCGCGGCCGAGGCCGGCCTCGCCGGCCGCATCGAGTACGTAACCGCCGATGCCCGCGCCTGGCTGGAGGAGGCGCGCGGCTACGACGCGCTCTTCTTCCACGGCTCGCTCCACCACTTCGACCGGCTCTCCGAGCTGCTCGCGGCGGTGGCGCGGGCGGTCGGCCCCGGCGGCCTGCTCTACTTCGACGAGTACGTCGGCCCCTCCGCCGGCGAGTGGGGGATCGCTCACGAGCTGCTCTGGAACGCCGTCTACCGGCTCGGGATCCCGGGCCGGCTGCGCCGGGCGCGGCGGGTGCGCGCGCCGCGCAACGACGAGGACCCCACCGAATCGGTCGCCTCGTCGGGGATCCTTGCCGCCGTCGAGCGCCGGTTCCGCATCCTCGAGCGCCGCGACTACGGCGGCAACCTGCTCGCGCCGATCTACCCGTACCTGCGCCGGCCGAGCCACGACCCGCCGGCGCCGCGCGCGCTCTACGACGCCACGATCGAGCGCCTGCTCGACCTCGAGGAGTTCCTGCTGCGCCACCCGTGGCTGCCGGGCGCCTCCTCCCACCACACCGTGGTGCTGGCCGCCGCGCACGAGGCGCCGCTCGGGGACGGCGCCGGGTGACGACTGTGGTAGGGTCCGCCCCCCGCCGGATCCCGACTTCCCTCACCCGCCGGGCCGGACCCGGCGGAATACCGCGGCCCGGTCCGGCCGTTGGATGCGACCCGTGGCCAAGAACCTGATCATCGTCGAAAGCCCAGCCAAGACCCGCACGCTCAAGAAGTTCCTGGGGCGGGACTGGGCCGTCGAGGCGTCCGTCGGGCACATCCGCGACCTGCCCAAGAAGGACATGGGGCTGGGCGAGGACTACGAGCCGAAGTACGCCGTGCTGGCCAGCAAGAAGGACGTCGTGCGCAAGCTCAAGGAGGCCGCGAAGAAGGCCGATCGTGTCTTCCTCGCCCCCGACCCGGACCGCGAAGGGGAGGCGATCGCCTGGCACATCGCGCAGGTGCTCGGGCGCGACCGCGCCGACGTCCACCGCGTGACCTTCAACGAGATCACCAAGAAGGCGGTGCTCGCCGCGCTCGAGCACCCGACCGAGATCGACCTCCACCTGGTCGACGCCCAGCAGGCCCGGCGCGTGCTCGACCGGCTGATGGGCTTCAAGCTCTCGCCCCTGCTCTGGGACAAGGTCCGGCGCGGCCTGTCGGCGGGGCGGGTGCAGTCGGTGGCGCTCAAGATGGTCTGCGACCGCCAGGCCGAGATCGATGCCTTCGTGCCGGTCGAGTACTGGGTGATCGGCGCCCGGTTGGCCGCCGCGCAGCCGCCCGAGTTCACCGCCCGGCTCCACCAGCTCGACGGCAGGAAGGCCGAGGTCGGCAGCGCCGACCAGGCCGCCGCCGTCGCGCGCGAGCTCTCCGCCGGCGAGTACCGTGTCGCCGCGGTCGAGCGCAAGGAGTCCCGGCAGAACCCTTCGCCGCCGTTCATCACCAGCCGCCTGCAGCAGGAGGCGGCGCGCCGCTACGGCTTCTCGGTGAAGCGCACGATGGCGCTCGCGCAGGGGCTCTACGAAGGGCGCACGATCGGCGAGCGCGGCCAGCTCGGCCTCATCACCTACATGCGCACCGATTCGACGCGCGTCTCCGAGGAGGCGCTCGTCGCCGTGCGCGCCACGATCGCCGAGACCTACGGCGCCGACAAGCTGCCCGAGGAGCCGCGCCGCTTCCGCTCCAAGAAGGGCGCCCAGGACGCGCACGAGGCGATCCGGCCGACCTACTTCGACCTGCCGCCCGAGCGCGCCGCGCCCTTCCTCGAGTCCGACGAGCTCAAGCTCTACCGGCTGATCTGGGACCGCTTCGTGGCCAGCCAGATGCTGCCCGCGGTCTTCGACGTCACCCAGGCGGACATCGAGCGCGGACGCTGCCGCCTGCGCGCGTCCGGCCGGGTGCTGCGCAGCTCCGGCTTCCTCGCCGTCTACCAGGAGGTCGTGGACAAGCTCGAGGCCGACGAGGAGGACGGGACCGGCCAGCTTCCCGCGCTGGCCGAGGGCGACGTGCTGCGCCTGGTCGCCCTCGACCAGGAGCAGAAGTTCACCCAGCCGCCCGCGCAGTACTCGGAGGCGACGCTGGTCAAGGCGCTCGAGGAGAACGGCATCGGCCGGCCCTCGACCTACGCCGCCATCCTGTCGACCATCACCGAGCGCGAGTACGTCGCCAGGCGCGAGGGCCGGCTCGCGCCGACGCCGCTCGGCGTGCTGGTCAACCGCCTCCTGCAGCAGGGCTTCACCGACATCCTCAACGAGGGCTACACGGCGCTGCTCGAGGAGGAGCTCGACAAGATCGAGGACGGCGAGATGCCATGGAAGCAGGCCGTAGTCGAGTTCGACGAGAAGTTCACGCGCGACCTGGCGACCGCCGCGCGCGAGATGCCCAACGTCAAGGTCGACGGCGTGCCGCTGGCGGGCGAGGTCTGTCCGAAGTGCGGCTCGCCGCTCGTCATGCGATTCGGCCGCTACGGCGCCTTCGTGGGCTGTTCGGCCTACCGCAGGGAACCGCCCTGTGACTACACCCGCGACCTGGAAGGTCCTTCCGGCGGCGCCGCCGCCGAGCCCGAGACCGAGGTCGCGCCGTGCGAGAAGTGCGGGCGGCCGATGGCGCTCAAGCGCAGCCGCTTCGGCGTCTTCTACGGCTGCACCGGCTACCCCGAGTGCAAGAACATCCGCAAGATCGGGCCCCGGGCCGAGCCGCCCCGGGACACCGGCGTCGGCTGCCCCGAGTGCGGGAAGGGCTCGATCCACGAGAAGAAATCCCGGCGCGGCAAGACCTTCTACTCCTGCTCGCGCTTCCCGGACTGCAAGTTCGCGCTCTGGAACAAGCCGATCGCCGAGCCCTGCCCGCGCTGCGGCAACCCGCTGCTGACCGAGAAGACGACGAAGAAGAAGGGCACCGTCTGGCTGTGCCCGAAAGAGGGCTGCGGCTACGAGATCGAAGCCCCCGAGGCGGTCGAGGCATGAGCCGGGACGCCCGATGACCGCGCCGACGCGCCGCTGCCCCTGGGCCGCTGACGACCTGCTGCGCGACTACCACGACGCCGAGTGGGGCGTGCCGGTTCACGACGACCGGCGCCTGTTCGAGTTCCTGGTGCTCGAGGGCGCCCAGGCCGGGCTCTCCTGGGCGACCATCCTGCGCAAGCGGCCGGCCTACCGGCGCGCCTTCCGCGATTTCGACGTCGAGCGCGTGGCGCGCTTCGGGGAGGACGACGTGGCGCGCCTGCTCGCCGACGCCGGCATCGTGCGCAACGAGGCCAAGATCCGCTCCGCGATCGGCAACGCCCGCGCTGCGCTCGAGGTGATCGACGAGCTCGGCAGCCTCGGCGCCCTGCTCTGGGGCTTCGTCGACGGACGCCCACGCCAGAACAGCTGGCGCTCCGCCGCCGAGGTGCCGAGCCAGACCATCGAGTCCGACGCGCTGAGCGCGGAGCTGCGCCGGCGCGGATTCGCTTTCGTCGGCTCGACCACCTGCTACGCCTTCATGCAGGCGGTCGGCATGGTCAACGACCACATCGTCCCCTGCTTTCGCCATCCCGAGGTCGCGGTCCTGGCGAAGTAGGGCGGCGCCCGCTCACATCCAGGTGTGCCGGCCCTCGTAGGCGACCGGCTTGCGCCCGGGGTGGCGGGCGCGGTAGCTCCGGTAGCGCGCCAGCAACCGGCGGTAGCGGCGGTCCGACATGACCAGGCGCGCGTGCGGCGTGTCGATCAGCCACCGCTCGACCTTCCAGACATTGCGCTCCGACCGGCGCCAGTCGTAGCCGCCCAGCTCGGCGAGATCGGCGACCGCGAAGCCGGTCACCCGCCCGGTGAAGTCCACGTAGGGGTCCATGTAGGAGGCGGCGAGCGCGCGCGGGCTCCGGAACACGGGCTTCCTGCCGTGCAGCCCCGGATCGCGCGAGCGCGCCACCGCGCCCCAGCGCCCGTCGCGGCCCCGGAACGGGTAGATGACGTGGTCGAGCCGGTCGATCGACTCGAACGAGAGCAGCAGCGCCGGGTAGCCGTGCTGCTCGAGGATGGTCGCCGCGGCGAGCGCCGCCTCGAGGCAGTGGGCCACGCCGTCGCGCACCACGCCCCGGAAGCTGCGCAGCGTCTCGCCGCCCGGCTCGTCGTTGTAGGGCAG
>JAFNAE010000311.1 GCA_017860005.1 Acidobacteriota bacterium | reverse complement strand
CTGGTCAAGAAGAAATCCGGCGCGCCCGACTTCGACCTCGAGGTCGTGAGCAACACGGTCGAGGCGGTGCGCATCAACCTCGACCGCGAGTAGCTTCGCGCTCGCGGGCTCGCTTCCGGATCCGCCGATCGTGAACGCCGGCGCCCGGGCGTTCAGGCGAGGCCGCTCTCGATCGGCGCCCGCGGCACGCGGACCGCGACGCGTTCCGCTGCCGGGCCGGCTCTCGACCGAGAACTCCGCGCCCACCAGCCGGGAACGCTCGGCCATGCTGATGAGTCCGATGCCGCCGCTGCTGGCGGGCTCGGTCGAGGCGAAGCCGCGACCCTCGTCCTCGACGGTCAGCAGGAGATCCCCGTCGCCGCCCTCGAGGTCCACCCTCACCCGCGCCGCGCCCGAGTGCGTGACGGCGTTGCGCAGCGCTTCCTGCGCGATCCGGTAGAGAACCAGGCTCACCTCGCGCGGCAGCAGCTCGGGCACGTCCCGGCTCTCGAAGCCGATCTCGAGCCCGGTGCGCTGCGCGAAGGTCTCGCACTCCGAGCGGAGAGCCTCCTCCAGGCCGAGGTTCTCGAGCAGCGACGGGTGCAGCTCGCGCGCCAGGGCCTGGGCGTCGGAAGCCAGCCGCGCGAGCTCGGCGCCGATCTCGCCGAGCTTCGCCTCGACAGCGTCCGGGCCCAACTTGCGGGCGGAGCGCGCCAGGCTCACCGCGAGCAGGTTGAGGCCGGCCAGCCGCTGCGTCAGGTCGTCGTGGATCTCGCGGCCCAGGCGCCGCCGCTCCTCTTCCCGCGCCCGGATCAGCTGGCTGGCGAGCCGGCGCAGCTCCTCCTGGCTCGCGTGGAGCTCCCTCTCCCGGGCGCGAAGCCGCTCCTCGGAGACCTTGAAGTCGGTGACGTCCACCGCCGTGCCGATCACCTGCCGGACCGCGCCGGCTTCGTCGCGCAAGGGGCGCTCGACCACGCGGAACCAGCGCGCGACGCCGGCGGCATCGACGATCCTCGTCTCGGGCAGGCCCCGCTCCTCGCCGCTCGCGAGCACCTCCCGATCGAGGGCGAGGACGGGCTCCGCGCCCTGGAGCCTCGCGGCCACCTCGGCGTCCGCGCGCCCGACCAGCTCGGCCGGGGCGAGCCCGAAGGTCGCTGCGGCCGCACGATTGGCGAGCGTGTAGGTCGAGTCGCGGCTCTTGACGAAGATCGGGTTGGGACTGGTGTCGATGACTTCACGGAAGAACGCCCGCTCGTGCGCGATCGCCTGCGCGTGGGCGCGCTCGACCCGAGTCCGCCACCGGTTGGCCACAAGCGCGCCGGCGAGCAGCAGGGCCACGGCCGCGATCCGGAAGCCGGGCCTCTCGACGAGCCTCGGCGCGACCGCCACCAGGATCGGCTGGGCCATTCCCACCCAGTCCTGCCCGGGCAGCCGGGCCTGGACCTCGAACCGGTAGCGCCCCGGCTTCAGGTGGGAGTAGACCGCCTCGGTACGCCGTCCGGCCGCGAGCCAGTCCGCGTGGGCGCCCTCGAGCCGGTAGCGAAAGGCGACCGACTCCGGCCGCAGGAACTCCAGCGCCCCGAAGCGGAGTCCCAGGTGGCGATCCCCGGCCGCCAGCTCGAGCGACCTCCCGGGATCGAGCTCGCGGTCTCCCGTCCAGGCGCGGTCGACGTAGATCTCGAGGGGCGACAGCTCGGGGGTCTCGAGCGCGGTGGCGTCGAGCAGCGCGATGCCCGTGATCGTGGGGTAGATCAGCGTGCCGTCGGCGAGCGTCGAGACGGCAGGACGCCCCCATCCGTTGCACTCCCGCACGCGCAGGCCGTCGCGCGCGGTGAGCGAGTCGAAGGCGACCGAGCCGAGCTCGCCGCGTGTCCAGCGCTCGACGTCCTCCACGCGCAGCCGGACCAGGCCGTCGTCCCCGGACAGCCAGAGCCCGCCGGCGCGGTCGAAGGCCAGGCTGTAGATGCCGGCGAAGGGGAGCCCGTCGCGCTCGTTGAGCCGCGCGATCCGGCCGCCCTGGATGCGCAGCAGCCCCGCCGACTCGCTCGCCACCCAGAGCGCACCGTCGTCGCCCTCGGCCCAGGCGCGCACGATCCGCGGCGTCTCGCCGCCGAACGGGACGCTCGTCCAGCGCCGCCCGTCGTAGCGAAAGAGGCCCCGGTCGCCGCCGGCGAGGAGGGTGCCCGCGCGCTCGCGGCCGAGCGCCCGCACGCGGCCCGCGGCGAGCCCGTTTCCCGCGTTGTGGTAGGCGTGAAAGCGCCCCGCTCGCAGCTCATGGATGCCGCCACCGGAGGCGCAGGCCCAGAGAGTGCCGGGCGACGACGGGTCCGGCAGCAGGAGACTGATCTCCTCTTCCTCCCGCCCCGGCGCCAGCTCGAGCCGGCGATACCTGCCGCCCTCGAGCTCGGCCAGGCCCCTGGCGGTGCCGAACCAGACCCGGCCCGGCCGCGCCGGATCCTCGGCGATCGCCCAGACCTTGTCGCTCGGCAGGCCGCGCGCCGCCGTCGCGTGGAGCGCGATCCCGTGCTCCCGGCTCCACAGGTACGCGCCGGATTCGAACGTCCCCACCCAGATGGTGCCGTCGGCGCGGCCGAGAACGGCGGTCGTGCCGAGCGCCGGCAAGCCCTCCGGCGCGCCGATCGCGGCCACCGCGCCACGCCGGAGGCGCCAGAGGCCGGTCGAGAAGGTCCCGATCCAGAGATCGCCGCCCTCCTCGAGGTAGGCCCGCACGCGGTGGTCCCCCAGGCCC
>JAFNAE010000142.1 GCA_017860005.1 Acidobacteriota bacterium | reverse complement strand
CCGCACCGGCGAGAGCCAGTACCGCCTCAACGGCAAGCTGATCCGTCTCAAGGAGATCAAGGACCTGCTCATGGACACCGGGCTGGGCGTGCGCGCCTATTCGGTGATCGAGCAGGGCAAGATCGGACTCATCCTCTCCGGCAAGCCCCAGGAGCGCCGCCGCCTGATCGAGGAGGCGGCCGGGATCACGCGCTACAAGGCACGCAAGAAGGTCGCGGAGGTCAAGCTCGAGGAGGCGTCCGCGAACCTGCTGCGCCTCGACGACATCATCTCGGAGATCGAGCGCAACCTGCGCTCGCTCAAGCGCCAGGCGGGAGCGGCACGCCGCTACCAGGAACGCCAGTCCGAGGCGAGACGGCTGGAGCGCGTGGTCGGCCTCGGGCGCTGGGCCGCGCTCGCCGCCCAGCTCGCCGGCCGGCACAGCGAGCTCGCCTCGGCGCACGCCGCGGAGGCCGGGCTCGCCGCCACGGTCCATGCCGCCGAGGCCGGGCTCGCGGCGCTGCGGGAGCGGGTGGAGCGACTGGCCTCCGCGCTCGCCGACCGCAACCGGCGCCAGGCCGAGCTGGCGGGCACGATCGAAGGACGCCAGCAGCTGATCGCCGGCGGCCGCCGCACCGTGCACGAGATCGACGCCCGCAACGCGGCCGGCGCCGCCCTCGCCGCGCGCCTCGCGGGCGAGCTCGAGCAGCACGCCGCGGCCCTCGCCGAGCTCGCCGCCCGGCGCGACGATCTCGCCGGAGAGCACGGCGCCGCCGCCCTGCTGGTCGAGGCCGACGGCGCGCGCCTGCGCGAGGTCGAGCTCGCCGCCGAGCGCGGCGAGGCGCGGCTCGAGGAGCTGCGTCGCGAGCTCATGGATTCGCTCGCCCGTCTGGGCGAGCTGCGCAGCCGGCTCCACCGCGACCAGATCGAGGCCGAGAAGGGCTCCTACCGGCAGCGCCACCTGCTCGACGAGCTGGACCTGCGCGCGCGCGAGCTGGCCGACGCCGGCGCGGCGCTCGCCGTCGAGCGCGGCGCGGCGGCGCGCCTCGAGCAGGAGGTTCGCGAGCGGGAAACCAGCCTCGCCGGCGCCCGCGCCGAGCTGGCGCGCCTGCTCTCGGACGAGGCCGCCGCCAGCGACGCCCTGGCCGCGCTCGAGCGCGAGCACGTGGTCACCGCCGAGCGCCAGCGTTTCCTCTCCGAAGTCGCCGAGAGCGCCGCCGACCGCGGCCGCGCGCTCTCCGAGCGGCTCGCCGAGATCGGACTTCCCGACGCCGAGCGGCTGAGCGCCCGGGTGCGCGCGCCGCACGGCTGGGAGCGGAGCCTGGACGCCTACCTCGGCGCCCTGCTCGACGCCGCGCTGGTCCCGGCCGGCGCCTCCGCGCTCGAGCTCGCGCGCGAGCTCGCCGCGCGCGGGCGCGGCGGCGCCGCCTTCCTGCGCCCGCTCGACCCGACGCCCGCCGCGCAGCCGCCGCACGACCCCGCCATCGTCGCCCCGCTCGGCGAGGCGCTCGGCCTCGACTCCGGCCTCGCCGGCGCCCTGCCGCCGGCCTTCCTGGTCGAGTCCGCCGCCGACGCGGAGCGGCTCGCCCGCCGCCATCCCGGCCTGCACTTCGTCTCGCGCGAGCGCGTCTGGGCGCAGGGCGGCCTCGTCCACCTCGAGGCCGACGAGGGCGAGCCCGGGCTGCTCGAGCGCACCAGCGAGCTCGCCCGCCTGGCGGAGGCGCTGCCCCGCCTGGCGCTCGCGCTCGACCAGGCGCGCACCGGGCTCGAGCGGCTGGTCGGCGCGCGCGCCGCCGCCGCCGAGGCGGTGCGCACCGCCGAGGGTGAGCGCGCCGGAGCGCTCCAGGAGCTGGCGGTGACCGGCGCCCGCCGCGACGAGCTCGAGAGCCGCCACCTCAGGCTCGCCGAGGCCGAGGGCCTCCTGCGCCGGGAGACCGCCGCGCTGGACGGCGAGCTCGCGCGGCGCGGCGAAGCGCAGCGCGCCGCTGCCGAGGAGCTGGCGCGGCTCGAGGCCCTGCACGCCGAGCGCGAGCGCGCCTTCGACGGCGTCCAGGCCGAGACCGAGCGGGTGCGCTCCGAGCGCGAGCAGCTGCGCGCCCTGGGTGCCGGCCGCCGCGGACAGCTCGACGTCCTCACCGAGCGCCTGCGCTCGATCGAGCACCAGACCCTGCGCCTGGAGCGGGAGCGCGATTCGGCCCTCGCCCAGCTCGACGCCTGGGAGGGCGAGGCCGCCGGGCTCGCCGGCCGCCGCGCCGAGCTCGAGACCGCGATGGCCGGCGCCGAGCGCGAGCTCCAGGAGGCGCTCGAGCTGCGCGCCGGCGGCGAGGAGGCGGTGCGCGAGGAGGAGGAGCGGCTGGACGGCGAGCGCCTGCGCGTGCGCGCCGCCGAGGCCGCGCTCGCCGACGAGCGCGATCGCCACGACGCCGCCCGGCGCGCGGTCGAGGACCTGCGCGTGACCCTGGCCGGCCTCGAGCACGACGCGGCCCACCTCGCCGCCGAGCACCGCGAGCGCTGCGGCGAGGAGCTGCCGGCCGACGCCGGTGAAGCCCCCGCCAACCTGCTCGAGCTCGAGACCGACCTCGCCCGCCTGCGCGACCAGCTCGAGGCCATGGGTCCGGTCAACGTTCTCGCCGCCGAGGAGTGCGACGCCGAGGAGGAGCGCCACCGCTTCCTCACCGCCCAGCGCGCCGACGTCGCGCGCTCGGTCGAGTCCCTGCGCCAGACCATCCGCGAGATCAACCAGACCTCGAGCGAGCGCTTCCGGGAGACCTTCGCCGCCGTCAACGAGCAGTTCTCCAGGACCTTCGTCGAGCTGTTCCGCGGCGGCGAGGCGGAGATGCGCCTGATGGACGAGGAGGACGTCCTGGAGTGCGGCATCGAGATCGTCGCACGCCCGCCCGGCAAGCGCCTCCAGAACCTGATGCTCCTCTCGGGCGGCGAGAAGGCGCTCACCGCGATCGCGCTGCTCTTCGCGCTGTTCCGCATCAAGCCGTCGCCGTTCTGCATCCTCGACGAGGTGGACGCGCCGCTCGACGACGTCAACACCCTGCGCTTCGTGGGCATGCTCAAGCAGCTCTCGCGCGAGACGCAGTGCATCGTGATCACCCACAACAAGCTGACCATGGAGGTCGCCTCGACCCTCTACGGCGTGACCATGGAGGAGCGCGGCGTCTCCAAGCTCGTCGCGGTCGAGCTCGAGGACGTCCACCCCGAGGCCGCCACGGCCTGAGGGCTCCCCTGCCCCGCCTCGGCCGCGAGCGCGGCCCCTTGGGCCCGATGGAAAGACAAAGACGTCCATAGAAGGGGGGCCGGCGGGCGGGTCGCCCGCGGCGAGCGCGCGGCGCACGCTGCCGTCGGGATCGAGGAAAGCCACTTCCTCGAGGGGGCGGCGTCCCACTCGCCCGCGGCCAGCTCGCCACGGGATCGCGCCAGCCCCGCGCGCCACCAGCGCTGCGCGCTCGTCACGGGCGCTCCGTCCCCCACCCCCTTCAACAGAGGTCTTTGCCTCTGTCTTTGTTATGGTCCGGGCGAAGTCCGCTCGATGAGGAGGCCGCGTCGATGCCCTGGTGGGCCTGGATGCTGATCGGAATCGCCCTGCTCGCCGCCGAGCTGCTGACGCCCGGCGGCTTCTACGTGCTCTTCTTCGGCCTCGCCGCGCTCGTCGTCGGCGCGGTCGGCGCCGCCGGAATCGAGCTCCACCCGGCGATCCAGTGGCTCGCCTTCGCGGCGCTCTCGATCGTCGCCACACTGCTCCTGCGCCAGCCGCTGCTGGCGCGGCTCCAGATCCGGAGCCCGAAGGCGCGCGTCGACGACCTGTCGGGCGAGACCGCGGTGCCGGTGGAGCCGATCGCGCCCGGCGCGGTCGGCCGCGCCGAGCTGCGCGGCACGACCTGGAGCGCGCGCAACGGCGGCGCCCGCGCCCTCGCCGCCGGCGAGCGCTGCCGGGTGGTGCGCGCCGAGGGGCTGACCCTCGTGCTCGAAGCCGAATCCTGAACCGTACCCGGAGGACTCGAAATGCTCTCGATGTCCGTGATCGTCCCCATCGCCATCGCGGTGCTGGTCCTCATCGTCGTGGCCAAGACCGCGGTCGTGGTGCCCCAGCAGAGCGCCTTCGTGGTCGAGCGCCTGGGCCGCTACAGCGGCACGCTCGACGCCGGCTTCCACATCCTGCTCCCCTTCGTCGACGTGATCCGCTACAAGCACTCGCTCAAGGAGCTCGCGCTCGACATCCCGGAGCAGGTCTGCATCACGCGCGACAACGTCCAGGTCGGCGTCGACGGCGTCATCTACCTCAAGGTCCTCAACCCCGAGCGCGCCTCCTACGGCGTCCAGGACTTCTTCTTCGCCATCTCCCAGCTCGCGCAGACCACGCTGCGCAGCGAGATGGGCAAGATCGACCTCGACAAGACCTTCGAGGAGCGCGCCAACATCAACGCCTCGGTCGTCTCCGAGCTCGACAAGGCGTCGGAGCCGTGGGGCGTCAAGGTGCTGCGCTACGAGATCAAGAACATCACGCCGCCCAAGGACATCCTCGCCGCGATGGAGAAGCAGATGCGCGCCGAGCGCGAGAAGCGCGCGGTGATCCTGACCTCCGAGGGCCAGCGCGACGCGATGATCAACTCCGCCGAGGGCGAGAAGCAGCAGACGATCAAGGCCTCCGAGGCCACCCGCCAGCGCCAGATCAACGAGGCCGAGGGCGAGGCGCTGGCCATCCTGGCGGTCGCCGACGCCACCGCCACCGGCCTGCGCAAGGTCGCCGACGCGATCCAGCAGCCGGGTGGCCGCGACGCCGTGACGCTGCGCGTCGCCGAGCAGTGGGTGACGCAGTTCGGCCACCTGGCCAAGCACACCAACACGGTGATCGTGCCCGCCCCGGTGGGCGACGTCGCCGCGATGATCGCCACGGCGATGAACGTGCTCACCGAGTCGAAGCCCCGCCTCGGCGCCTGAGCGGCCGTCGAGCCGGGCATCCGGGCGCCGGAGCCGCGCGCCGCGTTGCGCGCCTTCGGCGTCTCCCATAGAATTCCGCCGCTTCGCGCCCCGGGCGCGCGTCCAGGCCCACCCGAAGCCACCGTAGCTCAGCGGTAGAGCAGCCGATTCGTAATCGGCAGGTCGACGGTTCAAATCCGCCCGGTGGCTCCAGCGAATCCAACGCCCGCGGCAGCGCGGGGATAGCGCTTGGCGCCTTTCGCCGAAGCTCCTAGGGCCTGGCGATGTCCACTCTGCGCCGCTCGAGGAACGGGGCCGCGATCGTCAGGGGACCGTGATGCTCCAGCGCCCCGAATCGCCATCCTCGAATCCGTCCGCGAAGCAGGGCACGCGGAAGCGCCGCGCCTGAATGCTGTAGCCGCTGGTGTCGTCACCGCCTGAGCCGAGGCTCGTCCACGCCACGACGAAATCGCCCGCGCCGCCCGTGCGCAACGACGCGAGGCCCTGGTCGCCCGTGGTGTAGGAGTTGACCTGGAACTCCCCGCCCAGGGGCGCGCCATCTGCCGCGAAGCGCCGCGCCTGGACGCTGGTGCCGCTCGTGTCGGTGCCGTTCGAACCGACACTCTCCCACGCGATGGCGAAGGTTCCGAGTGGGCCCGCGGCGACGTCGGGCACGTGCTGGTTCCCGGTCGTGTAGGCATTGACCTGGACTTCGACTCCCACGGGTGTGCCGTCCGCGGCGTAGCGTTGCGCCTGGATGCTGCGCCCGCTGCCGTCGCTGCCGCCCGAGCCCGCGCTCGTCCAGGCCACGACGAATCCCCCCTGCTCGCCCACCGCCAGGGCCGGCGTCGACTGGTCGCCCGTCGTGTAGCTGTTGACCTGGAACTCGCCGGTCAGCGGAGTCCCGGCCGCATCGAAGAGCCGCGCATGGATGCTCAGACCGCTGCTGTCGTCGCCGTTCGACGTGAAGCTCGCCCAGGCGACGACGAAGTTGCCCTGGCCGTCCGCGCCCACGGAGGCCAGGCCCTGGTGGCTGGGCGTGTGGCTGTTGACCTGGATGTTGTCGCCGAGGGCGTTGCCGTCCGCGGCGAAACGCTGCGCCTGGACGCTGAAGCCGCTGGTGTCGTCGCCGCTCGAGCCGTAGCTCTCCCAGACCACCACGAAGTTGCCCTGAGGATCCGTGGTGACACCGAGGTGCCACTGCCAGGAGGTCGTGTAGGTGTTGACCTGGAATTCGCCGCCGGCGGGCGTTCCGTCCGCCGTGAAGCGCCGCGCCTGGGCGCTGGAATTGCTGGAGTCGCCGCCGTCCGAACCGAGGCTCTCCCAGGCCACGACGAAGTCGCCGCCCGGAGCCGAGGCCACCGCGGGGTACCCCTGCGAGCCCGTCGTGTAGGTGTTGACCTGGAACTCGCCGCCCAGCGGAGCGCCGTTCGCGGAGTAGCGCCGCGCCTGGACGCTCAGCAGGCTCGTGTCGCTTCCGCTCGAGCCCTCGCTCAGCCAAGTGACCACGAAATCGCCGAGAGCATCCAGCGCGACTCTCGGGGCGGCTTGGGCGCCCGTCGTGTAGGCATTCACCTGGAAGTCGTCCCCGACCGGCAGGACCTGGGCCGGGGCGCGGGGAGCTAAACCCGCGGCGAGGCCGCAGAGGATCGCGATGTTCGTCGCGCGCGAGCGGAGTCTGGTTCCCGAGCGTACGGTCACGTACATGGGACCTCCTCAAGAACTGCGCTGAATTTCGATCGGTGAAGTACCGGCAAGCTACCGGACGGATGGATGCCGCGCCCAACCCTGCGGGGTGGGAGGCGCTGGATTCCTCGGATCCCCGTAGCCCTCCCCTCTCGCTCCGCACGCGCGTCATCTCTGCCTGCGACCCCGCCTCGCCTCCTCCTTTCGCCCGCCTCCCTCCGCAACCTCCCGATGGAGCCCGAAGTCACTCCCGGGGGCGGCTCCTTCACCGGGGCAGGAATCGAGGCGGAGGTCAACCCAGGCGATCGCTCCCGGGCTTCCGGCGCCGCCGCGGTAGACTCCGTCGCTTCCGGGAGGCCAGGTGAAGGAACTCAGGAGCTTCGAACGCCAGCTCGCCGAGATCGACGGCCTCGTCGCCGAGGGGGACGGAGCCCTGGCGCTGCGCGTGCCCGCGCTCTCGGGCTGGTCGGTGGCGCAGCAGATCGACCACACGCTGATGGTGGTCGAGCGCTCGCTGGCGCGGCTGCTCGAGCGGCCGGCGCCGCTCGCACGCGGGCTGACCCTGACCGGACGGGTCGTCCTTACCCTGGGCTGGTTCCCGCGCGGCTCGGCGCGGGCGCCCAGGGGGTTCGAAGGGCGGGAGATCCCG
>JAFNAE010000047.1 GCA_017860005.1 Acidobacteriota bacterium | reverse complement strand
GATGTGCTCCCACACCATGTAGAAGCTGCCGTCCTCGAGGCGCGAGAAGTCGTAGAGGATGGCGACGTTGGGGTGCTTGATCTGGGTCGCGATGCGCGCCTCCTGGGCGAAGCGCTGCAGCGCGTGCGGATCGGTGGCGCGGTCGGCGCGCAGGATCTTGATCACCCGCAGCTCCTGCAGGTGGAGGTGGCGCGCGCGCCACACCTCGCCCATCCCGCCGGTGGCGAGACGCTCGAGGATCTCGTACTTGCCGTCGAGAACTGATCCGCTGTCGCGATGACTCACTTCGTTCGCCGCCCCCTCGAGCCCAGGAAAAGCGCCGGTATTGTATCCCTCGCGTGCCAGAATGCCGCGTGCCCGCGGCCCCGACGCCGGCCTCTCCAGCGCGCTCCGTGGCGCTGCCCTGCGCGCTGCTGTTCGGCGCCATGCTCAACCTGACGCTGGTGGTGCCGGGCCTGAAAGAGCTCGTCCTCGACGAGCTCGGCGGCACGGTGGCCGACGCGGCGCTGTTCTTCACCGTCGAGATGGTCGCCTACCTGGTCGGCGCCCCGCTCTGGGGCCTGCTCTCCGACCGGACCGGCCGGCGGCGCCCGTTCGTGGTGGCCGGCTTCGCGGCGAGCGGGCTCGTCTACCTCGCCTACCTGGGCCTCGACTCGATTCCGCTCCTGCTCGCGCTGCGCTTCCTGCAGGGCGCGGCCTCGATCGCCGGCTGGTCGACGGCGATGGCGATGCTGTTCGACGGCAGCGGCGCGCAGGCGCGCGGCCGGCTGGCGGGCCTCGCGGGCGCCTCGCTGATCCTGGGCGTCGGGCTGGGGGCGCCGCTCGGCGGCCTGATCGCGGCCGAGCTCGGGCCGCGGGCGCCGCTCGCCGCCGCGGGCGGTCTCTTCCTGGTCCTCGCCGCCGCAGCGCTCGCGCTGCCCGAGCCGGCGATCCACGACCCGCGCCCGCCGATGCGCGAGATCGCCCGCTCGCTCGCCCATCGCCCGCGCCTTGCGCTGCCCTGGGGGCTCTACTTCGTCGAGCGCTTCACGGTCGGCATGTTCGTGGTCGTCTTCCCGCTCCACCTCGCGGCGACGACCGGCGCCGACCCGGCCGAGCGCGGCCGGGCGCTCGCCCTGTTCCTGCTCCCCTTCGCCTTCGCCCAGCTCGCCACCCACCGGCTGGTGCGCCGCGTCGGCGCGCTGCCGCTGATGGCCGCCGGCGCGCTCGCCTACGGCGCCGCGCTGATCGCGCTCGGCCGCTCGGGCGCGGGCGCGACCGCGCCGCTGCTGGTCGTGCTCGGCCTGCTCGCGGCGGTGATCTTCCCGCCCACGCTCGCGCTCACCGCCGACTGGACCGCGCCGGGCACGCGCGCGAGCGCCCTGGCCGGCTTCAACTTCGCGGGCTCGCTCGGCTTCGCGCTCGGTCCCGTGGCCGGCGCCTGGGCCGAGCGCGTGGGCGGCTTCGTGCTCGCCTTCGACGTCGCGGGCGCGGCGGCGGTGGCCGCCGCGCTCGTGGTCGCCGTGGCCGCGGCCCTCACTTGGCCCGATGCAGCAGCAGGTCGCCGTTGAAGGTCTTGAGGAAGAGCTCCGGCCCGCCGCCGCCGATCTTGCCGGTCAGCTCGCGCGCCACCGCGACCCGGTACTTGCCCTTCTTGTGGTCCTCCTCGACCCTGGCCGGCTTGCGCTCGAGCGCGACGTCGAAGTCCGAGTAGATGTCGCCGTTGTCGGAGCGCAGCACGACGTTGACCCGCGCGTCGGCGGGCAGGGTCAGCTCGACGTCGCCGTTCAGGGTCGAGAACGCCATCGCGGCGCTCGCCATCGCCGGCCCGAACTTCACCGCGACGTCGCCGTTGACGGTCGAGGCGTTGATCGGGCCGGTGACGCCGTCGACCCGGATGCCGCCGTTCGTGTTGTGCAGCACGAGCTCGCCCGAGAGGCCCGAGACCGCGATCTCGCCGTCGTTGACGGTCGAGGCTTCGACCGAGCTCGCGGGCGGGACCTCGATGCGCAGGTCGACGGACCGCGCCCACGACTCGGCGCCGATCTCGACCCGGTTGTCCTTCTCCTCGGCCTCGAGGCCGAGCGAGTCGTTCGGGATGCGGCGCATGCCGGCACGCGCCGCCGCGCGGTCGTCGTCGTGCCGCTCGGGGTCCGCGATCTCGGGCGCCACGGAGCGGTCGGCGTCCTCCTCCGCGTCGTCGGGGCTCGTCGAGGCGATCAGCACCACCTCGCCGGCCTGGCCGGGAACCACCGTGATCGAGCCCATGACCAGGCCGACCTCGATCCTGGCCGGCCGCGAGGGATCGGAGAGGGGAATCACCAGGCGCTCGGGCCGGTCGGCGGCTTCGGCCGCGACCGGGAGGGCGAGCGTGCCCAGGATCAGCGCAAGAGTGAAGGGATGGGACATGTTCGGAGTTCCTCCTGAACGGATGAAGCGTCAGCGCTCCCGGATGACGATGTCGCCGTTGACGGTGGAGCAGGCCAGGCGCGGGCCGCCGCCGCCCAGGCGCACGACGGTGTCGCGCCCCAGCCGGTAGCGGGTGCCGGCGCGGCCGCCCTCGCGCTCGACCGCCGCCGGCAGGGCCGAGGCCTCGAACGCGAAGTCGGTGTAGACCTCGCCGTTCAAGGTCTCGAAGGCGAGCTCGGCGCCGAGGCCGCGCGGGAAGGCGAGCTCGATCTCGCCGTTGACCGTCGAGAAGCGGGCGGGCGCGGCGAGCACGGCGTCGAACTCGGCCTCGAGGTCGCCGTTGACCGTGCTCGCGCTGGCGCGGCCACCCAGCCCCGAGAGCCGCACGGCGCCGTTGACGTTCGCGACCGAGACCGCGCCGCGCACGCCCTCGACGACCAGGTCGCCGCCGTTGACGGTCGCGGCCTCGAGCGCGGCGCCGGCGGGCACGGTGACCTCCCACGCCCACTCGACCTCGTAGCCGGGATCGTCCCAGCGGTGCCGCCGGCAGTCTTCGCAGCGGAACGGCCCGTCCTGCTCGAGCTCGAGCCGCTCCGGCGACTCGCGGACCTCGAGCGTGACTTCGCGCGCGGCGCGCTCGAGCGCGGCGGCGTCGTCGGCGCGCCAGGTGCGGCGGATCACCACCTCGACGCGGTCGCCGACGCCGGCGCGTACGGTCACCGGCCCGAACACGTTGTCGATCGAGACGGTGCGCCCGCCGCCGGCGAAGGCGAACTCGCGGCGCACGACGTCGGAGCTCTCGACCGCCAGGGCCGGGGCCGCGGCGGCGAGCGTGAGGGCGAGCGTGAGCCACGGGGCGACGGCGCGCATCAGGCGCTCCTTCCGAGGCGGCCGCGCAGGTAGCCGCGCACCGCGGGGTCGAGACGGGGGTCGTCGAGCAGGCGGCGGAGCTCGCCACGCGCGGCCTCGCCGTCGGACTCGAGCAGGACTTCGATGAGCGAGAGCTGGACCAGCGGCGAATCCTGGCGGGCGAGGGCGGCGACCAGCTTGCCGCGCTCCGCCGCGCGGCCGGCGAGCGGGCGCAGGGCCTCGAGCGCGGACAGCCGCACGTTGACGTCGGGGTCGTGGAGCAGCGCCTGGAGCAGCGCCTCGGCGACGCGCGGGTCCGCTCCGGAAACGCCGCGGCCGTAGGCGACTCCGGCCAGCCGGTCGGAGCTCGAGCCGCCCGCCAGCAGCGCGGTGGCGACCGTCTCGTGGAGCGAGGCGACCTCGCGGCGCAGCTCGTCGATCTGGCGGTCGTCGCGCCGGCGCGCGAGCTCCGAGCCGGCCAGCACGCCGATCGCCAGCGTCGCTGCCACCGCCGCGAAGCGCGTCACCCAGGGCGCCACGGCGGCGCGCCGGGGACGGAAGTCGGCGTGGATCACCCGGGCGCCGTGCTCGCGCTCGAGCTCGGCGGCGAGCATCCCCTCGAAGCGCGCGCGCAGGCGCGGCGCGGGCTCCTCGTCGGGCAGCTCGCCCACCGCGCGCCAGAGCGCCGCGAGCGCCGCGGCCTCGTCCCGGCAGGCCGAACAGCCCTCGAGATGCGCGGCGAGCGCCGCGCGCTCGGCCTCCGTCAGCTCGCCCCGCCACCCGCCGGCCATGAGCTCCGCCGCTCCCTCGCAGTTCATGCCCGGCCCTCCCCGACCGCCTCGAAGGCGGCGCGCAGCTCTTTCATCGCACGATGGACACGGACCTTGACCGCGCCGGCCGAGACCCCCAGCAGCTCGCCGATGCGCTCGTACCGGAGCTCGCCCGAGCGCGCCAGCAGCAGCAGCTCGCGCCGCTCCGGGCCGAGCCGGGCGAGCGCCGCGGCCAGCCGCGCGTGCTCCTCGCGCCGTTCGAGGCCGGCCAGCGGATGGGGCAGCTCGGCGGCCGGCTCGGGCGCCTCCGGCTCCGACGCCACCTCGCGCGGGGCCCGGCGCCAGTGGTCGGCGGCGGCGTTGCGCGCCAGCGCGAACAGCCAGGGGCCGAACTCGGAGCCGGGGCGGAAGGTCTGGCGGTACTTGAGGATGCGCACGAACACCTCCTGCACCAGGTCCTCGGCGACGGCGCGGGAGCGGACCAGCCGGAGGAAGAAGTTGTAGAGCCGCCGGTGGTGGCGCTCGAACAGCGTCGCGAGCCTCTCGGTCTCGCCGTCCCGGACCCGTTCCATCAGGTCCGTGTCGCTCGCGTCGCCGGCGGGCGCCGTCGCGTCCGTCATCGCACTAGGGGGTACATGGTGGCGCCGGAAAGGTTACCGCCCCGGCGGCCGGGCGACGCCGGCGCGCTCAGCGCGGCCGGTGGGGGCCCAGCTGGTGCGCGAGATAGCCGGCCAGCCAGAGCGCCGAAGCGGCCAGGTGGACGGCGATCCAGGCCGTCCGCCAGGCCGGCTCGACCGCGGTCTGGAGCAGGTAGCCCGACACCACCATGGGCGCGGCGGCGAGCAGGAGGGCGAGGCCCGAGCCGCGACGCTCGGGGGCACCGAGGCGAAGGAAGTACCAGGCGTGTCCGCGCCAGGCGAGCCCGAGGCCGAAGACGAGCAGGGGCGCGGTCCAGACGTGCGCGTGCTGGACCGGCGGCTGCCAGGGATGGACGGCGGCGAACGGATCGTCGGGTGCCAGGTAGTAGCGGACCAGCGCGTAGAGCAGTCCGGTGCCGCCCACCAGGACGTGCGCCGCGTGCAGGAACCAGGCCTCGAGCCGGCTCATCGCGGCGGCCCGCCCGCCGCCGCGGCCGCCGCCGCGGGCGCGCGCTCGGCGAGCGTGCCGTGGAGGGCGAGCACCCGGCGCACCGCGTCGGTGGTCGAGCGGGCGGTGAGCGTCGCGCCGGTCACCGGCCGGATCGAGCGCCGCAGGTCGAGCTCGGCGTCGAGCGGACGGCCGTCGAACTGCCGGTACCACTCGGTGCGCGGCAGATAGTCGGGCGGCTCGTCGAAGGCGAGCACCTCGACGCGCGCCACCCGTCCGTCGGGGGCGACGACCACCAGGATCGTCTCCTGGAGCGTGCGCACGAGGTGGGTGTCGAAGTACGCGGTGCCGACCTCGGCGCCGTCCCGGCGCGCCACGTAGGGATGGACGATCGCCGAGGCCAGGCGCGCGCCCGCGAGCTGCTCGGCGCGCGCGCGCTGTTCCTCGGTCAGGAAGACCGTGCGCCGCTCGATCATGGCGCCGGGGAAGGCGAGCGCGAGGGCCTCGTCGACGGAGAGCAGCACCCGCGCCGGTGCGACGCCGGCGGCCAGCAGGCCGACCAGAAGGAGGCAGGCGCGGCGCGACGAGGCCCTCATCGGCTCACCTCAGAAGACGTAGCCGAGCGCGACGTTGAACTGGTCGACGCCGGTGCCCGCGCCGTTGTCGACGTCCTGCCAGTCGGCCTTGAGCACCACCTGCGCGAACGGCTGCCAGGAGAGGCCGAGGGTGAGGACCTCGACCTCGCTGGCGGGGTTCGCGCTCCAGCCCGCCGGCACCTCGCCCTGGGTGTCGTAGGTCTCCCAGCGCCCGAACGGCACCAGGCGCGCCGCGCCGGAGCGCCCGGCGAGCAGGTCGTAGCCGGCCTGCAGGTAGTGGCCGTCCAGCGCCTCCCCCACCGAGCGGTTGCCGGTCAGGCCCAACGCCCGGTTCAGCCCGGCCACGTCGTCGAGCGCGGCGTCGGCCCAGAGCGCCCGCAGCTCGAGGCCGCGCCATCTCCAGTCGGCGTGGAGCTCGAGGAGGCGGGTCGGCACGCCGATCTCGCCCCCTTCCGGATCGACCAGGCCCTGCCCGGAGTCGCCGAAGTAGGCCGAGCCGCCCGCGACCAGGCCCGGGGTCGCGGTCCAGTCGAGCCGGCCCACCCAGGCGAAGTCCTCGGCCTTGGCGTTCGAGCCCTTCTGGCGGCCGCCGCGCAGGCCGGCGGCCGCGAAGCCGCTGGCGTCGAGCCCGTTGACCAGGTAGGAGCGGTAGGTGAAACCGCCGAGCTCGCCGAAGACGCCGGCGCCGATCTCGCGCCAGGTGGTGGGCAGGATGGCGCTCTCGATGCCCGGGCGGCGGGCGCCGAGGAAGACGGTCGGCTCGTGGAGCTCGTTGAGCAGCCCCATCGGGATCAGGACGAGCCCGGCGCGCAGGTTGACCTCGGACCGGATCAGACGGTCGAGGTAGGCGAACTCGACCGAGGCCTCGCCGTTCTCGCCGGTCGAGCCGTGCTCCCACTCGAGCTCGGTATTGAGGATCCAGTCGTCGTTCCACTTGTAGCCGAAGTAGAGGACGGCGCGCAGCAGGTCGAGGTCGTCGGTGCGGCCCGCGGAGGCGCCGTCGTCGCGCGCGCCAGCGAAGTTCTGGTAGAGCACCTCGCCGTAGCCGCCCACCGAGACGCCGCGCTCGCGGCGGTAGACCTTGGAGGCCGCCGGCCCGAGGCCGTGCCGGCTCTCGTCGGCCTCGACCGCCGCCTCGCCCAGCTTCAGCTGCTCGAGCTCGGCGGCGACCAGCTCGATGCGGCGCTCGAGCTCGGCGAGCGTGGCCGATTCCGCCGGCGCCGCCTGCCGGGCCTTTTCGACCTCGGCGGCGAGCTCGGCGACCTTGCGCTCGAGCTCGCGCAACCTCTCCTCGGTGCTCTGCGCGATGACGGGGGCGGCGGCGAGGACGGCGAGGAGCGCGGCCGCGGCCGCGCTGCGGAAGATCGCTGGGATCCTCACGAACACTCCTTCGTGTTGCGACGGCCGCGGCCTGCGGGCCGCGGCGGTTGGAACGAAGAGGGCGGCGGCCGGACCGTCCCAGGACCCAGGCCGCCGCTCTCGGCTTCTACGACGGACCGTTCGGGTCCTCGACCACCGCATCGGGCACCAGCGGCCGCAACCGGCCGGCGAGCCCCGCGCTCGCGCGCGCGCGCAGCCGCCCGCCCTCGACCACCAGGTAGACCGCCTCCGCCCCCCCACCGGAACGCTCCAGCCAGGCGAGACCCGCCTCGGGGCCCATCACGAAGAGCGCGGTCGAGAGGCAGTCGGCCTCGAGCGCGCCGTCCGCGACGACCGTCACCGACCCGAAGTCGGGCGCCGGCCGGCCGGTGCGCGGGTCGAGCAGGTGCCCGGAGCGCTCGCTGTTGCCCGAGCTCGCCAGCGAGCCGCGCGGCCGGGCGAGCGCGAGCTCGAGCACCGGCCGCGAGCGCCGCCGCGGGTCGGCGAGGCCGGCCACCCACGCGCCCGCGCCGCCGGTCCACGCGAGCTGGCCGCCGAAGTCGAGCAGCACCGCCGGCGCCCCGTCCTGCCGCAGCGCGGCCGCGAGCGCGGCGTCGAGCGCCGCGCCCTTGGCCCAGGCGCCCTCCTCGAACGGCGTCGCGCCGCTCATGCGCACGCTCGGCGGGACTCTCGTCACCCGGATCTGCGCCGCGCCGGCGGCCGCGAGCGCCGCGGCGAGCTCGCCCTCGGCGGGCACCCGGCCGCCCTGGCGCAGGCCCCAGGCGCGCACCAGCTCGCCCAGCAGCGGATGGAACGCGCCGCCGGTCGAGCGGCCGCAAGCGAGCGCGGCCTCGAGCTCGGCGGCGAGCTCGGGCGACACCGGCACCGCCACGCCGCGGGGGGCGCGCGCGAGGCGCGCCAGCTCGCTGTCGTCGCGCCAGGTGGAGAGCCGCGCCTCGGCGGTGCCCATCGCCGCCACCTCGCGCACGAGCGCCTCTCCGGCGGCATCGGATCGCGCGGCCGTGGCGAGGCACAACAGCGCGACGGTCAGACCGGCGAGCCTCAAGCGCCGTCCTCGTCCCGCCCGGGGAAGTGGCGCGGCGCCTCGTCGCAGTGCGCGCAGAGGGTCGGCGCGCCGGGCGCGGTCCGCCGCCGGCGCCGCGCCCGCGCGACGAGCAGCGCCAGCGCCGCCGCCACCGCGCCGGTCACCACCCAGAACTGGGGATCCGCGAGCGGCAGGCCGGTCATCACGAGACCCCGAGCGCGTGCAGGCCCCGGTAGGCCGCGAAGGCCCCCACCCAGGCGAGCCCCGACATCCAGACGAACTGCAGCGCGGGCCACCTCCAGCTGCGTGTCTCGCGGTGGACGGTGACGGTGGTCGACAGGCACTGCATGGCGAGCACGAAGAAGACGAGCAGCGAGACCGCCGTCGCCGTGGTCAGCAGCGGGGTACCGTCGTCGCGCGTCGCGCGCCGGAGGCGCGCCACGATCCCGGGCTCGGCGGCGTCCTCCCCGGCGCCGGCGAGCACCGCCACGGTGGAGACGAAGACCTCGCGCGCCGCGAAGCTCGACATCACGCCCATGGTCAGCCGCCAGTCGTAGCCGAGCGGGGCGAAGACCGGCTCGGCCAGGCGGCCGAGGCGCGCCGCGAAGCTCGACTCCTGCTGATGGCGCGCGACCAGGCGCGCGGCTTCGTCGCCGAGCGCGGCGGCGCGCTCCGGCGCGCTCGCCGCGAGCTCCGCCGCCTGCCGTTCGAGCGCCAGTGCCGGGGCCGGCGGCGGGGCCTTGGGATAGGCCGACAGCCACCACATCACGAAGCAGATGACCAGGATCACGGTGCCCGCCGTGCGCAGGAACGCCCAGGCCTGCTCGAAGGCGTTGGCGGCGGCCACGCGCAGCGACGGCCACTTGTAGCTCGGCAGCTCGAGCACCATCGGGCGCGAAGCGCCGGGCAGCACCGTGCGGCGCGCGATCAGCGCGCTGCCGAACGCGGCCACGGCGCCCAGCACGTAGCAGCCGGCGAAGGCGAGGCCGGCCAGCACCGGCCGGTCGAGGAACAGGAAGCTGGTGAGCAGGACGTAGACGGGCAGGCGCGCCGAGCAGCTCATGAACGGCGCCACCAGGATGGTGGCGATCCGATCGTGGCGGTCGGGGATCAGGCGCGTCGAGAGGATCGCCGGGATGGCGCAGGCGTGCGCCGAGAGGAGCGGCACGAAGGCGTATCCGGGCAGCCCGAAGCGGCACAGCAGCCGGTCCATGACGAAGGCGGCGCGCGCCAGGTAGCCGGTGTCCTCGAGCAGCGTGATGAGGAAGAAGAGCAGCGCGATCTGGGGCAGGAAGACGACGGTGCCCGAGACGCCCCCGATCAGTCCGCCCACCACCAGGTCGCGCACGTCGCCCGCCGGCAGCACCGACTCGAGCGCGCCGCCCAGGTGCGCGAAGGTGGCGTCGATCAGGTCCATCGGCACCGTGGCGAGCGCGAAGATGGTCCAGAACAGCGCCGCCATCACGAGGTGGAAGATCAGGAACCCGGCCACCGGGTGGGTGAAGGTCTCGTCGAGTCGGTCGGTCAGCGTGTCGCTGCCCGCGCCCAGCGCGCGCGCGCCGCCCACGCTGGCGGCGACCAGCTCCTCGGCCCAGGCCTCGAGCGCCGCCTGGTCGGTGGCCGGCGCGGCGACCGAGGCCGGGATGCGCACGCCGCCCACCACCGCCCGCACCGCGCGCACCAGGCGGTCCACGCCCTCGCCGCTGCGCGCCGAGACCGCCACCACCGGCGCCCCGAGGGCTCCCGACAGGCGCGCGAGGTCGAACGAGAGGCCGCGCCGGTGCGCGAGGTCGATCATGTTCAGCGCCACCACCAGCGGCACGCCGGAGGCGCGCAGCTCTCCCACCAGCATCAGGTGGCGGGGCAGGTTGGTGGCGTCGGCCACCACGATGGCGGCCGCCGGTGCGTCGCCCTCCGCCCCGGCGAGCGCGCGCGCGGCGACGCGTGACTCGGGCAGGTCGAGGCGCAGGCTGTAGAGACCGGGCAGATCGACCACCTCGGCCGACTCGGCCTCCTCGCCCGCGCCGATCGTCATGCGGCCGACGCGCAGGTCGGAGGTGGTGCCCGGGAAGTTGGCGGTCTTGGCGCGCAGCCCGCAGAGGCGATTGAAGAGGGTCGTCTTGCCGGTATTCGGATTGCCGAACAGGAGCAGGCGGTGCGGTCCGCGGCGCGCCCGGGGCTCGAGGTCGAGGACGGCGCCGGGCGCCGCCGCCGCGGCCGGCACCCCGCGCGGCTCGCTCAAGGCCGGCCCGCCGGCTCGCCGTGCACGAGCAGCCGCTCGGCCACGGCGCGCGCGAGACCGATCCGCGTCGAGCGCACCTCGACGATGCAGGGGTCCCCGGCGGCGCGCACCACCAGCCGGCAACCGACCGAGAGCCCCATGGCGGCGAGCAGGCAGGCCTCGCCCTCGGAGAGCTCGCGCCGGCGCAGGCGCACGATGCGTCCCGGCGCCTGGTCCGAGAGGCGCTCGAGGTGCGGCTCCGGGGCCGGGGTGGCGGGGCGGCGGCCGCCGCCGCCCGGGGACCCGTACGACTCAGCCATGCGCGCCCCCGCCCGTGGCGGTCGCGGGCGCGGCGGCCGCGCCCGCGGCGGCCGCGCAGTCCCGGCAGACGCCGACGATCTGGATCTGGTTGGCCCGGGGCTCGAAGGCGTGCGCGCGGCAGATCTCGGCGAGCAGCGCCGAGATGCCCGGGCTGATGAACTCGACGATCCTGCCGCAGCGGCGGCAGGCGAGATGGTCGTGGCTCTGGCCGGGGTGGACGTGCTCGTAGACGAGCCGGTGATCGCCCGGCCGGACCTTGTGCGCGAGCCCGCACTCGACCAGCAGCTCGAGGTTGCGGTAGACGGTGGCGCGCGAGATCTTGTGCCCCGCCGCGCGCGCCGTGCGCAGCACCTCCTCGGCATCGATGTGGCGATGCTGTGCGAAAATCGCGCGCAACAGGGCGCGCCGCTCGGCCGTGACCCGGAGGTTGCGGGAGCGCAGGAACTCGACGAACAGCTCTTCTTCGCGGGATGGGATCATTTCTTGAGACGCGGTCTCAACAGACGGGCTGAATTCTGGACGGATCTGGTCCGGATTGTCAATCCGCGCCGGGGTGGGCGGCGGTGAAGGTCCGGCCCCGCCTGCCGCGCCACGAGCGGGCTCGCTTCCGGCCGCTGCCGCTGCCGATCTGGGTCCGCTTCATCGTACTCGGCACCGGCTGGGTCCTGATCGTGATCGGGGTCGTCGGGCTCTTCCTGCCCGTGCTCCAGGGCGGCCTCTCGCTCGCGCTCGGGCTCGCGCTGCTCTCGCTCGCCTCCCAGAGCGTCCACCTCTGGCTGCGCCGCCTCATGGGCCGCTGGCCGGGCCTCTGGCGGCGCATGGAGCGGCTGCGCCGGCGCATGCACCACTGGCTCCACCGCAACACCGCGAGCGATCTCGACAACACCGCGGGCGACCTCGACTCGACCGGCAGCCGCAACGAGCCGCCCGCCTCGCCCTGAGCGGGGCGCTCAGCGCCGCTCGACCGGCACCCAGCTCGTGCGCGTCGGGCCGGTGTAGACCTGGCGCGGGCGATTGATGCGCGCCCCCTGCTCGCGCATCTCGCGCCAGTGCGCGATCCAGCCCGGCAGGCGGCCGAGCGCGAACATCACCGTGAACATGTTGGTCGGGATGCCCATCGCCCGGTAGAGGATGCCGCTGTAGAAGTCGACGTTGGGGTAGAGCTTCTTCTCGACGAAGTAGGCGTCCTCGAGCGCGATCTCCTCGAGCCCCTTGGCGACCTCGAGCAGCGGATCGCGGATGCCGAGCTCCGCGAGCACCTCGTCGGCGGCCGTCTTGAGGATGCGCGAGCGCGGGTCGAAGTTCTTGTAGACGCGGTGGCCGAAGCCCATGAGCCGGAAGCCCGACGCCTTGTCCTTGGCCATCTCGACGTACTTGCGGTAGTTGCCTCCGTCGGCGGCGATCGCCTCGAGCATCTCGATCACCGCCTGGTTGGCGCCGCCGTGGAGCGGTCCCCAGAGCGCGCACACCCCGGCCGAGACGGAGGCGAACAGGTTGGCTCCCGAGGAGCCGACCATGCGCACGGTCGAGGTCGAGCAGTTCTGCTCGTGGTCGGCGTGCAGGATGAGCAGGAGGTTGAGCGCGCGGTCGAGCACGGGCGAGATGTGCATCGGCTCGGCCGGCACCGCGAACATCATGTGCACGAAGTTCTCGGTGTAGGAGAGGTGATTGAGCGGGTACATGAACGGCTGCCCGATCGACTTCTTGTACGAGAACGCCGCGATGGTCTTGGCCTTGGCGAGCAGGCGCACGATGTTGAGGTCGAGGTCGGCCGTGTCCGGGTAGTAGGTCGAGAGCGACGCCACCATGGCCGAGAGCATCGCCATCGGATGCGCCGAAGCGGGGAAGCCCTCGAAGAACTTCTTCATGTCCTCGTGCAGGAGGCTGTGGCGGGTCAGCTTCTCGCGCCACTCCACGAGCTCGGTCTGGTTGGGCAGGCGGCCGTAGATGAGCAGGTAGGCGACCTCGGTGAAGCGCGCCTCCTCGAGCTCCTCGATCGGGATGCCGCGATAGCGCAGGATGCCCTGCTCGCCGTCGATGAAGGTGATCGCGCTCCGGCACGAGCCGGTGTTGCCGTAGCCCTCGTCGAGCGTGATCGCCCCGGTCCGCTCGCGCAGCTTCGAGATGTCGACGGCGACCTCGCCCTCGGAGCCCGTCACGACGGGGAACTCGTGCTCCTTGCCGTCCAGGATCAGCTTCGCGGTGCTCATCTCATGGCCCTCGGGATGTCGGTGCGGCGCCTCCGCAGCGCCCGGATTGTAGCCCGCCCTGCCGAGCCGCCCGCGACGCCGGGCCCGGTCAGCCCGGGAAGAACTCGATCTTCAGGTGCAGCTTCTTGGCGCGCTTCAGACCGTAGCGCAGGGTCGAGAGCGTCACCGTCTGCTGCTCGTAGCGCGAGTCGCTGTCGAGGTCCTCGCGGCCGTCGTAGCCGTCGATCGCCTCGCCGTTCCCGTCCAGCCACTCGAAGCGCAGCCGCATCTCCCAGTCCGCCGAGCCCTGGTTGGTGAACTCGACCTGGAGCTGGACATCCTCCAGGTACTCGCTGCCGCCCGGGCGCATGAACTTGGACTTGGTCATGCCGGAGCCGCGCACCAGGCGCACGCGGTGGAGGGTCACCGGGCCGTCGCTCGCCGCCAGGTCGATCCACTGGTCGACGGCGAAGGCGGCGGTCTTCTCGACCTCGCCCGCCGCGGCGGGGACGGCGTGCGCGCCGGCGAGCAGGGCTGCGGACAGGATGGCGACGGCTGGCTTCATGGCGTCCTCCTCGGGTCGGGGCTCACCGGCCATTCTAGGACGCGCTCACGCCTCGCGCAGCGCAGCGGTCACCGGCAGCCGCGCGGCGCGCCAGGCCGGCAGCAGCGCGCCCAGGAAGCCGACCGCGATCCCGATCAGGACGCCGGAGACGAGCAGCCGGGGTGTCACCGCGAAGGCGAAGGCGACCTGGCTGAAGCTCTGCCAGTTGAGCGTCGCGGCGCGGTAGCCGTCGAAGGCCAGCCAGGCCAGCGCGCCTCCCAGCACGCCGCCCGCCCCGGCCAGCACCAGGGACTCGATGAAGACGCCGACGACCACCGGCGCCGGCGAGAAACCGAGCGCGCGCAGCGTGGCGATCTCGCGCGTGCGCGACGCGATCGCCGTGTACATCGTGTTCATGGCGCCGAACGAGGCGCCGAGCCCCATCAGCACCGTGACCAGTCCGCCCAGAACCCTCACGATCGCGACCAGCGCCTGCGATTGCGAGGCGTAGTAGTCGCTCTCCATGAGCACCGCGACGTCGAGACGCGGGTCCGAGGTGAGCGCGGTGCGGAAGGCGGCGAAACGGTCGGGAGCGGCGAGCCGCGCGTAGACCGACTGATACGTGTCGCCGCGCCGGTAGGCCGGGGCGAGCACCGCGGCGTCGCACCACAGCTCGGACTCGGCGACGGTGCCGCCGGTCTCGAAGCGGCCGACCACGGTCCAGACGTTCTCGCCCCAGCGCAGCCGGTTGCCGACCTCGAGCCCGCCGAACTGCGAGGCGGCGGCGCGGCCCGCGATCAGCTCGTTGCTGCCCGGCTCGAAGCGCCGCCCCTCGACCAGGCGCACGTTGCCGCGCACGTCGAAGGACTGCGCGCTGACGCCGCGCAGGGGCACGTTGGCCGGCGTGCCGGTGGACTTCTTGGGCAGGTCGACGATCACGAACAGCTCCGCCGAGGCCAGCGCCTGACCGCGCGCGTCGCGGGCCAGCCCCGGCGCGTCGCCGATCACGATCGTCGAGGCGCGCCGCACCACGCTGTTCATCTCGGTGTCGGTGCCGCCGCGCAGGACGACCACGTTCTCGGGGCCGCCCGTGGACTCGAGCGTCTTGCGGAAGCCCTCGCCGATCGAGAGCACGCCCACGAACACCGCCACCACGCCCGCCACGCCGAGCACGGTCGCCGCCGAGGATCCGAGCCGCTGCGGCACGGTCAGCAGGCCCAGGCGCGCCACCGCCGCGGTCTGCCGGAGGGTGCTCGCCAGCCGCTTCACGCTCACGTCCTCCTCAGCGCGTCGACGATGCGCAGCCGCATCGCGGCGAGCGCGGGAAGCAGCCCGCTCGCCAGCCCCAGCGCGACGACCAGGAAGGCGCCGAGCACGACGTCGCCCGCCGGCAGGTAGAAGTTCGACAGGAAGCCGCCGGTCGGGTCGCCGCGCGAGATCACCGCCACCGCCAGCGCGAGCCCGAGCGCGCCGCCGGTTCCGACCAGCAGCAGCGACTCGGCGAGCACCAGGCCGAGCACCTGGAGGTGGGTGAAGCCGAGCGTCTTGAGCAGGGCGAGCTCCGCGGTGCGCTCGCGCACCGACTGCGCCGCGGTGTTGCCGGCGACCAGCAGGAGGGTGAAGAAGACCGCGGAGAGGATCGCGCGCAGGATGGCGCCGATGTCGCCGACCTGGTTGGCGAAAGACTGGGCGAAGACCTTCTCCGACGAGGTCTTGGTCTCCCACCTCGAGTTGGTGAACTCGCGGTCGAGCCGGCGCGCGACGATCGCCGACTCGTCGGGGTTGGCGATGCGGATCACGTACCAGCCGACCAGGTCGCGCCAGAACTGCCGGGATTCGTTGAGGTAGTCGAAGTGGAAGAAGAACTGGGTGGTGTCGAAGCCCTTCTCGCGCGCGTCGTAGATGCCCTCGACCACGAACTCCCAGTTGCGCTCGCCGCCGCGCTTGACCCACACGGTGGCCTGGATCGGAACCCGGTCGCCGACCTTCCAGCCGAAGCGCTCCGCGGTCTGGCGGCCGACCAGCGCGCCCTGGCGGTTCTGGATCCAGGCGATCTTCTGCGCCTCCGGGATCAGCATCTCCGGGTACATCTCGAGGTAGAGCTCGGGCTCGACCGCGATCTGCGGGAAGAAGTTCTTCGGATCCTGGTAGATGCCGCCGAACCAGGTACAGTGCGTGGCGGCGGTGACGCCCTGCACGCCCGTGATCCGGTCGCGGTAGGACAACGGCAGGGGCTGGATCAGCGAGACCTTGTTGAGCATCACCAGCCGGTCCAGGCCCGAGACCTCGACGCCCATGCTGAACGCGGAGCGCACCGCGCCGAGGAAGCCGAACAGCAGGAACGCAACGAGCACCGAGGCGACGGTGAAGAAGGTGCGCAACCGCTTGCGACGGAAGCCGGCGAGGAGCAGCGGCAGGTACCTCACCGCACCGCCTCCTCCACCAGCACGCCCTTGTCGAGGTGTACGAGGCGACGCGCACGCTCGGCCGCGTGCGGATCGTGGGTGACCATCACGATGGTCTTGCCGAAGTCGCGCCCGAGGGCGGCGAGCAGATCGAGCACCTCGTCGCCCGAGCGGCGGTCGAGGTCCCCGGTTGGCTCGTCGCACAGCAGCAGGGTCGGGTCCGTGACGATCGCGCGCGCGATGCCGACGCGCTGCTCCTGGCCGCCGGAGAGCTGGCGCGGGAAGTGCGCGAGCCGGTCCGAGAGCCCGACCGCGGCGAGCGCGGCGCGCGCGCGGCGCAGGCGCTCGGCGGCGGACAGGTCGGTGAGCAGCAGCGGCAGCTCGACGTTGCGCTCGGCGGTCAGCACGGGCAGCAGGTTGTACATCTGGAACACGAAGCCGACGTGGCGGGCGCGGAAGCGCGCGAGGTCGGAGTCACCCAGACGGTCGACGCGCTGGCCGGCGACTTCCACCGTCCCCGAGCTGGCGCGATCGAGCCCGCCGATCAGGTTGAGCAGGGTCGACTTGCCGGAGCCCGACGGGCCCATCAGGGCCAGGAACTCGCCGGCGCGGATGTCGAGGTCGATGCCGCGCAGCACGTCGATGCGCTCCGCGCCGCGCTGGTAGATCTTGTGCAGGCCGCGGATGCGCACCAGCGGCGCCGCGTCCGGGCTGGCCTCGCTCACCGCCTCTCCTCGGGCCTCACCGCGAGGCCGTCGGCGAGCTCCCGCGGCCCCGCGATCACCACGAGCTCGCCGGGCGCCACGCCGGAGACGATCTCGACCCGGCCCGACCCCTCGCGGCCGGTCTCGACCTGGCGCCGCGAGAGCCGGCCGTCCGCGGCGACGTAGACGACCTTCGCGTCCTGCTCCGCGCGCACCGCCTCGGCCGGGACCTCGGCGTACTCCGGCGCCCCTTCCGAGCCCGGCTCGCCGAGGAACGTCACCTTGACGCCCATGTCGGGGAGGAGGCGCGGGTCGAGCGCGTCGAATCCGATGCGCACGCGCACGGTGGCGCGGTCGCGGTCGGCGGCCGGGATGGTGGTGATCACGCGGCAGGGGATGTCCCAGTCCGGGTAGGCGTTGAGCCGCGCCTCGACCGACTGGCCGGTGCGCACGCGGTGGATGTAGTTCTCGTTGACGTCGACCTCGATCTCGAGCGAGGACATGTCGACCACGGTGGTGATGCCGGTGCGCGTGAAGCCGCCGCCCGCCGAGACCGGCGAGATCATCTCGCCGGGCTGGGCGTTCTTCGAGATCGCGACGCCGGCGAAGGGGGCGCGGATGACGGTGTTCTCGAGATTCTGGCGCTCGACCGCCACCGCACGCGCGGCGACCTCCACCTGTTGCCGCGTCACCGCCAGGCCGGCCTCGAGCGCGTCGCGCTCGGCGCGCGCGGCATCGAGCTCGGCCTCGCTGCGGACCTGGTCGGCGACCAGCCGCTCCGTGCGCTCGAAGTCGCGGCGGGCGAGCTCGAGCCGCGCTTCGATCTCGGCCACCGCGCTCCGGGCGCTCCCGAGCTGCGCCTCGGAGAGGGCCAGGGCGCGCGCCGCTTCGGCGTCGTCGAGCCGGGCCAGGACCTGACCCTGCTCGACGCGCAGACCCTCCTCCACCGCGACCTCGGCGACGCGCCCGGTGATCTTGGAGGAGACCGTCGCCTGGCGGCGCGCCACGACGTAGCCCGAGGCGTTGAGCACGGGGACCGGACCGGCCGCTTCCGTGCTCGCCGCGCCGGCGGCGACCACGGTGACCGCGGGCGCACGGCGCAGCACGCCGGCCACGACCGCGAGCAGGACGAGCCCGCCCACCACCCAGGGCCAGCGCCGGCGCCGCAGCGACGGTCCGGTCGCCGGTCCGCGCTCGATCTTCAGCTCGTCGAGGGCCTGCTTGAGGTCGGTGGTCATCGTCTCTCCCGGTGGGCTGCCTTCCCCACAACGCTACGACAGCGGTGCCCGGCGCGCGCGGGGCGCCCGGCGAGCGGAGGTTCGCGGCCGGCGAACGGAGCCGCGCCGGCCGCCGCGTCGGCTCACACGCCGCGCGCCTCCGGGCCCCAGAGCAGCTTGTGGATCTGGAGCGAGAGGCGCACGGCGAGGCGGTCGGCGAGGATCCAGGCCGCCAGCTCGGCGGGCTCGAGCGCGCCCCAGACCGGGGCGAGATGGATCGGGCAGCGCCGGATGAGGGCGCGCGCCGCGATCGTCTCGCGCGCCCACTCGTAGTCGGCGCGGTCGGCGATCACGAACTTGAGCTCGTCGCCCGCGCGCAGGTCGTCCAGGTTCTCCCAGCGGTTGTTCGCCGACTCGCCCGAGCCCGGGCACTTGACGTCTACGATGCGCCGGACGCGGCGATCCACGGATTTGATGTCGAGGCCGCCGCCGGTCTCGAGCAGGACCTCGAAGCCCTCGTCGCACAGGCGGGTCATCAGGGGGTGGACGCCGGGCTGGAGCAGCGGCTCGCCGCCCGTGACCTCGACCAGCGGGCAGCCGAAGGCGCGCACCGCCTCGACCACCGCGTCGAGCGTGCGCCACTCCCCCCCGTGGAAGGCATAGGCGGTGTCGCACCAGACGCAGCGCATCTGGCAGCCGGTCAGGCGCACGAACACGCAGGGCCGGCCGGCGAAGCTCGCCTCGCCCTGGATCGAGTGGAAGATCTCGGTGATCCTGACGCGCGCGCCGGTCACGGCTCGTAGATCGCGCACGAGGTCTCGGTCTCCCAGACCTCGACCCGGCGCACGCGGCGCCCCTCCGGCAGCCTCTGCTCGACCTCCTCGAACACGTACTGGGCGATCAGCTCGGCGGTCGTGTTGCGCTCGGTGAAGGGCGGCTGGTCGTTGAGCACGGCATGGTCGAAGCGCCCGAGCACCTGGTCGGCGATCGCCTTCAGGTCGGCGAAGTCGATCACCATGCCGAGCCGGTCGAGCGTCTCGGCGCCGACGTGGACGCGCACCCGGTAGTTGTGACCGTGCAGGTTCTGGCAGCCGCGCTGGTGGCCGCGGATCGCGTGCCCGGCGGAGAACTGGTAGTCCTTGAAGATCGTGAACATGGCAGCGTGCGGCCCGGCCGAGGGCCAAGGATAGAACGCCCGGGGGCCGCGCGTCTCAGCGCTCCGCGGCCGCCGGGTCGCGCAGGTAGTCCAGGGTGGCCGCCAGCCCGGTCGCGAAGTCGCGCGGGCGCCAGTCGAGCTCCTCGCGCGCCCGCCGGTCGTCGAAGTACCAGTGGCGCTCGAGCGACGCGATCTGCTCGGCCGGGATCGGCGGACGGCGCCCCCGCAGCCGGTAGAGGGGCGTGGCCAGGCGCACGAACAGGCGCGCGGTGGCGAGCGAGACCTCGCGGCGCGGGCAGGCGGCGCCGCCGAGCGCTTCCACGCGGCGCGCCACCTCGCGCACGGTGGCGACGTCGCCGGCCATCAGGTAGCCGGCACCGGGCCGGGCGCGCGCGAGCGCGCGCACGATCCCCTCGACCAGGTCGTCGAGGTAGATCCAGGAGGTCTTGCGGTCGGCGCCCAGCAGGACCGGGAAGCGCCCGAGCCAGAGCCGCCGCAGCATGGCGTTGGCACCTTCGCGCTTGCCGGGGGGGCCGTAGACCAGGCTCGGATAGACGGTGACGACGCCCAGGCCCCGCTCGGCCCAGGCGCGGATCGCCCGCTCGCCGCGCCGCTTGGTGTCCGAGTAGCGGGTCGGGGGCGGCAGCAGGGGGCTCGCCTCGGTGCCGGGCGATCCGTCCGCGGGACTGCCGCCGAAGTAGGCCACCGACGAGACCGAGAGCAGGCGCGGCACGCCGAGCTTGAAGGCCAGCGAGGCGACGTTCTCCGAGCCGCCGACGTTGACCGCCTCCATGCGCTCGCGGGGCCCGCCGAGGTCGAGGTCGGCGGCGGCGTGGACGACCGCATCCGCCCCCGACATCCCCTCCCGCATCGACGCGCGGTCGGTGACGTCCCCTGGAAAGGTCGCCACGCCCACCTCGGCGAGCGCCGCGACGCGGCTCGTCGGCCGCGCCAGGGCGCGCACCTCGTGGCCCTCGGCCGCCAGCCGGCGGCAGAGGGCGCGCCCGATGTAGCCCGTGGCGCCGGTGACGTAGACCCTCATGGACCCTCCTCGCTCCCCGGCCGGGAATCCGGCCCGGAGTTTGCTGTGTTTCCGAAGATGGCGGGCCGTTCGGGAGTCGGACCCGCCGCCGGGGTCCTCGGACCCCGGGACCCACGGCTCCCTCTCCTCCCCCCGCGCGGGATTCCCTCCACCGTGCGGGGCCTTTTTTTGTTACCCGGCCAGCAGCTGGCGCAACACGTAACGCAGGATGCCGCCGTGCCGGAAGTACTCGACCTCCTGCGGGGTGTCGAGCCGCACGCGGGCGCGGAACTCGCGCGCTTCGCCGCCGGGCGACTCGGCGCGCACCGTGACCTCGCGCCCGGCCGCGAAGCCGAACGCGACGCCGCGCGCCAGCCCCGAGATCGAGAACGTCTCGAGCCCGGTCAGGCCGAGTCCCGCGGCGGTCGTCCCGACCGGGAACTCGAGCGGCACGATGCCCATGCCGATCAGGTTCGAGCGATGGATGCGTTCGTAGCTCTCCGCGATCACCGCGCGCACGCCCTGGAGCGCCGGCCCCTTGGCCGCCCAGTCGCGCGACGAGCCCGAGCCGTACTCCTTGCCCGCCAGCACCACCAGCGGGGTGCCCTCCGCGCGGTAGCGCTCCGCGGCCTCGTAGATGGTCATCCGCTCGCCCGAGGGCACGTGCAGCGAGAAGCCGCCCTCGAGGTCGGGCACCATGCGGTTGCGGATGCGCACGTTGGCGAACGTGCCGCGCACCATGACCTCGTGGTTGCCGCGCCGCGAGCCGTAGGAGTTGTAGTCGAGCGGCTCCACGCCGTGCTCGGCCAGGTAGCGGCCCGCCGGGCTGTCCTTCTTGATCGAGCCCGCGGGCGAGATGTGGTCGGTGGTGATCGAGTCGCCGAGCACGGCCAGGCAGCGCGCGCCGGCGAGGTCGGCGACCGGCTCCGGCGTCAGCCCCATGCCCTCGAAGTAGGGCGGCCGCCGCACGTAGGTCGAGGCGGCGTCCCAGGCGAAGGTCTCGCCCTCGGGCACCGCCAGCGTGCGCCAGGCCTCGTCGCCGGTGAACACGTCGGAGTACTGGCGCCGGAACTGCTCCGCGCGCAGCGCGGTACGCATCGTCTCCTCGATCTCCGCCTGGGAGGGCCAGATCTCCCGCAGGTAGACCGGGCGGCCGTCGCGGCCGGTGCCGAGCGGCTCGGTGCCGAGATCGAGGTCGATGCGCCCGGCCAGGGCGTAGGCGACCACCAGCGGCGGCGAGGCGAGGTAGTTGGCGCGCACCTCGGCGCTGATGCGCCCCTCGAAGTTGCGATTGCCCGAGAGCACCGCGACCGCCACCAGCTGGCCCTCGGCGATCGCCTTCGAGACCGGCACCGGCAGCGGCCCCGAGTTGCCGATGCAGGTGGTGCAGCCGTAGCCGACGACGTGGAAGCGGAGCGCCTCGAGGTCGGCCAGGAGGCCTGCTTCGCGCAGGTAGTCGGTGACCACCTTGGAGCCGGGAGCCAGGCTGGTCTTGACCCACGGCCGCGTAGCGAGCCCGCGCGCAGCGGCCTTCCTCGCCAGCAGGCCGGCCGCGATCATCACCGCCGGGTTCGAGGTGTTCGTGCACGAGGTGATCGCGGCGATCACTACCGAGCCGTGGCGCAGGGTGCAGGCGACGCCGTCGATCTCGGCGGCGACCTCGGTGGCGGTCTCTTCGGCCACCGAGACGCCGCCGCCCTCGGCCTCCCAGCGGCCCACCGTCTCGGGCCGGGGCAGGGGCTTCGAGCCCTTGCCGGCGAGCAGGCCCGGCAGCTCGGCGAGGAAGTTGCCCTTGACCGCCGGCAGCGCGACCCGGTCCTGGGGCCGGCGCGGCCCGGCGAGGGAGGGCTCGACCGTGCCCAGGTCGAGCTCGAGGGTGTCCGTGTACTCGGCCTCGGGCGTGCCGGGCCCGTGGAAGAGCCCCTGCTCCTTGAGGTAGGCCTCGGCGAGCGCCACCTGCTCCGGGGCGCGCCCGCTGAAGGCCAGGTAGTCGAGCGCGACCTGGTCGACCGGGAAGAGGCCGCAGGTGGCGCCGTACTCGGGCGCCATGTTGGCGATCGTGGCGCGGTCCGCGAGGCGGAGCTGGGCCAGGCCCGGCCCGAAGAACTCGACGAACTTCCCCACCACCCCCTTCCTGCGCAGCATCTGGGTGACGGTGAGCACGAGGTCGGTGGCGGTCGCCCCCTCGGCGAGGGCGCCGGTGAGGCGGAAGCCGACCACCTGCGGGATGAGCATCGACACCGGCTGGCCGAGCATCGCCGCCTCGGCCTCGATGCCGCCCACGCCCCAGCCCAGGACGCCGAGACCGTTGATCATGGTGGTGTGCGAGTCGGTGCCGACCAGCGTGTCCGGGAAAGCCCAGCCGTTGTCGGCCATCACCACCCGCGCCAGGTACTCCAGGTTGACCTGGTGCACGATGCCGGTCGCGGGCGGCACGACACGGAAGTTGCGGAAGGCCTTCTGGCCCCAGCGCAGGAACAGGTAGCGCTCGCGGTTGCGCTGGAACTCGAGGCGCGAGTTGAGCAGCAGCGCGGCCTCGGAGCCGTACTCGTCGACCTGCACCGAATGGTCGATCACCAGCTCGACCGGCTGCAGCGGGTTGATGCGCTCGGGATCCCCGCCCATCGCCTTCATGGCGTCGCGCATGGCGGCGAGGTCGACCACCGCCGGCACTCCGGTGAAGTCCTGGAGCAGCACACGCGCCGGCATGAACGCGATCTCGCGCGACGGCTCGGCGCGCGCCTGCCAGAGCGTGAGCGCCTCGATCTCGGCGGCCGTGACGATGCGGCCGTCCTCGCGCCGGAGCAGGTTCTCGAGCAGGATCTTGAGCGCGTAGGGCAGGCGCGCGAGCGAATGGCCGCGCTGTTCGAGCGCGGCGAGCCGGGCGAAGCGGTAGCGGGTGCCACCGACCGAGAAGCTGCCGTGACTTCCGAAGCTGTCGAGCATGGGCGAGGACTCCGGGGAGGACACCTGGAGATTCGAAGATATCGCACGACCCGCGCGGGGCCGGCGGTAGACTCCGCTCCGATGGCGGCCTCCGACCTCGTCGCGCCGGTCCTGCTGCTCGCCCTGCCGCAGGTGACCGACCCGTTCTTCCGCAAGAGCGTGGTGCTCCTGCTCGCGCACGAGGAGGAGGGCAGCTTCGGGTTCATCGTCAACCGGCGCACCGAGCTGAAGGTCGCCGACATCCTGCGCGACCTGGGCATCGAGTGGGGAGGCGACCCCGGCGAGCTGGCCTCCTTCGGCGGACCGGTCCAGCCCCAGGTCGGTTCGGTGCTGTTCGAGGCGGCGGCGCCGCCCCCCGAGCTGCCGGGCGCCAACGAGGTGCTGCCGGGCATCCACCTCACCCAGCACCTGGCCGGCCTTCAGCGGCTCTCGGCGGCGCCCCCGGCGCGCTTCCGGCTCCTGCTCGGCTGCGCCGGCTGGGGGCCCGGGCAGCTGGTCTCCGAGATCCTGCGCAACGACTGGCTGACCGCGCCGGTCGCCGCCGAGCTGATCTTCGGCACCGACACCGAGGCGACCTGGGAGAGCGGCCTGCGCGCGGTCGGCGTGGACCCGCAATCGCTGCCCGCCTGGACCGACACCGAGCCCGAGGGGGGCGCCAATTGAACCCGGCAGCCGCCGCCTGGCCGCTCGCCGAGTTCGAAGAGGTCTTCGCGCGCGCCAGCCGGGCGGCTCCCTTCGACCCTACCGCGGTGGCGCTCGCCACCGCCGACGAGCGCGGGCTGCCGAGCGTGCGCATGGTGCTGCTCAAGGGCGCCGACGCGCGCGGACTGCGCTTCTTCACCAACTACGAGAGCCGCAAGGGACGCGAGCTCGCCGCCAACCCGCGCGCCTCGCTCTGCTTCT
Organism: Acidobacteriota bacterium; assembly: GCA_017860005.1. Classification (GTDB taxonomy): domain Bacteria; phylum Acidobacteriota; class Thermoanaerobaculia; order Multivoradales; family JAGPDF01; genus JACTMI01. Next base: position 1,013 of record JAFNAE010000047.1, on the reverse strand, counting down.
ACTGGCCCTGGATCGACGAGCAGGTGCGCGTCGAAGGCGCGGTCGAGCGGCTGGGCGAGGCGGAGTCGGATGCCTATTTCGCCAGCCGCCCGCGCGGCGCCCAGCTCGGCGCCTGGGCCTCGCAGCAGAGCGCGCCGCTCGCCTCGCGCTTCGCCCTGCTCCGGCGCGTGGCCGGCACCGAGGCCCGGCACTTCGGGCGCGCCGTGCCGCGGCCGCCGCACTGGGGCGGCTACCTGCTGCGCCCCGAGTGCCTGGAGATCTGGCGCTCGCGCCCGAGCCGCATCCACGACCGTCGGAGATGGACGCGCGGCGCCGAGGGCGAGCGCTGGGAGCGGCTCCAGCCGTGAGCGAGCACGAGGCCTCCGCCCCGCCGCGCCCGCGGCGCAGCCCGGTCGAGCGCCAGCACTCCGCGGGCGGCCTGGTGGTGCGCGACGGCCACGTCCTGCTCATCGCCACCGCGGGCGGCCGGCGCTGGCAGCTGCCCAAGGGGCACGTCGAGCGCGGCGAGTCCACCCGGCAGGCCGCGGTGCGCGAGGTGCGCGAGGAGACCGGCATCTCGGGACGGGTCGTGGCCGAGCTGCCGGGCATCGACTACTTCTTCGTCGAGAAGGACGGACGGCGCGTGCGCAAGCACGTCGACTACTTCCTGCTCGACTACACCGGCGGCGACGAGGCGGATTACGATCCCGGCGAGGTGGACGGCGCGCGCTGGTTCCCGTGGGAGGAGGCGCTCTCCAGACTCTCCCACGCCAACGAGCGCAGGGTGGCCGAGCGCGCGCGCGAGCTCGCCACCGCTGCGCAGTCCGGAGGAGACGAGCAATGAGAATCCTGTTGCGCATCCTGCTGAACGGCGCCGGCCTGTGGGCGGCGTGCCAGCTGCTGCCCGGCCTGCACTGGGAGGGGGGCTGGCTCTACCTGCTGGTCGCCGGCTTCGTGATCGGCCTGATCAACGTCTTCGTGCGCCCGATCGTGACCTTCTTCTCCTGCCCGCTGCTGCTGCTCACGCTCGGGCT
>JAFNAE010000141.1 GCA_017860005.1 Acidobacteriota bacterium | reverse complement strand
GCAGCGCGCGCACGATCAGCTGGCGCTCGTAGGCGGAGACCGAGTCCCAGAACGAGGTCCCGAGGTCGGGCAGCGGCCCGTTGGCCGCGGCCGGAGCCGTCCCGTTGGGCGAGCGCACCGCCGGAGGCAGCAGCTCGAGGTCGATCGTCTCCCCGGGGGAGAGCACGACCGCACGTTCGATCGCGTTCTCGAGCTCCCGCACGTTTCCGGGCCACCTGTAGTCGATCAGGCGCTCCATGGCCCCGGGCGCGATCTCCGAGATGACCTTGCCGTTCTCCTCGGCGTACAGGCGCAGGAAGTGGCGGGCGAGCAGCGGGATGTCCTCGGCGCGCTTGCGCAGGGGCGGCAGGTGGATGGTGATCACGTTCAGGCGGTAGTAGAGGTCCTCGCGGAACGCTCCCTGCTGGACCAGGTTCTCGAGGTGAGCGTTGGTCGCCGCGATGATCCTCACGTCGACCTTGATCGTCTCGACGCCGCCCAGCCGCATGAACTCCTTCTCCTGGATCACCCGGAGCAGCTTCGCCTGGGTGTCGGGTGGGATGTTGCCGATCTCGTCGAAGAAGATCGAGCCGCCGTCGGCGAGCTCGAAGAGGCCCTTCTTGGCGGCGATGGCGCCCGTGAACGCACCCTTGACGTGCCCGAAGAGCGTCGACTCGAGCAGATCGGGGGGCATCGAGCCCGAGTTGACGGTGACGAACGGGCCGTCGGATCGCCGGCTGTGATGGTGGATGGCCTTGGCGACCAGCTCCTTGCCGGTGCCACTCTCGCCCAGGATCAGGATGTTGCTCTTCGAGGGCGCCGAGAGCCGGATCAGGTCGAACACCTGCTGCATCGGCTGACTCTTGCCGATGATGTTGTCGAGTCCGTAGCGACGCCCCAGCTGCTCGCGCAGCTCGCGGTTCTCCTGCGTGAGCCGGCGCTGCTCGAGACCCTTGCGGATGGTGAGCAGCACCTCCTCGTTCTTGAACGGCTTGGGAACGTAGTGGAAAGCCCCCTGACGCATGGCCTCGATCGCGCCCTCGATCGAGGAATAGGCGGTGATCACGACCACCACCTGTTCGGGGTCCCGCTGCCGGATCTGGCGCAGGACGTCCATGCCGGACATGCCGGGCAGCATGACGTCGAGCAGGACGAGGTCGATCGGCTCCTTGTCGAAGAGCAGGAGCGCTTCCTCGCCGGTGCGGGCGGCGATCGGCCGGTATCCCTCCTTGCGCAGCAGGAGCCCGAGGACGTCCTGCAGGATCTCTTCGTCGTCGACGACGAGGATGTTCATTCCGGGGCGACCGATGGAGGGCTCTCGACCGGCAGTGTGACCGTGAACCGGCAGCCGGGGGCGCGGTTCTCGACCAGGATCGAGCCACCGTGCTGCTCGACGATGTTGGCGCTGATCGAAAGCCCGAGCCCCGTCCCGCCCTCGCCGCGCTTGGTGGTGTAGAAGGGCTCGAAGATCGTCTGCAGCCGCTCCGCCGGCACGCCCGGCCCGGAGTCGTCGACCAGCACGGACACCCGGCCCTCCGCGCGCTCGAGGCGCAGGGTGAGCGTGCCGCCGCCCTGCGCGGCCATGGCGTCGATGGCGTTGAGCATCAGGTTGGTGAACACCTGTTGCAGCTCGCCGGGGCTGCCCACGATCTCGACCGGCTCGGAGGGCGGATCCCACTGCAGGCGCACCGCGCGCGCGGACATCCGCTCGCGCAGCAGCTCGGCCGTCTCGCCGAGGATGGCCACGAGGTCGAGACGCTCGCGCTCGCGTCCGGGCTTGCGGGCGAACTCGAGCAGGTTCGAGACGATGCGCGAGGCCCGGAACGTCTGCTTCTCGACTTTCTCGAGCAAGGACCGACGAGGATCACCGGGCTCGGTCTCGGCGAGCAGCAGCTGGGCGTAGGACGAGATGCCGGTGAGCGGCGTGTTGACCTCGTGCGCGACACCCGCGGCGAGCACACCGAGCGCCGCGAGCCGGTCCTTCTCCTTGAGCGCGCCCTCCATCGCGACGCGCTCGGTCACGTCCTGGAGCACGAGCACGCGCTGCCCCTCGTGCTCGCCGTCCTGGAGGGGCGCGAGGTTCGCTTCCACGACCCGCTCGCGGCCGCCGACGTCGCGGAACGAGAGGCGGCTGGGGCCCTCGCCGGGAACCGGCAATGCGCGCAGCGGAAACGCCTCGCTGATCGGACGGCCGGTGAGCGAGGCCCGTGGACGACCGGCCAGGTTGGCGAAGGCCAGGTTCGCGGTGACCACGTTGGCGTCCGCGTCGATGAGCGCGATCCCGGCGGGAGAGGACTCGAGGATGCCCTCGTTGTGTCGTTGCAACGAGACGACGCGTTCGAGCTGGCGCTGGACCTGATCGAGCAGCTGTGCGTTCTCGATCGCGAGCGCCGCCTGGTCGAGCAACGCGCGCACGAGCTCGACGTCGGCGCTGTTGAGCGGCTGTCCGTCGTGGCGCAGGGTGGCGACCACCAGGCCGAGCCGGGAGTTGCGCACGCGCAGCGGGAAGACGTATCGGTAGCCGGAGGCGTAGAGCCGCTGCTCGGCGTTCACGCGCTCGCCCGGCAGGTCGAAGGCCGAGAGCGTCTCGAAGCTGCCGTCCCAGACCCGGCCCGACAGCGACGTCAACGGAATCGGATCGGGGATCTCGGCCTCCGGGCGCACCGGCAGCAGGCTCGAGCCCTGGGCGAGCAGGAGATTCGCGCGCTCGAGGTCGAGGCCGTGCTCGAGCTCGGAAAGCAGCGCCATCGAGAGACGATCGAGGTCCCTCTCCTGGAGCAGCTCCTGCCCGAGCCAGGTCAGGCCGCGCCGGCGGCCGAACGCCCGGCCGTAGGCGAGGCGCTCGAGCGCGCCGTGGATGCCGCGGTGGGCGGGGATGGCGAGCCCCGCGATCGCGAGGCCGCCGAAGAAGGTCAACAGGTCGCGCGCGAAGCCGAGTCCCTCGGGCACGGCGCGGCCGAGCGCCACGTCGAGCAGGGAGAAGCTGCCGACGCCGAACAGGATGGTCAGCGCGTAGGACGCGCCGTTGCGGACGATCAGGCCGAGGTCCCACAGGCGGTAGCGCAGGATCGCCCAGGCGAAAGCGAGCGGCACGCAGGCCAACGGCAGCACCGCCAGTGCCGCGACGCCCTCCGGCAGGCGCAGTCCGGCGAGCCAGGGCAGGCCGTAGAGCGCGAAGAAAGGCGCGTAGCCGCCCACCATTCCGACCAGCAGCCAGAGCAGCTGGCGCCGCTGCTCCCAATCCTCGACCCGGCGCAGCCGCACGGCGAGGACCGCGATCGCCGCGCTGGCGAAGAGTCCGAGCTGCACGAGCTCGAGCCGATCGAGCAGGGCCAGCGAGCTCGGCGAGGCGGGACCGGCCAGGAATCGCCCGCCGAACAGCGCTAGGTCGATCTGGAGCGCCGAGAGCGCGGCCGCCGGCAGGTAGACGAACGGCAGCCAGCGCCGGCGGACATCGGCGCCCGGGCGGGGGATGGAGAGGAACAGGTGGAGGGTGAGCGGGGGCAGGAAGAGCCGGGCGAGCTCGTCGGCGAGGAAGATCGCGGCTCCCGTCCGGTCCACCGGGAAGACCGGCGAGAAGCCGAAGAAAGTGGCCGAGGTCAGGCACCAGAGGTAGAACAGCTCGCCTTCCCGGGTGCGCCAGAGCGTGAACAGTCCGATCGCCAGGTAGCCGATCGAGACCGCCGCGAGCACGACCCAGGGCAGATCGACGTCGAGTGGCGGACGCCGGTAGGTCAGGGTCTCGAGCTGGTCGCCGCGCAGCACGACGAGCTGGGCCTCGGTGCGGCGCGCCAGGATCCGGCGCAGGTCATTGATCGCCGCCGCCTCGGTGCCGTTGACGAGCACGATGCGATCGCCGGCCGCCAGTCCGCCGGGCGGCGGCGAGGAGACCCGCCGAACCTGCCAGTGGTCGCCGGCGGCCACGGCTTCGAAGCCGAGGGGCTGGAAGACCTCGATCTTGCGGCGAAAGGCATGCGCACCGAGCACCCCGAGGGCGCCGGTGAGGAGGAGCAGCGCAAAGACGGCGAGACGCCGGAAGCGTCGATCGGACGGACGGGTCAACACGGGCTCCTGGCCGAAGCGGATCAAAGCAGGATCCGTGCCGCGAACGAGCCTTCGAAAAGCCCGCTAAGTGCTTGCTGGGGGCGGGGTTTGGAGCCGGAAATCCAAAAAACTGCGGGGTCCACGGAAAACCGGATCCAGGGCGCGGAGGCGAACCTACGCCGCGCGCGCGGTGCGTGCGCGGCCGACGCGGGATCGAGCGACTGCGGAAGTGCGGAGGGGAGCGGGCGACCGCTCAGAAACGGACCGCCACGCCGGTCGTCACGCGGTGACGAAGCTGCTCGGGGTCGATCGGCAGGGTCTCGAAGAGGGTCGCGCCGCGCAGCAGCTCGAGCCCGACGCGCACCGCCCAGTCCGAGCTCATGCCGAACAGGCGGGCCAGGTCCTGCGAGACCGCGAGCTCGACGCGTTCCAGCTCGGAAGCGGTCGCGGGCCGCGTCCGTCCGCGATGGACCTGGTCGAGCGACTGCACGACCCGATAGAACGCCACGAAGATGCCGGTCGAGGTCGGCTTGATGGTGGCATCGAACGAGGTCGTCAGGTAGGCGACGTCGTTGCGGTAGAGGCGCATGTTGGCGGCGCGGAAAGAGCCGCCGCCTCCCTCCGCGTAGGCCGAGGTGAGGTTCGCGACGACATGGTTGCCGAGCTCGCGCCGGACCGTGGCGTGGACCTCCGGGAGCTGATCGCCCGGCACCATGAACAGTCCTTCGCCGGCCGCGAACAGATCCTCGCGCAGGAACACGCGCACCGTGCGGTCGAACTCGCGCCACGAGCTGCCGATCCGGAAATTGGCGCCCTCTCCCTGGCCATGCAGCAGCTGCAGCTCGTAGCACGACTCCTCGGCGTCGGCGCAGCCGAACGCGGCGCTCAGCAGGGTCGGCACGAACTCACCGCGCAGCGTCTCGGCGTCGGCGAGCGACACGCGCTGGGAGGCCGAGAACGAAGCCTCCCACTGGGGCCGGAAGCGCACCAGCAATCCGGCGCGCGGTGCGAGCGACACGCTGCCGTCGCGCGCCGTGCTGTACATCCCGTATTGCAGCACGTAGGCCGGTGCGAACTCCCAGTCCGCGAAGCTCCAGGCGTCGATCGAACGGTTGAGCACCGAGTCCAGGCCCGGCACGCCCCAGCCGGCCGCATAGTCGCGCAGGCTCTCGCGATTTCTCGTCGACGTACTGCGCGAGCAGCGCGGTCGAGGCGTCGTCGCCCAGGTCGCGGTGATAGCGGAAGAAGATGCGTTCGAAATCGACCGGCATCTCGCCCCCGCCCGCGGTGGCGACCAGGCGCTGGCTCTCGGCGGCGAGATCGAAGCGTCCCGCCTGAGGGCCGTCCAGGCGGACGCGCAGCGCCGCCGCCTCGCCGGCGAGCGACGGCTCCCACGGCGACTCCGAGCCGGCCGCGATGGTGCCGAAGTTCCCGTCCACCGCGACGCCGAGCTTGCCGACCTTGCCGCGCAGGCCCAGCTGGCCCGCCACGACCTGGCCGGGCGTCTCGCCGCGCACCTGTCCGACCGCCGTGGTGGCGGCGACCTCGGTCTGGAAGCCGGGCATCCCGACTCCGCTCTCCGACGGCGGAACCAGGGAGACGATCTCGTCGCCGAACGGGGTCTGGATCTCGCGCAGGACGTCGCCGGGGACTTCGGCGCGCAGCTGCCAGTAGCCGCCGTCGGCGCCGGCGTCGGCCACCGCGGGCAGCTCGACCTGCAGGAACTGGCTCTCCTCGGCGCTGCGCCGGGTCAGGACGGTGACCGCGGGCGCGAAGCCGCTCTTGTGGGCGATGATCTTGTAGAGGCCGGCCGGAAGCGCCGAGAAGGCGAATTCGCCGCCGCCGTCGGTGAGCACCCGGCGCAGCGATTTCTCGACCACCTGGTAGGCGTAGACCGTGGCCTCGGCCACCGGGTTCGAGTCCGCGAGCACCCGGCCGGCGACGCCGACCGGCGCCTCGGCGCGGGCCGTCGCGGGCGCGCCCAGAACCAGCCCGAGCAGGAGCGCCCAGGTCACGGAGGACGCGTGGCGAAGCTGGGTGGATCCACCCATCGAACCGGCAGTCTAGGCCCCGGTGCAAGGGCTGTCAAGGAAGCTCCGGGGGCGGTTCCGGCGGGGTCCAGGCCGCCACCAGGACCACCACGGCGGCAGCGCCCTGGGCGGCCAGCAGCGCGGCCGCCGCGGCCACCGTGCCGCCCGTGGTGAAGACGTCGTCGACGAGCAGGATGCGCCGTCCGGCGAGCCGCGAGTCCGGCCGAATCCGGAGGCTCCGCGCGGCGTTGGCCGCACGCTCGGCGCGCGCCAGGCCGGCCTGGCGGGGGGCCAGGGCGCGGCGGCCGAGGGGCTCGACGAGCGGCAGCCCCAGCGCCCGCGCGAAGGGGCGCGCCAGCCGTTCCGCCTGATTGAAGCCGCGCACGAGTCGACGCGGCCAGGGCAGCGGCACCGGCGCGACGAGGTCGAGGTCGGTCAGCTCGGCGAGGACGCCGGCCTCGATCGCCGCCCGCGCCAGCTCGCCGCCGAGGAAGTCGAGGCCCCGGAACTTGAAGGCGCGCACGACCTCGTCGAGGGGCGGCCGGAAGCGCCAGAGCGCGAGCGCCCGTTCGAACGGCGGCGGCCGGCGGCGGCACCCGCCGCAGGTCGGACGAGGCCCGCCGCCCGGCGCGAGCGGGCGCAGGCAGCCGCGGCAGGCGGCGCGCCGATCCACCGGCTCGAGCCGCGTGCGACAGCTGGCGCAGAGCAGGAGCGGCGCCGGGCCCGGCGCGATCCGCCTCCGGCAGCCCAGGCAGGAGCGCGGGAAGAGCAGGTCGAGAGCGGCCGACCCGAGGCGCGCCAGCTCGCTGCGACGGGTGAGCACACGTCGGAGGACGGAAACGCCGGGTGCTAGACTCGCGCGCCGTCGCGCTCGACCACCCTTCGATCGAACCAGGAGGTCCCCTTGTCGAAGCGAATCCTCCACGCCGCGCTGCTGATCGTGGCGTTCACGGCGGCCGCCTCGCCGCTCGCCGCGCAGGACGGCTCGACCTTCCTGGTCGGTGTCCTCGGCGGCATCGGTGGCGCCTTCGATGGGGCGGACGACACCAGCTTCGACCACCGTGCGCTCGAGCTCCAGTTCGGCGTTCTGACCAACGACCGGACCTACGCGATGGTGCGCGCGGGGAGGCTGAGCTTCGACGAGGAGCTCGCGGTCGGCGGGCTCGTGGAGGCGGAGCTCGAGTTCCTGACCGTGGCCGGCGAATACCGCTTCCGTCAACCGAGCTACGACTTCGGCATGTACCTCGGTCTGGGCGGCTACCGGCTCACCGGGCGCGAGCCCGGTCTGGAGGACGTGGACGAGACCGCCCTCGGACTGGCGTTCGGGCTGACCGGAGACTTCGACGTGACCCGGCACCTCTCCGTGGTAGGCGAGTTCTCCGCCCACTACGCCTTCCTGGAGCGCGCCGACCTCTACGGGCTCGGGCTGTTCGGGCTCGCCGCCCACTTCTGAATCCGGGCGCGCACCGCCGGGTCCGACCAATCGGTCGCGCCCACGAAGGTCTCGACCACATCGCCGCCGACCACGACGTGAGTCTCGGGCAGCTTCTCGGTCCCGAAGCGGTGCGCGACGTCCCAGCTCGGGTCGAACAGGAGCGGCAGGTCGGTCGAGCCCACGAAGCGCCCTGCGATCCCCGGTTCGTCCGCCACCGCGACCAGGACCACGGCCAGTCGATCGCTGCGCACCTCGCGCGCCCAGGCGAGCAGGGACGGGATCTCGGTCAGGCAGGGCGGGCACCAGGTCGCCCAGAAGTGGACCAGGGTCACCTCGCGGAACTCGCGCGCCAGAGGCTGGGGCCGGCCGGTGGCGTCGATCGGGTAGCCGCCCGGGCGCGCGCGCCGCGGCTCGCCGCCGCGCGGCCAGAAGAGCGCGGCGGCGGCCGCTGCGAGCGCCAGGGCCAGCACCAGGCGGGCGGGGCCGAGACGGCGACTCGGGGCGGAGGCGGGGGACGGGGTCGGCTCGGCGTCGGCGCTCACGATCGGATATTCTTTCTCAGTCCGGTTCCGGACGCGCGCACTTGAACGCCGTCGCCCCCGCCTCCCGCCAACCCCGCCGCCGTGCCTTCCTGGTCGGCGTCGCCCTGCCCGGTCAGCCGGCATGGAGCGTCGAGGAGCATCTCGAGGAGCTCGCCTCGCTCGCGGACACGGCCGGGGCCGAAGTGGTCGGGCGGGCCGTTCAGGCGCGCAAGGCTCCCGACCCGAAGCTCTACATCGGAGCCGGCAAGGTCGGCGAGATCGCCGCGCGCCTGGCCGAGCTGCGCGCCGACGTGGTCCTGTTCGACGACGACCTCACCGGCTCGCAGGCGAAGAACCTCGAGGAGGTCCTGAAGGTCCCGGTCGTCGATCGCAGCGGCGTGATCCTCGAGATCTTCGAGCGTCGGGCGCGCAGCCGGGAGGCGCGCACCCAGGTGGAGCTGGCGCGGCTCAGCTACGAGCTGCCGCGCCTGACGCGCAAGTGGGGCCACCTGTCGCGGCAGGTGGGCGGCATCGGCGTGCGCGGTGGCGAAGGCGAGACGCAGCTCGAGGCCGACCGGCGCGTGCTCACCCGCCGCATCGCCCGCCTGCGCCGCGACCTCCAGCAGATCGACCGCATGCGCCGCAATCAGCGCCGGGGCCGCTCCGAGCTGCCGGTGGTCGCGCTCGCCGGCTACACCAACGCCGGCAAGTCGACGTTGTTCAACCGACTCACGCGCGACGGCACGCTCGCCGAGGACCGCCTGTTCGCGACCCTCGACGCGCGCCTGCGGCGCGGCGCGCTCGACGCGGAGCGCTGGCCGGTGCTCTTCGCGGACACCGTCGGTTTCATCCGCAAGCTCCCCCACGACCTGGTGGCGTCGTTCCGCTCCACGCTCGACGAAGTGGTCGAGGCCGACCTGGTCGTGCACGTGGTGGACCGCAGCCATCCGCGCTGGGAAGAGCAGAAGAGGGTGGCCGAGGAGGTCCTGGCGAGCCTCGGGGTGGAGCCGGAGCGAGTGCTGGTGGTGTTCAACAAGGTCGACCGGCTCGACGCCACGGAGGCCTTCGAGCCGGGCGCCCTGAGGATCAGCGCCGCGACCGGGGCGGGTCTGGACGAGCTGCGCCAGGCGATCGGTGGGCACCTGGCCCGTCTGCGCGCGGCGCCGCGCGCTCCCCTCGGGCCGTTGCCGGCGACCTCGGGGATCGCATAGACTGCCGCCCCGCGTGGGGCTGTAGCTCAGCTGGGAGAGCGCTTGAATGGCATTCAAGAGGTCGGCGGTTCGATCCCGCTCAGCTCCACCAATCCCGACATCGACCCCGTGAGGGTTTTCCGGCCGCGCCTCTGGGCGCGGCCGGTTCGTTTCCGGGGCCCGACCAGGAGAGCCCGATGGCCGCGCTGAACGCCCCCCGTCTCCTGCCCCTCGTCCTCGCCGTGGCACTGGTCTCGGGTGCCTGCCGCAGCGCGCGGCCGGCCGCCGGGACGGCCCCGGCCGGGCCCGCCGCCCCGGGCGCGCCGGCGCAGCGCTACGAGAGCCTGCGCGCCCTGCTCTGGTTCCAGTCCGCCGAGGAGTGCCGCTGGATCCAGAGGTCGGCCTTCGCGGCGGCGCGCCGCTCGCTCGAGGCCGCGCTCGCGGATGCCTCCTGGAGCGCTCTCGGCCAGGGGCCCGATGCGGCGGCGCTGCCGCCGGCTGTGATCGCCGACCTCGACGAGACCCTGCTCGACAATTCGGCGTTCGAGGGCGGGCTGCTGCGCTCCGGCGCGACGTTCAGCGCCGAGGCCTGGCGCTCCTGGGTCGAAGCGGAGCGCGCGACGGCGCTGCCCGGCGCGCTCGAGTTCGTCCGTTTCGCGGCGGAACACGGCGTGACGGTTTTCTACGTCTCGAACCGCGACGCGCCGTTCGAGGCCGCCACGCGGGCGAACCTGGCGCGCGAGGGATTCCCGCTGCGCGACGACCTCGACACCGTGATGCTGCGCGGCGAGCGACCCGAGTGGAAGACCGACAAGGAGTCGCGGCGGCGCGAGATCTCGGCCTCCCATCGGGTCCTGCTCCTGCTCGGTGACGACCTCAACGACTTCCTGCCCGGCGTCGACGCGACTCCGGTCGCCGAGCGGCGCGCGGCCGCGGAGGCCCACGGCGAGCGCTGGGGCGTCAGCTGGTTCGTGCTGCCCAACCCGCTCTACGGCTCCTGGGAGAAGGCGCTCGGCGCCGGGCAGCCGGCCCCGGCCGACGCGGCCGAAGCGCTGGCCCGCCGGCTCGGGCACGTGCGCGCCTTCCCGTGAGGCGCCGTCCGGCCGAATCCGGGGCCGCCGAGCACCGCCGCCGCATCCTCGCGGTCGTCGCGCGCATTCCGCGCGGGCGGGTGGCGAGCTATGGGCAGGTGGCGGCGCTCGCCGGCCTGCCGGGCCGCGCGCGCGAAGTGGGCCGCGTGCTGGCCGGCCTCGCCGAGGAATCGAGGGCCCCGTGGCAGCGCGTGGTCAACGCCGCCGGGCGCGTGAGCCCGCGCGGCCTGTTCGGAGACGAGGCCCACCAGCGCCGGCTGCTCGAAGCCGAAGGCGTTCGCTTCGACTCGCGCGGGCGCATCGACCTCGACCGCCAGGGTTGGGACCCGCGCCCGGAGAGCCCCGGGGCGCGGCGACGCGGGCGCTGACCCGGTCGCGTGCCCGCTCTTCGATATTCTCGGCGCCCGTTGAGACGGCGCAATTCGAACTTCCTGTCCGAGCTGGGCCCGGGGGGACTCTCGTCCCTGACCCTCGCTCTGGTCACCGGCCTGCTCGGGCTCGGCGTGCCGGTGGCGGTGCGCATGGTCCGGGTCCTGCGCCGGACGGGAGGCGAGGAACCCCACCGCGCGGACGTCATCCTGGTGCTCGGTCGCGAGCTCGCCGGGGATACACCGACGCCGGTCTTCCGGGCCCGGCTCGAGCACGCCGCCCGTCTGTGGCGCGAAGGCTGGGCGCCGGAGCTCGTGGTTTCGGGCGGCATGACCGGCAACGCCACGCGCTCGGAGGCCGAGGCCGGCCGCGAGGTGCTGCTCGAGCTCGGCGTGCCGGCGGAGGCGATCGGCATCGAGATGGGGAGCCGGCATACGCTCGAGAACCTCTACAACGTGCGCGAGTCGTTGCGCCGGCGCGGCCTCACGCACTTCATCCTGGTCTCCGACCCGCTGCATCTGGCGCGCTCGGCGGCGCTCGCCGGCGGGCTCGGGCTCGACTTCGTCTGCTCTCCCGCGCTCGCGGCGCCGCCGCGGCGTGGCAGCGCCGCCTGGTGGTGGCGGGCGTGGCGCGAGGGGTTTCTGCTCCACTGGTACCACGTCGGCGTCGCCTACAGCCGGGCCATCGGTTCCCGGCGCCTGCTCTCGCGCGTCACCTGAAGCCGGCGCGCTCGCTTCGAAAGGAAGGTACGACCATGCGCTCGATCCCTCTCCACGCCCTCGTCGCCGGCGCGCTCGCCGTTCCCGCGGCGGGGCTCGGCCAGACGGTGGACCTGGCGCTCGCCGGCCGCATTCGCGCCGAGGCCGTGGAGCGTTCCCAGGTCCTGGACCACGTCCGCCACCTCACCGACGTCCTCGGGCCGCGGCTGACCGGCTCGCCGGGGCTGCTGCGGGCGAACGAGTGGACGCGCGAGAAGCTCGAGTCGTGGGGCCTCGAGCGGGCGCGGCTGGAGCCGTTCGAGTTCGGCCAGGGCTGGGAGTTCTCCCGCTGCGAGGTGCGCATGATCGCGCCGCAGCTGGTGCCGCTCGCGGCGCTGCCGAAGGCCTGGACGCCCGGCACGACGGGCGCCGTGCGCGGCGAGGCGCTGTTCGTGGAGCTCGAGAGCGAGGACGACCTGGAGCGCCACCGGGGCAAGCTCGCGGGCAAGATCCTGATCCTCGAGGTGGAGCGCCCGGAGCGGCCGGGAGGGCGTGGCGAGCCGCCGCGTCCGGACTTCGAGCGCTACGACGAGGAGCGCCTCGAGGAGCTCGCGGAGATCGACCTCGACGAGCCGCGCGGCGACGCGTGGCGCAAGCGGGCACGCAAGCGGTTCGCGTTCGGCCGGAAGCTGGCGGAGTTCCTGGCCGCCGAGGGCGTCCTGGCCACCGTCGAGCGCTCGTCGCGCGATCTCGGGATCCTGCGCGTCGGCGGCGAGAGCACGCGCCGCGATCCGGCGCTGCCGCGCGGCGTGCCGGAGGTCGTGATGGCCGCCGAGCCCTACCAGCGCATCGTGCGATTGCTCGAGAAGGGCGAGAAGGTGGAGCTCGAGATCGCGGTCGAGGCGAG
>JAFNAE010000140.1 GCA_017860005.1 Acidobacteriota bacterium | reverse complement strand
CCTCGCGGACCGCAGGTTCGCCCGCGACCTCGCGCGCGACGGCGAGCCGGTGCTGGTGTTCCGGCGCGCAGACGGAGTCCGGCACGTGACCCGGGACCGGGCCACGATCGATGCCGTGCGCGGGCTGTTCGAGGAGGAGGTGGAACTCGCCGGGGAGCGCGCCCGCCTGGCCGCCGGCGCGGCTCGCGAGGCAGGTGCCCGGGCCGAGCGAGCCGAGCGCCGGCTGGCCCAGGACCAGGCCCGCCTCGCCGGCCAGCTCGAGCGCGAGATGGAGCGCCTGCGCCAGGAGATGGCACGGCTCGACGGCGAGCTCGCGCGTTTGCGCGTGGAGTCGCAGGGCGAGCTCGAAGAGACCGCGCCGGCGCTCGCCGGTGGGGATCCGGAGGCGCTCGAGCGCGCGGCGCGCGACCTCGAGCGCCGCATCGAGCGTCAGCGCCGGGAGCGGGAGCGCCGCCTGGGCGAGATCCTCGACCGCGCCGAGGGCGCGGCCGCGCCCGACCGGCCCTAGCGCGCGGCGCGCGGCCGCACCGAGATCGTCTTGTCGATCTCGGCGACCGTCTCGCCGGCGCGGTCCACCACGAGAGCGGTGAAGACCGGCTCGGCGCGCCCCGCGGCGAGCGCCTCGCTGCGGATCTCCTCGACGCGCCCGGCCGGGATCTCGAAGCGTGCGGCGACCGTCCCCCGGCCGGGGCGCCGGAAGCGGATCGTCGCGGCCTTGTCCCAGACCACGAAGTCGGGACCGAGCGCGTCGATCAGGATGAGCATGAAGAAGGGGTCGGCCATCGCGTAGAGCGAGCCGCCGAACTGGGTGCCGACGTAGTTGCGGTTCCACCAGCGCAGGCGCATCGACGACTCGAAGACCAGCGGGTGGCGCGAGAGCGTCCGCACGCGCACGCCGGCGCCCAGGAACGGCGGGTAGAGCGACATCGAGCGGCGCAGGAGCGCGTGGAGGACCGACACCTCTTGCGCATCCTAGCCCCGGCCGCGCGATAGCATGCACCGGATGTGCGCCGCGGCCGCCGTCCCCGGGGTCCGCCCGTCCGACCTGCTCGAGCTCACCAAACCCCGCATCACCGGGCTGGTCTCGACCACCGCGGCGGCCGGATTCCTGCTCTCGAGCCCGCCCGGGCAGGTCGATCCGGGCGCGCTGGCGCGCACGGTGATCGGCATCGCGCTGGTCTCGGCGGGCTCCTGCGCGCTCAACCAGTACGTCGAGCGCGAGCTCGACCGGCGCATGAAGCGCACCGCGCAGCGGCCGCTGCCGGCGGGCCGCTTGGCGCCCGACCTGGCGCTCGCCTGGGGGGCGCTGCTCGGCGCGATCGGGATCCTGGAGCTGGCGCTCCTGGTCAACCCGCTGACCGCCCTGCTGGCGGCGGCGACCCTCGCCGGCTACATCTTCGTCTACACGCCGCTCAAGACGCGCACCTCGCTCGCCACCATCGTCGGCGCCGTGCCCGGCGCGGCGCCGCCGCTGCTGGGCTGGACCGGCGCCTCGGGAGAGCTCGCGCTCGGCGGCTGGCTGCTGTTCGCGCTGCTCTTCCTCTGGCAGCTGCCCCACTTCCTCGCCATCGCCTGGCTCTATCGCGAGGACTACCGTGCGGCGGGCATGCGCCTGCTCACCATCGACGACCCCGACTTCGCGCGCACCGCCCGCCAGTCGGCGCTGTGGACGGTCGCGCTGCTGCCGGTTTCGCTCGCACCCGCCGCGGTCGGCCTCGCCGGTCCGCTCTTCCTCGCCGGCGCGCTCGCGCTGGGCGCGCTGTTCCTCGCCGTCGCGGTCGCCTTCGCGCGCGCGCCGCGGGTGGCGAGCGCACGCCGCCTGCTGCTGACCTCGGTCGCCTACCTGCCCGCGGTGCTCGCGGTGCTGGTCGTCGACCACCTGTGGCTCTGAGCGATGCCTGCGTTGCGCATCGCCTCCTGGACGCTGCTCGCGCTCGCCACCGCGCTGGCGGGCGGCCTCTACCTGCGCGAGCGCCTGCGCCCGCCCCTGCCGGTGCTGGCCACCCTGCCGCACTTCGAGCTCACCGAGCGCGACGGCGCGCGGATCACGCTGGCCGACCTCGCCGGCGCGCCCTGGATCGCCGACTTCATCTTCACGCGCTGCCGGATCGCCTGTCCGGTGCTGACCGCGCGCATGCGCGAGGTGCGCGGGAAGCTGCCTCCGGACAGCGCCGTACGCAGCGTCTCGCTCACCGTCGACGCCGCGCACGACACTCCGGAGGTCCTGCGCTCGTACGCGGCCGACTGGGGCGTCACGGGCCGGCAGTGGCTCTTCCTGACCGACGGGCCGGGGGACACGCGCGCCCTGGTGCGCGAGGGCTTCCTGCAGCCGGTCGAGGACACGCCGGAGAACGAGGCGATGCCCGTGCTCCACTCCTCGCGCTTCGCCCTGGTCGACGGCGCCGGCGCCGTGCGCGGCTTCTACGACGCCTACGACCCGGCCGACCTCGAGCGCCTGGTCGACGACGCGCTGCGGCTCGAACGGAGCGAGCCCTTCCCGCGATGAGCCTGCGCGACCTGCCGACCGTCAACGCGGCGCTCAACGCCACCGCGACGCTGCTGCTCCTGCTCGGCTGGCGGCTGATCCGCGCGCGGCGCGTCGAGGCCCACCGGCGGGCGATGCTCGCGGCGCTCGGTTGCTCGGCGCTGTTCCTGGTCTCGTACCTCGTCTACCACTTCGAGGCCGGTTCGGTGCGCTTCCCGGGCACCGGGGCCGCGCGCTCTGTCTACCTCGCGATCCTCGCCTCGCACACCCTGCTCGCCGCGGCGCTCCCCGTGCTGGTCGCCGTCACCGTGTCGCGCGCGCTCGCGCGGCGCTTCGACCGCCACCGGCGCATCGCGCGCGTGACGCTGCCGGTCTGGCTCTACGTCTCGGTGACCGGGGTGGTGGTCTACTGGATGCTCTACCGGATGCGCTGGTAGCGCGCTACCAGATCGACTTCTGCTCGGTGGCGGGCGGCTCCGCCTCGTCCTCGGCGGGAGCGTCCGGCGGGGCCGCGACGCCCGCAGGCAGCTCGGCGCCCGGGTCGGTGGTGGCGTCCTCGGCGAGCCAGACGAAGCGGTCGAGGCTGCGCGCCCAGACGAAACCGGGCCCCGGCGCGTTGTCCTTGAGGCCGCGCAGGACGGCGAGCTTGCTGTCGAGGTCGTCGATCATGTGCAGCGCGATCGCCTCGGGCGTCATCGGCTCGACCGGCGAGCCGAACTCCTTGCGTCCCTGGTGGGAGAGGATCAGGTGCTCGAGCTGGAGGCGGAGCTCGTCGGGGAAGCCCTCGATGGCCGCGGCGCGCTCGCGCAGCAGGTCGCGGCCGAGGCTGATGTGACCGACCAGGCGGCCGACCGGCGTGTAGTCGTTGACCGGCATCGCCCCCAGCTCTTCCAGCTTGCCCAGGTCGTGGAAGAGCACGCCGAGCACCACCAGGTCGCGATCGAGCTCGGCGTAGTGGTCGCAGATGCGGACCGCCAGGCCCAGCATCGACACCACGTGCTCGAGCAGGCCGCCCAGGAAGGCGTGGTGGATCGCCTTGGCCGCCGGGTGGACGCGCAGCGCCGCGCCGTGGCGCTCGAGCGTCTCGGCCGCGAGGCGCCGGGCCACCGGACGCTCGAGCTGCGTGTCGAGCAGCTCCTCGAGGCGGCGCCACAGCCCGTCGAGGTCCTCCTTGGTGGTGGGCACCAGGCGCGCCTCGTCGAAGCCCTCGGCGCGGTCGGCCTCCGTCGCGCGCCGGCAGTTGTCGAGCTTGAGCTGGAGCTGCTCCTTGTAGCTCTGGACCTGGCCGCGGAACTTGACGAAATCGTGGGCGGCGAACTCCTGGGTCAGCGCCGAGGAGTCCGACCAGGCCTTGGCGGCGATCGAGCCCGAGGCGTCGGCGAGCTCGAGGTCCAGGTAGCTGCGGCCGGCCTTGTCCTGGCGCAGCTCCCGGCGCCGCACGAGCGCGAAGCCCTGGACGGCGTCGCCGGCCTGCCAGGTCGCAATCGGGGTGGAACGCAGGGCGACGGTCATCGGCAGGAGCATTCTAGGATGCTCCGGAACGGTCCTTGCTAGCCCCCCAGGTGCCATGTCCCGATCCGCCCTTTCGTGCTGCCTCCTGTTGCTCGCCGCGCTCGCCGCGCCCGGCGCGGCCGCGCCACCCGCCGATCTCACCGACGAGGCTGTCCGGCGCTTCCTCGACGGCGGCGGCGCGCTGCTGCTGCCGGCCGCGGAGCGCGCCGAGCTCGCCGCCGCGCCGGCCCAGGCGCGGCGCGAGCGGATCGCGGCCTTCCTGGACCGCGACCCGCTGCCCGAGACGCCGGAGCACGAGCTCGCGCTCGGCCTCGCGCGGCGGACGACCCTGGTCGCTGCCGAGCACCTGTCGCCCTTCGACGACCGCGGGCGGCTGCTCTTCCTGCTCGGCGCGCCCGACGAGCGCAGGCAGGTCGAGTGCGCCGAGACCTACCGCCAGGTCGAGCTCTGGCGCTGGGGGAGCGAACCGGGCGCGCGCTGGGCGGTGCTCTACCGCCCCGCGGTCGGCCGCCATCACCGTCTCTGGCGCCCCACCGACGCCAAGCGGGTGCTCTACACCGACGAGATGCAGTACCTGCTCGACCAGGTCGAGGAGCTGCGCCGCCAGTACGGGAAGGGCGTCGTGCGCAAGCGCCCCGACCTGCTCTTCTGCAAGGACGCCAAGGAGCTCGATCTCATCACCGGCGTCGACGGCCTGACCGGGTTCCGCGACAAGCGCATGAAGGACGCCGACGCCCAGGCGCTGCTGGCGCCGCCCGCCGACCTCGCCGGGTGGGCGCGCGCAGCGGCGGCGACCCCGCTGCCCGCGGACCTGGTCGAGCTGCCCGGGACGACCATCCGCGTGTCGTACCCCGCGCGCAGGGACCAGAGGATCGTCGCCCGCCTGCGCGTCGAGGTGCCGGCCTCCGCGGACCTCCAGCCGGTCGAGATCAGCGGCGGCAAGGAGATGCGCTTCGCGGTGTTCGGCGCCATCGACCGCCCGGACGGAGTGTTCGAGCAGTTCCGCAACCGCTTCCTGTTCGCGCCGCCGCCGCCCGGCGCGCCGGCGGTGCTGATCGGCGAGCGCGCGTTGCGGCCGAAGGAGCGCTTCGTGGTGCGGATCGAGGTGCGCGAGGAGTCGAGCGGGCGCGTCGCCTTCCTCGAGCACGGCTTCACCGTGCCGGCGGTCCCGGAGCCGGAGCCCGAGCCGGTCCCGCCCGGCGCCGTGATGGGCAAGGAGCTCGGTCTCTCGCGCCTCGAGGGCCGCGACTCGATCGTCCTGCTGCCGCCCACCGAGGACGTCGTCTTCGGCCTCTTCCGCGCCGACGCGATCGTGGTCGGCGAGCGCGTCCGCAAGGTCGTCTTCTCGCTCGACGGCAAGCCGCAGCTGACGCGCACGGGCCCGCCCTGGAGCGCCGAGGTGCGCCTGCCCAACATCCCGCGCGAGACGATCGTGCGCGCCGAGGCGCTCGACGCCTCCGGCGCCGTGATCGCCGCCGACGAGGTGCTGCTCAACGAGCCGCAGGGCGAGGCGCGCGTGCGCCTGCTCGAGCCGCCACGCGGCAAGCGGGTCACGGGCAGCGTCCGGGCGCGCGCCGCGGTGGTCGCGCCCGAGGGGCACCGCGTCGAGCGCGTGGAGTTCAAGCTCAACGACGAGGTGGTCGCCCGCCTCGAGCAGCCGCCGTGGGAGACCACGGTCGAAGTCGCGGCCGACGCCGAGCTCGCCTATCTGACGGTGACCGCCTTCTACGAGGACGGCAGCTACGTCGAGGACTTCCGCGTGCTCAATTCGACCGATTTCGTCGAGGAGGTCGAGGTCGAGCTGGTCGAGGTCTACGCGACCGTGCTCGACGGCGCCGGCAGCCCGGTCACCGGCCTCCAGGTCGCGGACTTCGAGGTGCGCGACAACGGCCGCCCGCAGGCGATCCAGCGCTTCGAGATGGTGCACCAGCTGCCGCTGACCCTGGGCCTGGTGCTCGACACCTCGGGCTCGATGCGCGAGTCGCTGATCGAGGCCAAGGCCGCGGCGACCGCCTTCCTGGCCGGCGTGATGACCCCGCGCGACCGCTGCTTCGCGGTCGGCTTCGCCGAGCGGCCGGGCCTGCTCATGCCGCTCACCTCCGACGCGCACGCGCTCGAGACCGCGTTCCGCGACCTGCCGGCGCTCGGCAACACGTCGCTCCACGACGCGCTGGTCTACTCGCTCTACCAGTACCGCGGTGTGCGCGGTCGCAAGGCGATGGTGGTGCTCTCCGACGGCGACGACACCTCGAGCCTGGTGCCCTGGGAGGACGCGCTCGCCTTCGCCGAGCGCAGCGGGGTGGCGATCTACACCGTCGGCCTCGACGTCGGCGCCGGCAGCCTCGGCATCCGCGACAAGCTCCAGAAGCTGGCGAGCGAGACCGGCGGCCGCACCTACTTCGTCGACAAGGCGAGCGAGCTCGCGGGCGTCTACGCCCAGATCGACCGCGAGCTGCGCAGCCAGTACCTGCTCGCCTTCTCGCCCGACCCGCCGGCCAATGAGGGCGAGCGTCACGCGCTCGAGGTCAAGCTGCGCGGCGGCAAGGGCAAGGTGCGCGCGGCGCGCGGCTACACGCCGTGAGGCGGGGCGCGATACGCTGGGCGGCGATGAGGAAGCCCCGGCTCGCGCCCCTCCTCGCCGCCGCGGCGGCGACGCTCGCGCTCGCGGCGGCGCCGCCGGCGGCGCGCGAGCTCCGGCTCGGCAAGATGAACCGCGTCTACTCCGACCTGGTCGGCGAGCTGGCGCCGCTCGCCGCCGGCCCGGTCGTGGTGCGGCTGTCCTCGCCGCGCCAGCTGGTCTCGGTGCGCGACCACGTCGCGCGCCTGACCCCGACCGGCGGCGGCCGCGTCGAGGGCACGCTCGAGATCGACCTGCTGGGCAAGGGCGAGCTGGTCGCCGATCTCGACCTCGGCGGCAGCGTGCAGCGGCTGGCCGACGAGCTGATCCTGCCGCCCCAGAAGGTCACGGTCGAGGGCGCGGCCCGGCTCACCCGCGTCGCGGGCGGCTACCGGGTCGTCGCCGAGCGCCTGCCGGCGCGCGTGCCGGTGGCGATCCGCTCGCGCCTGATCAACCAGATCGTCTCGGCCTGCGAGGGCGCGGCG
>JAFNAE010000046.1 GCA_017860005.1 Acidobacteriota bacterium | reverse complement strand
CGAGAAGAGCCAGGCGCTGCCGCTGGGCCTCTCGCTGCTGGTCGCCTCGCGCCTCGCCTCCGCGCTCGACTACGCGCACCGGATGAAGGACTTCGAAGGCCGGCCGCTCGGCCTCGTGCACCGCGACGTCTCGCCGCAGAACGTGCTGATCAGCTTCGAGGGCGACATCAAGCTCTGCGACTTCGGCATCGTCAAGGCGGTGTCGAAGGCCTCCAAGACCCAGATGGGCGCGCTCAAGGGCAAGCTCCAGTACATGTCTCCGGAGCAGGCCTGGGGCCGTCCGGTGGACGCGCGCTCGGACATCTTCTCGCTCGGTTCGCTGCTCTTCGAGATGCTCACCGGCCGCCGCCTGTTCGCGGGCGAGAGCGAGATGTCGGTGCTCGACGCCGTGCGCGAGGGTCGCATCCAGGCGCCCCGCGACCTCGACCCGCGCCTGCCGCTGGAGGTCAACGCGCTCGTCCTGCGCGCCCTCGCCAAGGAGCCGGGGGATCGCTTCGAGAGCGCGGGCGCGATGCAGCGCGAAGTCGACGCCATCCTCGGATCGCTCAAGCCGGCGCCGAGCGCGCACGAGATCTCCGCGTACATGCGCCGCCTGTTCGGCGTCGAGGGCCGGCCCGAAGCGCCGGTCGCCGCCGCGCTCCCCGCGCCGCCGCCGACTCCCGTGCCGCCCGCCGCGCTCCCCGCGCCGCCGCCTGCCGCGCTGCCGGCCGGCGCCCGGCCGGCGAGCGTCCCGCTCGCGACGGCGCCGGCCGCGGCGGCCGCGAGCGGCTTCGACGAGGCGCTCGCCGAAGCCCCGGCCGGCGGCCGGAACCTGCTCTGGTTCGGCCTCGCGGCCGTGGCGGTCCTGGCCATCGCCGCCTGGTTCCTGTTCGGCCGCGGTGCGACGCCCGCGCCGCCCGTCGCGCCCGACGCCGGCAGCGCGCCGCCGGCTGCCGTCGAGTCCCCGCCTCCGGCGACTCCGGAGACGAGCCCGGCGGACGCTCCCGCGCCGGCGACCGCGGCGGCGCCCGATGCCGCGGTCTCGAAGATCGTCGACGACGAGGTCAAGCGGCGACAGGACGAGCTGCGCCGCCAGTACGAGGCCGAGCTCGAGAAGAAACAGAAGGAGCTCGCCGCCATGACCGCGTCGGCGGCTGCCGAAGCGGCCGCGCCCGCCGCGCAGCCCGCAGCGGCTCCGCCTGCGCCGACGGCGCCCGCGGCGGCGGCGCCTCCGGCCACCCCCGTCCAGGAGCCCGCGAGCGCCGCCCCCGCGCCCTCCGCGTCCGCGTCGGAGCCGGAGCCGGCGCCCGTGCCCGAGACGCAGAGCGCGCCGGTCGAGACCGAACCGACGCCCGCTGCCGAGTCCGCGGCGCCGCAGCCGACCGTCAAGTCCGGCGATCTCGTGCAGCCCGGCCCGGGCGTCCGGATCCCCGTTCTTGTCTCGATCGACAAGCCAGAGTATCCTCCGCTCGCCCGTCGCATGAAGGTGGAAGGGACGGTCGTGCTCTCCCTTCTCGTCGACGAGCGCGGGCGAGTCCTGGAAGTCAAGCTCGAGCGCGGTGTCCAGCTCAACGTGGGCATCAACGAAGCGGCGATCGCCGCCGCACGCTCGGCCAAGTTCCGGCCCGCCACGAAGGAAGGCGTCCCGGTCAAGATCTGGTACCAGCTGACCATCCCCTTCAAGTTGTGAGGGAGAGCACATGAGTCTCAACGACCAGCAGCGCAAGTTCTACGAGAACACCCTGACCGTCACGAAGCAGGAGATCGCCGACCTCGACCGCCAGATCGAGGAGGAGCTCGCCAAGGTCAAGGAGAAGCTCGCCCAGCTCCAGAACGCCAAGAAGGCCGCGCGCCAGATGTACGACGCGGCCTGCCTGCGTCTCGGCATCCCCAACGACCTCGAGGCGGAGGAAGAGGGCTCGGCGGAGATCTGACCCCCCGCCCATCGCTCCCCGGAGGCCCCCGCGCCTCCCCGGCAGGCGCCGCTCGCGAGCCCCGCATGCGACTGGCGCCTGTCGCGCTTTGAGGAGCGGCATCCCGGGCGGCGGACCGCGCCATGGCCTGGTTCAAGAAAGACCGGAAACCCAAGGCGGTGCGCGACGAGCGCACCCGCTCCTCGTTGCCCGAGGGGCTCTGGGTCCGCTGTGACGGCTGCCGCGAGATCATCTTCTCGAAGGAGCTGGACAAGAACCTGCGCATCTGCCCCAAGTGCGGATTCCACTTCCGCATCGACGCCCCCGCCCGCATCGCCCTGCTGCTCGACGAGCCGGACCCGACCGAGATCTTCGGCGACATCCGGCCGGCCGACCCGCTGACGTTCGCCGACACCAAGCGTTACGTCGATCGCCTCAGGACCTACCAGCAGGCGCTCGGCGTGCGCGACGCCGTGATGATCGTCGAGGGACGCCTGGAGGGCCTGCCGGTCGTGCTCGCCGTCCTCGACTACCGATTCATGGGCGGCTCGATGGGGTCGGTCGTGGGCGAGAAGATCGCGCGCGCCGCCGAGCGCGCCGCGGATCGCCGCCAGCCGCTGATCGTGGTCTCCGCCTCCGGTGGCGCGCGCATGCAGGAGGGCGTGCTGTCGCTGATGCAGATGGCGAAGATCTCGGCCGCGCTCGCCCGGCTGCGCGCCGCGCGCGTGCCGTACATCTCGGTGCTCACCGACCCCACCACCGGGGGCGTCACGGCCTCCTTCGCCATGCTCGGCGACCTGAACGTCGCCGAGCCGGGGGCGCTGATCGGCTTCGCGGGCCCGCGCGTGATCGAACAGACCATCCGGCAGAGCCTTCCCGAGGGCTTCCAGCGCTCCGAGTTCCTGCTCGCGCACGGATTCCTCGACCTCGTCGTCCCGCGTCCCGAGCTCAAGGCCACCCTGGCGCGCTGCCTGCGTCACCTCTCCTGAGCGGGATGCGCCGGTGAGCTTCCGGCCGCCCGCCGAGATCCTGGCCGGACTCGAACGGCTGGGCGTGCGGCTCGGACTCGCGCCGCTGCGAGCCCTGCTCGGGCACCTGGGGAATCCCGAGCACGGCCTGTCCTCGATCCTGATCGCCGGGACCAACGGCAAGGGCTCGACCGCGGCCATGATCGCCTCGGTCGCTCGCAGCGCAGGGCTCCGCACCGGGCTCTACACCTCTCCCCACCTCGAGCGGGTCGAGGAACGCATCCGGATCGGCGGCACGCCCATCGACTCCGCCCTGCTCGGCGCGGCGCTCGAGCGCGTGCTCGGCGCGGTCCGCGCGGCCGGCCTCGAGACGCCGACCTACTTCGAGGCCGCCACCGCGGCGGCCTTCCTGGTCTTCGCCGAAGCGCGCGTCGAGCTGGCGGTGCTCGAGGTCGGCCTCGGCGGCCGGCTGGACGCCACCAACCTGAGCGATCCGCGCGTCTCCGTGGTCACCTCGATCGCCCTCGACCACACCGAATGGCTGGGCGAGACGCTCGCCGCGGTGGCGCGCGAGAAGGCGGGCGTACTGCGCTCCGGCCGCCCGGTGGTGCTCGGGCCCCAGGAACCGGAGGCGGAGCGAGCGCTGCTCGACGCGGCGCGGGAGATCGGAGCGCGGCCGTCGCGTGCCCTCGAGCGCGCGCGCGTGCTCGCTGTCGAGACCCTCGGTCTCGCCGGCAGCCGGCTCGAGGTCGAGCTCGACGGCGCCCGGCTGGCGGTCGATCTGCCGCTGGCCGGAGCGCATCAGGTCGACAATGCCGCGGTCGCGATCGCGGCCGCCGCCACCCTCGCCGACTCCGGCCTGGTCGCGCTCGACCGCCACGCGATCCGCCACGGGCTCGCCGCGGTGCGCTGGCCCGGACGGCTGGAGAGCCTGACGCCGCCGGGCGCGCCCGCGACCGTGCTGCTCGACGCCGCCCACAACCCGCACGGGGTGTCCGCGCTCGCCCGCTTCCTGGCGAGCCTCGGCCGGCGCTACGTGCTCGTCTTCGGCGCGCTCGCCGACAAGGACTTCGCGCACATGCTGCCGCCGCTCGCCGGGCGCGCCAGCGCGCTCGTGCTCACCCGCCCCGACAGCCCTCGCGCGCTCGACCCGGCGCGCCTGCTGGCGTTGCTGCCCGATCGCGGGCTGGCGCGTGTGGAGGCGGAACCAGCGGCCGCGCTCGGGACCGCGCTCGGCCTGGCTGCCGCGACGGGCGTCGACCTGGTCGTGGTGGCGGGATCGATCTACCTGGTCGCCGCCGTGCGTCGCGAGCTCGCGCGCCTCGGCGCGCCCGGCGCCCGCGATTGAGCGCGGCCGTGCCGACGCCCGCGCCCGGTCAGCGCGAACGCCCGGCGCGGCGGGCGACGCGCATCGCCATCTCCAGCGCCTGCTCGTAGTTGAGGCGGGGGTCGACGGTCGAACGGTAGTCGCGCTCGAGATCGGCGGCCGACAGACCGCGCGCGCCGCCCGTGCACTCCGTCACGTTCTCGCCGGTGAGCTCGAAGTGCACGCCGCCCAAGAGGCTGCCGTGGCGCTCGTGGATCTCGAAGGCGCGCTCGAGCTCGGTCAGGATGTCGTCGAAGCGCCGGGTCTTCCGCCCCGACGGCGTGGTCCGGGTGTTGCCGTGCATCGGGTCGCAGCACCAGAGCACCGTCCGGCCCGAGCGGCGCGCGGCCTCGAGCAACGGCGGAAGCGCCGCCTCGATCTGCTCCGCTCCGAAGCGGTGGACGAGCGTCAGCCGGCCCGGCTCGTCGTCCGGGTGCAGCAGGTCGATCAGGCGCCGCAAGCGCTCCGGCGTGGTCGCGGGCCCGACCTTGACCGCGACCGGGTTGGCGACGCCACGGAAGAACTCGACGTGGGCTCCGTCGGGATCGCTCGTGCGCATCCCGATCCACGGGAAGTGCGTGGTCAGGTCGTACCAGCCCTGGCGGTGCGGCACGCGCCGCGTCTGGGCCTGCTCGTAGAGCAGGTGCAGGCCCTCGTGGCTGGTGAAGAAATCGACGCGGTTCATCTCGGCCACCGCCCGGCCCGCGAGCGTCTCCATGAAGCGCAGCGACTCGCCCAGCGAAGCGACCATGCGCCGGTACTCCGAGGCCAGCGGCGAGTGCTCGACCCAGTCCAGGTCCCAGTACTCCGGGTGGTGCAGATCGGCGAACCCGCCCGCCACCAGCGCGCGGATGAAGTTGAGCGTCAGCGCGGCGCGCTCGTAGGCGCGCAGCAGCAGCCGCGGGTCGGCGGCGCGCTCGCCCGCGCTGGCGCCGGCACGGTTGATCAGGTCGCCGCGATAGACCGGAAGGCGGACGCCGTCGACCTCCTCGAAATCGCGCGTGCGCGGCTTGGCGTACTGCCCCGCGAACCGCCCCACGCGCACCACGCGCAGGCGCGTGCCGAACACCAGCACCAGGCTCATCTGGAGCAGGATCTTGAGCTTGGCGGTGATCGCCGGCGATGTGCAATCGTCGAGCGACTCGGCGCAGTCGCCACCCTGGAGCAGGAAGGCGCGGCCGGCGGCCGCTTCGGCGAGCTGGCCCTTGAGCGCCTCGACCTCCCAGGAGGTGACCAGCGGCGGCAGCCGCTCCAGCTCCGCGACCGCGGCGGCGAGCGCCTCGGCGTCGTCGTAGGCCGGCTGCTGGCAGGCCGGCAGGCGCCGCCACGAGTCGGGAGCCCAGGGCGCGGAGGAGCTCACTCGGCGCCGTCGTAGAGCGGGAAGCGACCGCTGAGCGCGCGCACGCGCGCGCCCACCGCGGCCGCCCGCTCCGGGTCCTCGGGCGCCGCCAGGACATCCGCGATCAGCGCGGCGATCGCGACCATCTCCTCCTCGCCCATGCCGCGCGTGGTCACCGCCGCGGTGCCGACGCGGATCCCCGAGGCGGTCAGCGGCGGCTGGCTGTCGAACGGAATCGTGTTCTTGTTGACCGTGATGCCGGCGCGATCGAGCGCGGTCTCGGCCAGCTTGCCGGTCAGCCCCCGCGAGGCGACATCCGCCAGGAAGAGGTGGTTGTCGCTGCCGCCCGACACGATCCGGTAGCCGTGACCGGCGAGCGCCGCGGCGAGCCGCGCCGTGTTGGCCACGACGCGCCGCTGGTAGTCCTGGAACTCCGGGGTGGCCGCCTCGGCGAAGGCCGCCGCCTTCCCCGCGATGACGTGCATGAGCGGCCCGCCCTGGACGCCCGGGAAGACCGCGCGGTCGAGGTCCTTCGCGAACTCGGCCTTGCACAGCACCAGGCCGCCGCGCGGCCCGCGCAACGTCTTGTGGGTGGTCGAGGTCACGAAGTGGCAGTGCGGCACCGGCGACGGATGGAGGCCGGTGGCAACCAGCCCCGCGATGTGCGCGATGTCGGCCATCACCAGGGCGCCGGCCTCGTCCGCGATGGCGCGAAAGCGCTCGAAGTCGATCACCCGGCTGTAGGCCGAGGCGCCACACACGATCAGCTTCGGCCGATGCTCGAGCGCGAGCCGGCGGACCTCCTCGTAGTCGAGGCGCTCGGAGGCGCGATCGACGCCGTAGGCGACGACGCGGAAGTCGCGTCCCGAGTAGGAGAGGCGGTGGCCGTGCGTCAGGTGGCCGCCACAGGCGAGGTCCATGCCGAGCAGGGTGTCGCCCGGCCGCAGGAGCGCGAAGTAGACGGCCATGTTCGCGCTCGTCCCGGAGTGGGGCTGGACGTTCACGTGCTCGGCGCCGAACAGCGCCCGCGCGCGCTCGATCGCCAGCGTCTCGACGCGGTCGACCACGTCGCAGCCGCCGTAGTAACGCCGGCCGGGATAACCCTCCGCGTACTTGTTGGTGAGCACCGAACCCACCGCCTCGAGAACGGCCGGCGAGACGAAGTTCTCGGACGCGATCAGCTCCAGCCCCTGGTTCTGGCGGCGCCGCTCGTCGGCGATCGCCCGCGCCAGCTCGGGATCGGACGACCTTAGCGGGCGCCGGTTCACGAGCCGCTCCGGTCGAGCTTGGCGACCCGGCGCTCGTGGCGGCCGCCCTCGAAGGGCGTCCCGGCGAAGGTCTCGAGGATCGCCTCCGCGAGTCCGGGGGCGACGATGCGCGCGCCCAGCGCGAGCAGGTTGGCGTCGTTGTGCGCGCGGGCGAGACGTGCGGTGAACAGGTCGCTGCAGGCGGCGGCGCGCACCCCGCGGTGGCGGTTGGCGGCGATCGCCATGCCCACGCCGGAGCCGCAGACGAGCAGCCCGCGCTCGGCGGCGCCGCCGGCCACTGCCGCTGCGACGAGCTCCGCCCAGTCCGGGTAGTCGGTGGACTCCGTCGAGCGCGTGCCGAAGTCGACGACCTCGTGGCCGGCCGCCGTCAGCACGGCGCGCAGGTGCTCCTTGAGCTCGAACCCGGCGTGGTCGGCGCCCACCGCGAAGCGCATCCGGCCTCCGCCCCGGCTCAGCCGCCGGAGGGCTCGCCCCCGGGCTCGCCCCCCTCGGGCTGGTCCTTCTTCTTGCGCGTGGACGGGCGGCGGGCGGGCTTCTTCTCGCCCTCGGCGCCGGCTGCGCTCTTCTTCGGCGCGGACTTGCGCGCCGGCTTCTTCTCCTCGGCCGCGGGCGCGGTCTCTTCGGCCGGCACCGGCGCTTCACCCTTGATCGCGCGCTTCGAGCTCTCGGCGCGCGCGGTGCGCCGCTTGGCGAGCTCCTCGCCGCGCCGCTCCCTCAGTCTCTCCCCGCGCCGCTTGCGCCGACGGCGGAGCTTGCGATCCTTCTCGCGCATCTGCTTCTCCTTCGAATCGGTCGGACGTCGGTGTCCGCTCCCGGGGCAACGCCCGCGAAGCGCCGGAAGTGTACCAGCCGGCGCGCTATCATGCGGCGGTGAGCTCGCCCGGACCCGGCGCGCGTCGGCGCGCGCGCAGACGCCCGCTCCCGGCGCTTCTCGCCCTGGTCGCGCTCGCCGCCCTGCTCGGGGCCGGCTGCGCTCCCGGCCCCCGGCCCGACGTGGTCCTGGTCGTGATCGACACCCTGCGCGCCGACCGGCTGGGCGCCTACGGCTATCCGAAGCCGACCTCGCCCGCGATCGATGCCGTGGCGCGGGAAGGCGTCGTCTTCCGCAGCGCCGTCTCGAGCTCGTCCTGGACCAAGCCGGCGATCGCCTCGCTCTTCACCGCCCTCTACCCGTCCGAGCACGGCATCGTCTGGCAGCACCGCGAGGGCGACCGGCGCATCCGCTCCCAGGTCGTCGCCCCCGGCCTCGCCACCCTGGCCGAGCGCTTCCGGCAGGGCGGCTACGCCACGGTGGGCGTCGTCCACCAGCCGAATCTCGGCGAGGAGATGGGCTTCGCGCGCGGCTTCGAGGTCTACCGGCACCTGCGCGAGGTGGACGACTTCGCCCTCGTCGACACGCTGCTGGGCGAGCTCGACGGCCTCGGCGACCAGCGTCCGGTCTTCGCCTACCTGCACCTGCTCGACGTCCACTGGCCCTACGACGAGATCCTCGCGGACCTGCCGCTCGACACCTTCGGGCCGATCCGGCCCGAGGAACGCCTGCACGAGGACCGCGCGGAGGTGCGCAAGAGCCGGCGGCGCGGCTTCCGCGGCGCCGATGCCGCCTCGGTCGGCGCCCGCTACGACCACGGCGTGGCCTGGACCGACCGCGCGCTCGGGCGGCTCGTCGACCGCCTGCGCGCGAGCGGCCGCTGGGAGCGCGCGCTGTTCGTGGTCACCTCCGATCACGGCGAAGGGCTGCTCGAGCGCGGCCAGCTCGAGCACACCTACGCGCCCTACGAGGAGGTGACGGCGATTCCGCTCATCGTGCGCGCTCCGCCCGGATCGGGCGTGGTGCCCGGCGATCGCCGCTCGGTGGTCAGCCTCGTCGACGTCGGCCCGACCCTGGTCGAGCTCGCCGGCCTGCCGGCCTGGGGAGAGGTCTCGGGCCGGAGCTTTGCCGGCGTGCTCGCCGGCCGCGAGGACGACGGCCGCGCGGCCCTGATCGAGACCGAGCGGGCGCGCGCGGTGCGCACAGCCACCGGCAAGCTCATCCTGCCGCGCGGCGGCGCGCCCGAGTTCTACGACCTCGCGACCGATCCCGGGGAACGTCACAACCTCGCCGAGGCGGCGTGCGCCGGCCCCTGCCGGGAGCACCTGGCGCGACTGCGCCGCATCGACGCGGAACTGCGCCCGCCCGCCCTCGCCGAGGGCGCCGGCGCCCGGCCCGCGCCCGAGGACGTCGAGGACCTGCGCGCCCTCGGCTACCTGTGACCGCGGCGCCGCGCCGCACCCTCAGAGCGGGATGTTGCCGTGCTTCTTGGCCGGCACGTCCTGGCGCTTGCCGGAGAGCTGGCGCAGGGCGCGGATGAGCGCCGGGCGCGTGCGCCGCGGCTCGATCACGGCGTCGACGTAACCGCGCTCGGCGGCGATCCAGGGATTCGAGAACTTGGCCCGGTACTCCGCGATCTTCTCGGCGCGCGCCTCCGGCGCCCGCCCGCCCGCCTCCGCCAGCTCGCGCCGGTAGAGGATGTTGACCGCGCCCTCCGGCCCCATGACGGCGATCTCGGCGCTCGGGTAGGCGAGGTTGAGATCGGTGCGAAGGTGCTTCGAGGCCATGACGCAGTAGGCGCCGCCGTAGGCCTTGCGCGTGATGACGGTGAGCTTCGGCACCGTCGCCTCGGCGAAGGCGTAGAGCAGCTTGGCGCCATGCTTGATGATGCCGCCGTACTCCTGCTGGGTGCCGGGCAGGAAGCCCGGCACGTCCTCGAAGGTGACGAGCGGGATGTTGAAGGCGTCGCAGAAGCGCACGAAGCGGGCGCCCTTGAGCGACGCGTCGATGTCGAGCACGCCCGCCAGCCACGCCGGCTGGTTGGCGACGATGCCCACCGCCCGGTTGCCCAGCCGGGCGAAGCCGACCACGATGTTCTTCGCGTACTGGGCGTGGACCTCGAGGAAGCGGGCGTCGTCGACCACCAGCTCGATCAGCTTCTTGATGTCGTACGGCTTGTTGGGATCGTCCGGCACGAGCCGGTCGAGCTGCGGCTCCTCGCGGTCGGGATCGTCGTCGGAGCGACCCAGGGGAGGATCGTCGACGTTGTTCGACGGCAGGTAGGAGAGCAGGTCGCGGATCCCCATCAGGCAGGCCGCGTCGTTGGCGAACTCGAAGTGCGAGACGCCGCTGCGCGCCGCATGCGTCTGGGCGCCGCCGAGGTCTTCCTTGCTGACCTCCTCGTGGGTGACGGTCCGGATCACGTCCGGCCCGGTGACGAACATGTAGCTCGTCTTCTCGACCATCAGGATGAAGTCCGTGATGGCCGGCGAGTAGACGGCGCCGCCGGCGCAGGGCCCCAGGATCGCCGAGATCTGCGGCACCACGCCGGAGGCCAGGGTGTTGCGCAGGAAGATGTCCGCGTAGCCGCCCAGCGACGCCACCCCCTCCTGGATGCGCGCCCCGCCGGAGTCGTTGAGGCCGATGATCGGCGCCCCGCCCTCGACCGCGAGGTCCATGACCTTGCAGATCTTGCGCGCATTGGTCTCCGACAGCGAGCCGCCGAAGACGGTGAAGTCCTGGGCGAAGACGTAGACCAGCCGGCCGTCGATCGTGCCGTAGCCGGTCACCACGCCGTCACCGGGCACCTTCTGCTCCTCCATCCCGAAATCCCGGCAGCGGTGGGTGACCAGCGCGTCGAGCTCGACGAAGGAGCCGGCGTCGACCAGCAGCTCGACCCGCTCGCGGGCCGAGAGCTTGCCTTCCCGGTGCTGGCGCTCGACCCGTTCCGCGCCGCCGCCGGCGCGCGCGGCTTCGAGGCGCGACTTGAGCACTGCCACGTTGTCCTGGCTCATGGGATCTCCGCTCGCGGACCGCGGCGATCCTATCGCCGCCGCCCCGGCCGCCCCGGGAGGCCGCCCGCGCTTGAATCCGCCCGCCGCCGTTGATAGGGTTTCGGGGCGTCTGGCACCGGCCGCGGGGCCGGTCCCGCCGCGGTCGGCTGGAGTCGATCCCAGACATCCTTCGAGCGGTTTCGAGCTCCAGGCAGGTTCGAGGGCTCTCGGTGGCGGAACGCAAACCCTCGCAGGCGTGGATGCGACTCGCCGGGCTCGGGCTCGAGCTCGCGGCCTCGATCGCGGGTGGGGCGCTGCTCGGCTGGTGGATCGATCGCCAGCTCGGCACCGCTCCCCGGGCCCTGGTCGCCCTGGCGGCGGTCGGGATCGTAGGGGGGATGTACAACCTGATCCGGACCGCCCTCGCCGCCGCGCGCGAGCTCGAGCGCGGCAAGTCCGGGCGCGGACCGGGGGCCGGCTCATGACCCCGGCCGGGCGCGCGGCCGCGAGCTGGCTCGGCGGTACGGCGCTCGCGCTCGCCGTGGTCGGCGGGCTCGGCGCATTGCCCACGGCCCGGCTGGGCGGGCCCGGGGGCTGGACCGCGATGGCCGCCGGGTGCGCGGTCGCCTTCGCGGGCGCCGCGCTGGGCGCCGCGCCGGTGCTGCTGGCCCTGGCGCGCGGGCCGATCGAGCGGCCCCAGACGGTGGCGGCGAGGAGCATGGCGCTGCGCGCCGCCGGGGCGCTCGCGGGCACGCTGGTGGTGGCGCTGGGGACCGGGGTGGCGCGGTTGCCGTTCCTGATCTGGGTCGGGGTGGCGTACGGCGCCCTGCTGGTGGTGGAGACGCGTTGGCTGGTGCGGTGGATCCACGCCGGCGGGACGCGATAGGGGAATCGAGGACCGGAGTCGCATGATGGCCGCGGACAACCCACTCAGCCACGTCGTCCAGCACCCCCTGGTGCAGGTGGACGCCGATCTCGGATTCCTCACTCCCGGCGGCAAGCTCACCGTGCTCTCCGACCAGATCACGATGATGATCCTGGCCGGCATCCTGCTCGTGCTCTTCGTGCCCGCGATGGTGCGCCGGCGTGCGGGCTCCGACGCGATCGGGCGCCTGGTGCCCACCGGCTGGGGCAACTTCTTCGAGACCGTCTGCCAGTACCTGCGCAGAGAGGTCGCGCAGCCGGTGCTGGGCGAGCACACCGATCGCTTCATCCCCTACGTTTGGAGCGCGTTCTTCTTCGTGCTCACGGTCAACGTGCTCGGCCTGCTGCCGCTCGCGGCGGTCTCGGCGCTCGCCGGCCTCCATCTCGGCGGCACCGCCACCGGCAACATCTGGGTCACGGCCACGCTCGCAGTGCTCACCCTGGTCATGATGGTCACCAACGGACTGCGGCTGGGCGGCATGGACTACGTCCGCCACTTCAACCCCGGTCCCTGGTGGCTGTTCTGGCTGCTCGTCCCGGTCGAGATCATCGGCCTGTGCGCGAAGACTTTCGCGCTCGCCGTCCGACTCTTCGCCAACAT
Organism: Acidobacteriota bacterium; assembly: GCA_017860005.1. GTDB lineage: Bacteria > Acidobacteriota > Thermoanaerobaculia > Multivoradales > JAGPDF01 > JACTMI01. Next base: position 4,676 of record JAFNAE010000046.1, on the reverse strand, counting down.
GATGGCCGGCCACATCCTGCTCGGCGTGCTGGTAGGGCTCATCCTCTCGGCGGGCACGGCGCTCGGGCTCGGCGCGGGCCTGGGAATCAGCGCGCTGGTCGTGGCCGGGGCGGTCGCGATCAGCCTGCTCGAGGTCTTCGTCGCCTTCCTGCAGGCCTTCATCTTCAGCTTCCTGACCGCGCTGTTCATCGGCATGTCGGTCAACGTCCACCACGAACACCACGATGAGGCTCCGGCCCATCACTGACGCCACCGGCTCAGATTCCACGACAGGGAGATCGCACATGAACCGCAGCATGCTCGGAAGGATCGCCGCCCTCGCCGGCCTCGCCCTGGCCTTCGCTCCCGCCGCCTTCGCCGCCGACGCCGAGGCCGCGACCGCGGCGGCGTCCGGCAACGCCCTCGCCAACCTGGGCGGCGCCATCGGCGCCGGACTCGCCGTGATCGGCGCCGGCCTGGGCATCGGCCGCGTCGGCGGCTCGGCCGTCGAATCGATGGCCCGGCAGCCCGAGGTCGCCGGCCAGATCAACACCGCAATGATCGTCACCGCGGCCATGATCGAAGGCGCCGCCCTGTTCGCGGTGCTCGGCGGCTTCCTGGCGGCGATCAAGTAGACGAGAGCAGACGAGCGGCGGCTCGCCCGCGCCGGAGAGGCGCGGCCGGGCTCCGACGGGAGCGACGATGAAGTCATCGAGAATCCTGCCGGGCGCGCTGGGCGCGCTCGCCGCGGCGCCCGCCCTCGCCAGCGAGGGTGGGCAGCCGGGCGTGTTCGCCGGCGATTTCGGCAACGTGTTGTGGACCCTGGTCATCTTCGGCCTGGTCGTCTTCGTGCTCGGCCGGTTCGCCTGGCGGCCGATCCTCCACGGCCTCCAGCAGCGCGAGCAGTTCATCCGCGGCTCGCTCGAGCAGGCGCGCAAGGACCGCGAGGAGGCCGAGGCGCGGCTGCGCGAGTACACCGAGAAGCTCACCGCGGCGCGCGCCGAGGCGACCGCGATCGTCGAGGAGTCCCGGCGCGACGCCGACGCGGTCCGCCACCGCATCGAAGAAGATGCCAACGCCGAGGCCGGCCGCATCGTGGAGCGCGCCCGCCGCGAGATCGAGCTCGCCACCGAGGCGGCCAAGAAGGAGCTCTACCAGGTCTCGGCGAAGCTCGCGGTCGAGATCGCCGGCAGGCTCCTCGAGCGCGAGGTCAAGAGCGCCGACCACGAGCGCCTGATCCGCGACTCCCTCGACGAGATCGAGCGCAGGACGAGCTGAGCATGCCCGGCGACGAGAAGAGCGCGGGACTGGCCGGCATCTACGCCGAGGCGCTGCTGCGCGTCGCCGAGGAGAAGGGCTGCGCCGACGAGGTGCTCGACGAGCTCGAGGAGATCGTCGCCTTCGGCGACCGTGAGCCGGCGTTCCGGCGCGCGTTCCTGTCGCTGCTCGCCAGCCCGGCCCAGCGCGGGGCGGCGATCGAGAGGATCCTGCGCGGGCACGCCCAGGACGTGCTGGTCGACTTCTACCAGGTGCTCAACCGCAAGGGCCGGCCCGACCTGCTGCCCGAGGTCGCGCTCGCCTATCGCAGCGCGCTGCAGGCCGCGCGCGGCATCGTCGACGTCACGGTGACCAGCGCCGTGGCGCTCTCGACTGCCGACCGCGAACGGGTGCGCGAGACGGTCAAGCGGCGCTCCGGTCTCACCGCCCGACTGATCGAGCGCGTCGACCCCGAGCTGCTCGGTGGACTGGTCGTGCGTGTGCGCGATTCCAAATTCGACACCACCCTCAAGACCAAGCTCGAGCGGCTGCACACGGCGCTGCTCGAGCGCGCGTCGAACGAGATCATCCAGAGCAGGAGCCAGCCTCCCGAGGTGAAGCGATGAAATTCCGCGTCGACGAGATCAGCTCGGTCATTGCGGAGGAGATCCGGACGTTCCGCACCGAGCTCGACCTGGGCGAGGTCGGAAAGGTCCTCGAAGTGGGCGACGGCATCGCCCGCGTGTACGGACTGTCCAACGCCCTCTCGGGCGAGCTGCTGCGCTTCGAGGACGGGTCTTTCGGCCAGGTCTTCAACCTCGAGGAGGCCTCGGTGGGCGTGGTCATCCTCGGCGACTTCCTCGGCATCAAGGAAGGCCACGAGGTCCGGCGCACCGGCCAGCTCCTCTCGATTCCGTGTGGCGAGGCCATGGTCGGCCGCGTGGTCGACCCCCTCGGCCGGCCGCTCGACGGCCGCGGCCCGATCGAGACGCCGCACCGGCGGCCGATCGAGTTCAAGGCCCCCGGCATCGCCCAGCGCCAGCCGGTCAACGAGCCGCTCCAGACCGGCATCAAGGCGATCGATTCGATGATCCCGATCGGGCGCGGCCAGCGCGAGCTGATCATCGGCGATCGCAAGACCGGCAAGACCGCGATCGCCATCGACACCATCCTCAACCAGAAGGGGACCGGGGTCATCTGCGTCTACGTCGCGATCGGCATGAAGGAGTCGTCGGTGGTCGGCATCGTCGAGCGGCTGCGCGACGCAGGCGCGATGGACTACACCATCGTGGTCTCGGCCGCCTCCTCCGATCCCGCGCCGCTCCAGTACATCGCGCCCTACGCGGGCGCCGCGATGGCGGAGTACTTCATGTACGCGCAGGGGCGGGCGACGCTGTGCGTCTACGACGACCTCACCAAGCAGGCCGCCGCCTACCGCCAGCTCTCGCTCCTGCTGCGTCGCCCGCCGGGTCGCGAGGCCTACCCGGGCGACGTCTTCTATCTCCACTCCCGCCTGCTCGAGCGTGCCGTCAAGCTGCGCGACGAGTACGCGGTGGTGCCCAGGGCGACGAAGGAGGACTCGACCGATCGGGAGCTCGCGCTCCGGCATCCGCAGGGCTTCGCCGCGCCGCCCGAGGTCCGTCCGGACGACGAGCTCGGGCTCTACCATCGCCCGCACGGCCGCGAGCGCGCCGAGGCCTTCCGCGCCACGCTGCCCGACGCCGACGCCTACCGGGTCCACCGCTTCCCCGACTCGGGCGGCTCGATGACCGCGCTGCCCATCATCGAGACCCTCGAGGGCGAGGTGTCGGCCTACATCCCGACCAACGTCATCTCGATCACGGACGGACAGATCTACCTCGAGCCCGACCTCTTCTTCGCCGGCGTCCGCCCGGCGGTCAACGTCGGCATCTCGGTGTCGCGCGTGGGCGGCAACGCCCAGCGCAAGGCGATGAAGAAGATCGCCGGCTCGCTGCGTCTCGATCTCGCAGCCTTCCGCGCCCTCGAGGCCTTCGCGCAGCTCGGCACCGACCTCGACGCCGCCACGCAGAAGCAGCTCGATCGCGGCCGCCGCATGGTGGAGCTGCTCAAGCAGCCCCAGTATCAGCCCTACGAGACGTTCGCGCAGGTGGCCTCGATCTTCGCCGGCACCCAGGGCGTGCTCGACGACCTGCCGCTCGCCGACGTGCTCTCGTTCGAGGCCGAGATGCTCAAGCATCTGCGCCACGAGTTCCCCGAGATCCTCGACGAGATGCGCGCCACCGGCGAGCTGTCGGGCGAGCTCTCGAAGAAGCTCCTCGACGTACTGGCCAATTTCAAGGCCCAGTTCGTGAAACGCGCCCAGGAGGCGATCAAGCCCTGACCGGGCGCGAGCCGAGCCATGGCGAATCGCAGAGTCCTCGTCAAGCGCCGCAAGTCGATCGCGAACATCCGCAAGATCACGCGGACGATGCAGCTGATCGCCACCGCGCGCTTTCAGACCGCCTTCAATCGCGCGGTGGCCGCCCGGCCCTACACCGAGAAGCTCGCCGAGCTGGTCGGTGATCTCTCGCGTGGCGCCGGTGAGATCGACCACCCGCTGATGCGCACGGCGAATCCCGACGCCCCGGTCGCGCTCCTGGTCCTGACCTCGACGCGCGGGCTGTGCGGCGGCTACAACGCTCACGTCCTGCGCACGACGACCGCCTGCCTCGAGCAGTGGCGCGCGGCGGAGCGGCCTCACGAGCTGCGGGTCTTCGGCAAGAAGGGGATCGCCTTCTTCCGGTTCCACCGCACCCCGCTGGCGGCGCAGGACGCGTCGATCGGCGACATGCCACGCTTCGACCAGGTCGAGAGCGTCGCCAACCGGCTCATGGCGGACTTCCTCGCCGGCCGGATCTCGGGTGTCTCGGTGGCCTACACCCGCTTCTTCTCCGCCGGCCGGCAGCGGCCCGAGATCGCGACCCTGCTGCCCCTGGCGCCCGACCGTCCCGCGCTCGAGAGCTCGGAGCCCAAGGCGCCGATCGACTACGAGTTCCGGCCCGATCCGGGATCCCTCCTGGCCGAGCTGCTGCCCGCGACCGTGCGCGTGAGGCTCTTCCAGGCCTTCCTCGATGCCGCGGTATCCGAGCAGGTGGCGCGCATGGCGGCCATGAAGGCCGCCACCGACGCCTCCGAGGACATGATCAAGAGCCTGACCCGCAAGTACAACCGGGCGCGCCAGACCCACATCACGATGGAGCTGCTCGACATCGTGGGCGGCGCCAACGCCCTGGCTTGAGAGGTTTCCAGATGACGACCCCCAACGTCGGAACGATCACCCAGGTCATCGGCTCGACCCTGGACGCGCGCTTCACCGAGAACCACCTGCCGGCCCTCTACAACGCGCTCAAGATCGACGTCGAGCGCACGGTTCTCGGCGTGACCAGCCGCGAGACCCTCTGGTGCGAGGTCGCCCAGCA
>JAFNAE010000310.1 GCA_017860005.1 Acidobacteriota bacterium | reverse complement strand
CCGCCTTTCCCCGCGAGCGAGGGCGGTACTCGGGCGTCCGCTGCAATGGGTGGTACTTCCGCGAGTTCGGGTCGATCGTCCGGTGCGTCAGCCCTGCCGACGCACCATCTCGTGGATCCAGATCGGCGCGAAAGGAGAGGTGCAGCCCTTGGAGACCGGGTAGTCGCGGTAGACGCCCAGCTTCTCGCCGATCGCGAGGGCGCGCTTGCGATGCTCGGGGAAGTGGATGCCGATCGTCGCCAGGCAGGTATTCATCGTCCACTGCGCCGGCGCGGCGGCTCCCGCCATCTCGGCTTCGATCCGGTCGAGGAGCGCCGGCAGATCGAGCCCCTCCGGGCTGCGCGCGACGCGCCCCGCCGTCAGGCTCCAGCCCGCGCGCGCGGCCCAGGGGTCGTCGTCCTCCATCCAGACCTGGCGCAGCGCCTCCTTCTCCGGATGCTCCTTGACGACGTACGAGCTCAACCAGTCCGCCAGCTGCGGGAAGTCGGCGGAACGCACCATCCGGTCCAACTCGGCGCGCGAGAGGTCCTCGGGCTTCAGCAGCAGGATCGCCAGCAGCCGGGCATCGACATTGCCCGTCTCCCAGAGCTCCAGGGCCAGCGCACGGTCGGCCTCGATCTTCGCGGCGAGCTTGCGGATCGCACCGAGCTGGACGCCGAACTGGTTCTCTCCGGCGCCGTTCCTCCGGTTGCGGGCACGCACCTTCTCGTCGCCGAGAGCCTTCAGCTGGGCGAGGACTTCCCTGGTCTTCATGGTCGGTCTCCTCGAGCTCGTCGTCGCGGGAAGTCGATCGTTGCCCTGGGGGCGGAGGTCACGCCTTCGCCGCGCGGGCGGCGCGGCGGCGCAGGAAGGCGGCGGAGAGCGCCGAGGCGACGACGCCGATCGGCAAGGGCGACGCGAAGGTGAGCGCGGCGTTGGTCGCCGGCGAGTCGTACAGGCGCTTGAGCGTCCGCGCGGTCTCGGCGGTCCTGGCGATCGTCTCCGGCGACTCCCCCGCGTCCGCGGCCCGGTCGATCATGCAGGCGACGAAGGCGTCGCCGAAGCCGGGGACGAGCTTGAAGTAGAGGACCTGGAAGGCCGCGACCTGGACGAGGGCCGACACCAGGGTGATCAGCAGGCCGACGGCGAACGCCCGGCCGAAGCCGAGCGGGCCCTCCTCCCGCTCCCGGTACCAGCGGACGCCGAAGAAGACCAGCAGCGCCGAGAGCACCATGGCGCTGTAGCCGAGCAGGTCGGACTTGGCGTGGTCGCCGGCGAGGATGAGCGGCGTGGTCGCCGCCATCCCGGCGAGGGCGACGGCGGCGGAGACGAGGCCGAAAGTCAGGACGGCTTTCTTCACGGCGATTCCTCCGGGTTGTCGCGGCGTGGAGCCGCGGGTTCGCCGGCAAGCTACGGATTCGGGCCCGCCGAGTCGTCACACTTTCGTGGGAATTCGCACCCGAGCCGGCGGAATCCTACTTTCCGGCGATGGGCTCAGGGGATGAGTCGCTTCTCCCGCCCGATCTGGATCGCCTGCGTCCGACGCTTCGCTCCCAACTTGTCGAAGAGCCGACTGCAGTGGGTCTTGACCGTGTTCTCGCTGACGAAGAGCCGCTCGCCGATCTCCCGGTTCGAGAGCCCCGCGGCGACCAGGCCGAGGATCTCGAGCTCGCGCGGCGTGATCTCGAGCGCGGAGATCCGGGCCGCGTCCGGCACGAACGGCTCCGGCGCCGGGGGAACCGGAGCCGCGACGGCGGGCGGCTCGCGGCGGCGGAGCGTCCGCCCCAGCCAGATCCCGACCGCCGCGAACAGCGAAGCCACCAGCGCGACGTAGAGCTCGACCGAATGCTCGACGACCAGGAACCGGTACTCGGCGAGCGAGAGCGCGACCACCCCGGCCGCCCCCACGACGCCGAAGGCGAGGACCCCGAGGAGGATCCGGAGCCGCCGCCCGCGCTCGGCATGGAGTGCTCTCGCCACGGGCCCGGGATCCTAACCGACCCCGGCGAGCCGCCTCGCGCGCCGGCGCCGGAGCAGGTGCGTGCCGATTCGCAACCGCAGCGCTCGCTCGGCGTCGAGCGCGTGCTCGCTCCGGGCGAGATCGAGGCTGGCGCCGTGCTCGAGGGCGGGACCGGCTGGCGCGCCCCGGGCGAAGACGACCTGCTCCTCCAGGTCTGGCGGACGCCTTCAGGCGAGCGAGCGGCGCGGGCGGTGCTGGTCGACCCGCTCTCGCGGCCGGATCTCCCCTTCGAGCCGGTGGTGGAGAACTGAGATGGAGCGCACCCAGGCAGGCCGTGAGAGGAGAGAACAGGAGGGTCCTGGTCGAGGGATTCACCATCCTGCTCCGGGACCAGGCGATCGAGGAGAGCGATCGGGGCGGTCTCGGAGCCTTCCTCGAGGCGATCCATGCGGGCACCGCGGGAGTCGCCCTGGTCCACCGGCGGCAGCGGATGACTAGAATGACTCCGTCGCCCGGAGAGTCGCCATGACCTTCACACGCTCGCTGCTCGTCTACGGGATCACCGTGCCGATCTTCTTCGCCATCGATCTCGTCTGGCTCGTCGTGGTGGCGAAGAGCTTCTATCGTCAGCACC
>JAFNAE010000309.1 GCA_017860005.1 Acidobacteriota bacterium | reverse complement strand
GCCGACGCGATCGCCCCGGTCAGGTTCTGGTAGGACGCCTTGTCGATCACCGCCCCCATGAAGTTGGTGTAGACGGTCGGGTCGCCGACGCGGACCTCGCGCAGCTGCTCGACCATCGCGCGGCGGACCTTCGGCCAGAGCGACTGCGGGATGTAGGCGCGGCTCGCCGCCGAGCACTTCTGTCCCTGGTACTCGAATGCGCCGCGCACCAGCGCGGTCGCGACCGCCAGCGGGTCGGCCGAGGCGTGGACGAAGACGAAGTCCTTGCCGCCCGTCTCGCCGACCAGGCGCGGGTAGTTGCGGTAGCGGCGGATGTTGGCGGCGACCCCTTCCCAGATCGAGTGGAAGACCCCGGTCGAGCCGGTGAAGTGGACCCCCGCGAGGTCGGGGCTGGCGATCGCCATCGGCCCGACGAGCGAGCCGGGGCCGGGGATGAAGTTGATCACGCCGGGCGGCAGGCCGGCCTCCTCGAGCACCTTGAAGATCACCCACGACGAGGCGATCGCCGTCGACGCCGGCTTCCAGAGGACGGTGTTCCCCAGCATCGCCGGCGCGGTCGGCAGGTTGCCGCCGATCGAGGTGAAGTTGAACGGCGTGATCGCGAGCACGAACCCTTCCAGCGCGCGGTACTCCATCTGGTTCCACGTGCCGGGCGAGGAGATCGGCTGGTCGGCGTAGATCGTCTCCACGAAGCGCGGGTTGAAGCGCCAGAAGTCGATCAGCTCCGCGGCGGAGTCGATCTCCGCCTGGTGCGCGGTCTTCGACTGCCCGACCATCGTCGCCGCGTTGGACGCCATCCGGCGCGGCCCGGCGAGCAGGTCCGCGGCCTTCAGGAAGATCGCGGCGCGCGCCTCCCAGGGCATGCGCGACCAGGTCTGCCAGGCCTCGCGCGCGGCCTTGATCGCGCCCTGCATCTCGCGCGGGCCGGCCTGGTGGGCGCGGGCGATGACGCGCCGGTGGGCGTGGGGCACGTGCTGCTCGAGGATCCGCCCCGTGCGGACCTCGCGGCCGCCGATCACGCAGGGGATCTCCATGACGTCCGAAGACAGGGCCGCGACCGCGGCGGTGAGCTCGCGCCGCTCGGGAGAGCCGGGCGCGTAGATCTTGACCGGCTCGTTGACGGGTGGCGGCACGCGGTAGATCCCGTTGGGCATGGAGAACCTCCTCGGCAGATTGTGAGCAGGCCCGGGACGCGGCGCCGGGCGCGTGGGGTGGGGCGGGAGCGACAGATTACACCGGCCCGGGTCTACAATGGCAACGCGCACCCCCGCGGTGCGCGGGGAACATCGTGAACGAGCGCGAAGCCCGGACCGCGGCACCGTCCCATGAGCAGCTGCTCGAGGTGCTCGACGCGAACGGCGTGCAGCTGGCGCTGATCGGCCCCGACCGGAAGGTCCTCTGGGCCAGCCCGTCGCTGCTCCGGTCGCGGGGGCCGCGGCTGATCGGCGGCGATTGCCACGGAACACTCTGGCGCCGCGAAGCCGACTGCCGGACCTGCCGGCGCGAGGAGGTCCTCTCGACCGGCCTCGCCCAGCGCTCCTGGATCCCGGAGGGGCGCGGCGGGGCGTCCGGACCGCGGCGCCTGCTCGTCCAGGTCAAGGTCGGCCCGGAGGAGATCCTCGAGGCGGTGATCGACACGGCGCTCTCCGACGGGGAGCAGGCCTACGAGGTCTTCCGCGAGCGGGTGCTGGCCGAGGGGCTCCGGCACGTCCCGGCCGGCGTGCTGCTGCTCGACCGCGAGCTGCGGATCGTGGCCGCGAACCCGGCGGCGTCGGCACTGCTCGGCCGCGGCGAGTGGGAGCTGCGCGGTGCGCCCTACCCGGCGGTCTTTCCCGAGGGGCTCTACCCGGCGGCCGATTTTCCCACCGCCGCGGAGCTGGCGACCCACCGCCCCGTCGAGGAGCGCGAGCTGGTGCTCGGGACCGGTGTCGAGCGGCGCGTCGTGCGCGCCTGCCTCGCTGCCGTGCCGGGGCCCGACCACGGCCTCGCGGCGGCGGTCGCGGTCCTGACCGACGTCACGAGGCAGCGCTCGCTGAACGAGGCGCTGGCCCGCAAGGTCGGCGAGCTGACGCTGCTGCGCGAGATGGGCCTGGTCCTCTCGCGCACGGCGCGGCTGGACCGGGTCCTGCGCGTCGTGCTGGCCGCCGCGGTCCATCCCGGGGGGCTGGGGATGCACGCGGCCGCGCTCTTCCTGGCCGAAGAGGACAAGGGGGTGCTCCGCGGGCGGCTGGCCCGGCGGGCGCCGGAGTCGGCCGGGCCGCCGCGCCGCGGCGTCGCCGGGCACGAGCTCGAGGCCCTTGCCTTCGACCCGCCGACCGCCGCCGACCGGATGTTCGAGACGCTGGCGCGCCGGCTCGCCGTGCCGCTCGGGCAGGGGAGCCACCCGTTCGTCCTGGCGCTGGCCGGCGCGTCGCCGGTTCAGATCTACCCGGCCGGCGCGCTCGACGCCGCCGAGCCCGCCCTCGGCCCCCTGCTCGAGCGCTGCCCGGTCGTGCTGGCTCCCCTGATCGACCAGGGCAAGCACCTGGGGGTGCTGCTCGGCGCGGTCAAGCCGGAGGCCGGCATCCCGGACGAGGACGAG
>JAFNAE010000139.1 GCA_017860005.1 Acidobacteriota bacterium | reverse complement strand
CCGAGGAGATCGCGCGGCTCGAGCGGCGGCTCGACTTCTTCCATCAGGCGGGACGGGTGCTGGCGCGCTCGCTCGACGAGGCGGCGCTGGCGAGCGAGCTGCTGGCGCGCGCGATGGACGTCCTGCCCCAGGCCGACCGCGCGTTCGTCGTGCTCTACGACGAGACGAGCGGCGCGTTCCGGCCGCTCGCCGGGCGCACGCGCAGCGGGGGCACGGCGGAGATCCCGGCCAGCCGCACGCTGCTCGAGGAGGTGGCGCGCACGCGCGAGGCGCTGGTCTCGATCGACGCCAGCGGCGAGGCGGGATTCGAGGCGGCGAAGTCGCTGCGGCTGCTCGCGCTGCGCGCCGTGGCCTGCGTGCCGCTCGCGGTCGAGGAGCGGCTGCTGGGCGTGCTCCAGGTCGACAACGTGCAGGCGGGGCGCGGATTCGGGGGGGACGACCTCGATCTCCTGGTGGGCATCGCCGGGCCGATCGCGCTCGCCCTCGAGCACGCGCGCACGCACCGGAAGCTGGTCGAGCGCGAGCTGCTCGAGCACGACCTGGCGCTGGCCCAGAAGATCCAGGCGAGTTTCCTGCCCGCGCGGCTGCCGGAAGCTGCGGGCTGGCGCTTCGCGGTCGAGTACTCGCCGGCCCTCGCGGTCGGAGGCGACCTCTACGACCTGGCTCCGCTCGGCGACGGGCGGCTGGCGTTCGCGATCGGCGACGTCTCGGGGAAGGGCGTCTCGGGTGCGCTGCTGATGGCGCGGCTGACCAGCGTCCTGCGCGCCACGGCGGCGCGCACGCCCGATCCATCGGCGGTGATCGAAGAGCTCAACCAGCTGATCCGGACCGAGGCCGACCAGGGCATGTTCGTCACCCTCGCCTTCGGCGTGCTCGACCCGGGGAGCGGACGGATCGAGATGGCGAACGCCGGGCACCCGAGGCCGATCGTCCGTCGCACCGACGGCCGCGCGGCGGAGCTGCCGGTGCCGGCCGGCGCGGCGCTCGGCGTGAAGAAGAGCGCCGCGGCGCCGACCTTCGCCTGGACGCTCGAGCCCGGGGAGCTGGTGGTGCTCTACACCGACGGGTTGACCGAGGCGGCGACGCCGGCGGGCGCGCGGTTCGAGAGCGAGCGCGTGACCGAGATCGTGCGCCGGAACGGACCCGATCCGAAGAAGACCCTGGACGCGCTGCTGAAGGCCGCGCGTGCGTTCGTGGCCGAGCGCGGCTTCGACGACGACCTGACGGTGCTGTGCATGGCGCGAACCTAGGGGCCATCACCAGGTGCCAGCCGCTTGGCTGGAACGCCGGGATTCCGATCCGGCTTGGCCCTCGATGCGCTGCAGCTAGAGGTGCTGCAGCTAGAGGTGCCAGCCGCTTGGTTGATGTCCCACCCCCGTCGATGGGTCCTGGACGCTTCGTCCGACGATTGCGCTCTCAGAGGTCTTCAGGTCCGCGCCGGGGAGATTGCGCGGTGAGGGAATCTTCGGCCCGAAGCCGTGGGATGGTCGCTGTCGCGTCCCGGCGCCGACCCTGCGGCGAGGATCCCTCACGGACGGCTGTGTACGGCGGAGTTGGCCGCAGGACGCCGGCGGGCTAGCGAGGCGCCGAGGGGAAGTCGGGTACGAAGGGTCCTGGCGGCAGAAAGGAGCCGATCGGAAAGCGACCCAGGAGTGCGGAGAGATCCGTCCCCAGACGGAATCGTGCGGAGGCTTCGCGGTAGGCGGCGACGAACCTCCGGTAGGCACGGCGGATGGCGTCACGAACAGCGCGGGAAGCGGCATGCACGAGCGGCGCGGCGCGGTGAGCGAGCAGGAGAGGAGCCCGGTGCGGGTCTTGTCGCTGGACGTGGGCGCGACCGAGGGGCTCGCGACCGCTCGCGTCGATCCTCCTTGCAGTCTCCGCTTCGACGATTCCGACGAGGGACGCGATCCGGGCGCGATGCTCGTCCGGGCCCAGATGGCTCCACGCGGGGAGCGGCGTCAGGTGGAATGACTCGGTAGAGATGAAGTTCTGGCGCTCGAGGCGGACTCCGTTTCGCCCAGCTCGGTAGAACGCGGTCCGATCGAACCAGGTACCCGAGACCGGTTGCCCGGTGAGCAGGTTCGGGACCGCGCTTGCGCCCGGCCAGTCTTCAGGTCTCCGGACCAAGTTCTCCTTGCAGCCGTGGCGCAGCAGGTAGATCAGGCGATCGAGCTGAGCCGCCGGTTCCCCGGAGACCAGGATGGCTTGGTAGCGCCGTCCCCAGAACTTCTCCCTCCAGCGGACGGCGCGGCCCACTTCTCGGGCGAGATTGGAATTGAAGTAGTTCATGAACGCGGCGAGCCTCGCGGCGCTCGGAGTGGTCAGCAGCAGGTGGTAGTGGTTGCCGAGGAAGATGAAGGCATGGACCTGGACCGGATAGAGCCGTACCGCGCGGGCGAGGACTCCACGACAGAGGTCGGCAATGGGCGCAATCGGCTTCAGGAGGAGCCTCCCCTGCACCGTGCGACAAGTGACCTCGACGAGCGAGCCAGCGGGATGAAACCGGAGTCGGCGTCCCATTGGGAGCAAGGACGGAAACCGACCGACACGTCCTTGCGGACAAGCGGCTGGCACCTAGAGGGGGTTACTTGGGCTTGGGGGGGGCGGGTTTGCCGAGCAGCTCGGCGGCGTAGCTGCTCTTCTCGCGGTCCGCGGCGCCGGGCGCGGGGGGGCGGGGGCCGCCGCCGTCGCGGCGCAGGATCTCGCCGGCGAGGCTCGAGATGCGGCCCGCGCGCGCGTTGGCGAGCAGCCAGGGGATGGCCTCGCGGCGGTTGGGCAGGATCGGGAAGAGCGGCACGAAGCCCGAGATCTCGAAGACCTTCATCACGCCTTCGTTGAGGGCGCAGAGCGCGAGCCTGCCGCCCTCCGCCTGCAGGCGCTTGCCGACCATGACGAACACGCGCAGGCCGGCGCTCGCGACGTACTCGAGCGCGGTCAGGTCGAGCAGGATCTCGTGCTTCTTCTCCGCGATCAGCTTGAGCAGCGCCTTCTCGAAGTCGGGCGCGGCGCGCGAATCGAGCTGGCCGGAGAGCGCCACGACCGTCACGCCCTGGTCCTCGGACGCCTGCTGCTCGAGCGCCACCGGGGTCAGCTCCCCTCGCCGAGGCGGAAGACGAGGTCGACGCGGCCGAAGCGCACCGCGTCGCCGTCCCGGATCTCGCGCTCGACGCCGGTCACCAGACGTTCGGTGCCCACGAACGTGCCGTTGGCGGTGCCGATCTCCTCGCGCAGGTAGAAGCGGCCGTCGCGGGCGGCCAGGCGCGCGTGGCGGCGCGAGGTCGAGCGCTGCACGTCGAGCTCCGCCAGGTCGACGTCGGGGGACATCTCGGTGACCGGATCGAAGCGCCCGACGGCGAGGTCGCGGCCGGCCGGGACCGGGAAGACCTTGCCGCTCGGCTCGTGGACGAGCCGTCCCGAGGTGGCGGCCGGCGCGGGGGCCGCGGCTGCCGCGGCCGGCGCCGGGTCGATCGGTTGCAGCCTGGGCAGGTCGGCGCGCGAGCCCCCGATCACCGCCTGGGCGAGCACGTCGGCCCGCGCCTCCTCGTCTTCGTAGCGGCGCAGCCGGCCCGACATCTTGCGCATCATGCGGATGGCGATCTCGGGGTTGTCGCGCAGGAGCTGGTCGAAGGTCGAGGCGTCGATCGGCAGGAGCTTGCAGTCGGTGCGCGCGCGTGCGGTCGCCGAGCGCGGGCGGTCCTCGAGCAGGGCCATCTCGCCGAAGAAGTCGCCGGGGCCGAGCGTCGAGAGGCGCTTCTCGGAGGCGCCGTGCAGCCGGGAGATCTCGACCTCGCCGTCCTCGATGATGAACATCTCGGCGCCGGGCCTGCCCTCGCGGAAGATCTCCTGGCCGGCGGCGAAGGCGACCAGGAGGCGCGCCCGGGGGTCGTCGGGGGGAGGGGTTGACGAAGTCATCGGAAGCTCGGGATTGTAGTAGATTGCCGACGGACCCGCCTCAGCAGGCGCAGCGACCCCGGAGCCTCTCGCGGCTCCCGGGCGGAGGGCACTTCGAACCGTGAAGCCGGCCGCCGTAACCGAAAGGAAGGAGGCGCCCGTGGCGGATGTCACGGCACGCGAGGGCCACTTCTTCTCGGAGCCGGCGCTGCGTCTTCGGGCAGCCTCCGTCCGTCTGTCGGGCGCGGCGGGCGCGATCGAGATCGTCGGTCACTCGGCGCGGCTGGTCGAGATGCTGGGCAAGCTCGAGAAGCTCGCGCGCTACGAGGAGCCGGTGCTCATCCACGGCGAGAGCGGCGTGGGCAAGGAGTCGCTGGCGCAGGCGATCCACGTCCTCGGCCCGCGCCGCCACCGGCCGTTCGTGTCGGTCAACTGCCCCCAGTACCAGGAGGGCAACCTCACGGTCTCGGAGCTGTTCGGGCACCGCAAGGGGAGCTTCACCGGCGCGATCGCGGACCGCAAGGGCTGCTTCGAGACCGCCGACGGCGGCGTCGTCTTCCTGGACGAGATCGGCGACCTGTCGATGCCGGCCCAGGTCATGCTGCTGCGCGCCATCGCCTCGGGCGAGTTCCAGCCGCTCGGCTCCGATATGGTGCGCCGGGCCAACGTGCGCATCGTCTCCGCCACGAACCGGTCGCTCAACCAGCTCGTGGCCGAGCGCCACTTCCGCAACGACCTGCTCTTCCGCCTGCGCTACTTCCTGTTCGAGCCGCCGCCGCTGCGCGAGCGCGGCGACGACTGGCGGCTGCTGCTCGACTACTGTCTCGAGCGCCTGCACCAGCGTTACGGCATCGCCAAGCGCTTCGACGCCGACGCGCTGACGCTCCTGGCCTCCTACCCCTGGCCGGGCAACGTGCGCGAGCTGATCGGGATCGCGGCCACCGGCTACGCCCTCTCGGACGGCGACCTGATCCGCGCCCACGACTTCGCCGACCGCCTCGAGCAGGGGCTGCCCGCCCAGGAGAGCGACGTGGACGTGCTCTTCCATCGCCTGCAGGGCCAGAGCGGAGACTTCTGGCGTCTGGTCCACCATCCGTTCATCGAGCGCGACCTGTCGCGCCGCGACGTGCGCACGCTGGTCGCGCGCGGGCTGCGCGACGCCCAGGGCAGCTACCGGCGCCTGCTCGAGCTGTGGCGGATCCCGGCCAGCCACTACCAGAAGTTCATGGACTTCCTGCGCCACCACCGCCTGAAGCCGCAGGGTTTCGGGGACGAGGAGACATGACGGCGATCCGCGCGATCGTCTTCGACCTCTACGGCACCGTCCTCCATCTCCGTTCCCCCGAGTTCCAGAACCGCATGGGAGGCCTGGTCACGGCGCCGCGCCGGGACTGGGTCCGCTTCCTGCGCGAAGAGCTCCTGGTGCGCAGGTTCGGCTCGCGCGAGGAGATCGTCGAGGCGGCGCTGGCGCGCTTCCCGGCCGCCAACGCGGACGCGGCGCGGGCCGCGGCGCTCGAGGTGCTCGCGCGCGAGATCGACTCGGTCGAGCCCGAGCCGGCGGCGCGTTCGGTGCTCGGCTTCCTGCGCCGGCGCGGGCTCAAGCTCGCGGTGCTCACCAACTCCGCCTCTCCCTACCGCGAGCCGCTCGCCAGGTCCGGCCTCGAGGAGGATCTCGACGCGGTGCTCTTCTCGTGCGACCTGGGCGCCAGGAAGCCCGAGCCGGCGACCTACGCGGCGGTGCTCTCCGCACTGGGCGTGCGTGCGGACGAGAGCCTGATGATCGGCGACTCGCTCGCCAACGACGTCGAGGGCCCTGCGGCGGCCGGCATGGCGTCGCTCCTGATCGCTCGCTCCGGCCACCCAGCGTCGATCGGGCGTTTCGCCGACCTCGCCTGGCTGGCGGGCCTCGAGCGCGGCGCGCCCGAGCTCCTGGTCGAAGCCGGGCGGCGCGTCGAGCTGGGCGGCGTGGCGGGATCGATCGCCCGCCTCGACCTGCTCCCGGACACGCTCCAGGGTCGGTACAACCTGGTGGCGACGGCGGACGTGGTGTGGGACGACGGGCTGCGCGAGCGCGTCTACCTCAAGCGCTTCCGGCACCCCGAGGCGGTGCGCGTCGAGCAGTTCGCGCGCCGCCTGCACGGCGAGATCGGCGTGGCGACCAACCGGGTCGCGGTGCTTCCGGGCGCGGAGCCCCTGCTGCTCGCGCGCGCGGTGAGCGGCGAGAAGCTGGGGGCGGAGCACGTCGATCCCGACCTCGCGTTCGAGATCGGCCGCCAGATCGCGTCGGGCTTCGTCTTCGCCAACGCCGACCTGCGCCCGAGGAACGCCTTCCTGACCCGCTTCGGCGCGCGCCCCGGGCTGACGCTCCTCGACTACGAATACGCCCTGTTCGATCGCGCCCTCGACCTCTCCGACCTGCCCGAGCGCTTCGACCCGCGCGCGCTCGCGCGCCGCAGCGAGTCCGAGCTGCTCGCGCGCGGCCAGCGCCGGGTGCTCACGCGCGCGACCATCCAGCGCGCGCGCAGGGCGTTCTTCGACGCGCGCGCGGTGGGGGAGCCGGTGCTCGCCGCCTACCGCGAGGGCTGGCGGGAGGTCCACCAGGCGGCGCGCGCGGCGGCGGCGCGCCTGGAGGAGATGCTGCGCGAGCGCATCGAGCAGGAGCCGCCGCTGGTGATCGGCACCGAGGCCTACCGGCGCGCTCTCCTGCCGCTCGACGTGCGCGACCTGCTGGAGCGCGTCGCGCTCGATCCCGATCGCGCCTGCGACCTCTGTTTCTGAGCCGGGAACGGAGCCAGGGCTCCAGCGGCTGGAGCCCTGGCTCCACTCGCGGGCCGGGCGCGCGCCGGTCCCGGGCGGTGAAGTCTCTTGAAACAGGGAGTTTGCGTGCTCGAGCCGGGATTGGCACGGAGCCTGCCTTAAGGTCGGGCATCCAACGACCGATGGAAAAACCGGTCGGCGGCGCCAGGGATGGACCCCGGCGCACGGAAGAGGAGACACGACCATGAAGATGACCCGCGGCGAGATGCAGGACCTGCTCGGCAAGTTCGCTTCCAGCAGCCCGCAGTACCGTTCCGCCCTGCTCAAGAACCCCAAGGCGGTGGTCGAGAAGCAGTTCAACATGACCCTGGGCGACAACATCAAGGTGCAGGCGGTCGAGGAGCGGGCGGACACGATCTACGTCGTGGTGCCGCACGCGGTGGCGGCGGGCGCCGAGCTCGACGACGCCGACCTCGAGAAGGTGGCG
>JAFNAE010000308.1 GCA_017860005.1 Acidobacteriota bacterium | reverse complement strand
CAGCGGCCTGGGCGGCGACGAGCTGTTCGGCGGCTACCCCTCCTTCGCCCAGGTGCCGCGCTGGCAGCGCTGGGCGCGCCGCCTCGGGCGCGTCCCCGGCCTCGCCGGCGACTGGCCGCTGCTGGCGCGGCTGGCCCTGCCACGGCTGCCGCTGGCGCGGCGGCGCAAGCTCGCCCGCCTGCTCGAGCTCGGGCGCTCGCTGGCGGGCGCCTACGTCCTGCGGCGCGCGCTCTTCCTGCCCGGCGAGCTCGAGCTGGCGGGCACCGGGGACGACGGCGCCGGCGCGCAGCCGCTCGCCCGCTTCTACGATCCGGTCCTCGACGCCTGGGAGCGGTTGGGCGAGGGACTGCTCGGTGCCGCGGACGGGATCCTCGCCGACCCCTGGCGGGCGGTGCACCGGCTCGAATCGACGCTTTACCTCAAGAACCAGCTGCTGCGCGACGCCGACTGGGCGGGCATGGCGCACGGCGTCGAGATCCGCGTGCCGCTGGTGGATGCCCGCCTGCGCGCCGCGCTCGAGGCGGTCGCCTTCGAGCCCGCGCGCTCGCAGGGCAAGCGCGCCCTGGTGCGCCAGCTGGCGCCCGAGCTGCCGGCCGAGCTCTACGCGCGGCCCAAGTCGGGCTTCCAGCTGCCGGTCGCCGACTGGCTCGAGGACGGTCCGCCGCCGGCGGTCGCGCGCCCGGTCGGCGAGCAGTCCCGCCGCCTCGCGCTGCGCGTGCTCGCGGCGTTCGGGGTCGAGATCGAGGAGCCGGGCGGGGAACGGAGCGGCGATGTCCGCTGAAGCCCGCGCGCCGCGCGTCTCGGTCCTGGTGCCGTGCCACGACGACGCGCGCACGCTCGACCCGGCGCTCGCCTCGATCGCGGCCCAGGACTTCGCCGATCTCGAGGTGGTGATCGCGGACGACGCCTCGAGCGACGGCTCGGCGGCGATCGCCGAGGCGTGGGCCCGCCGCGACCTGCGCTTCCGCGCGCTCGGCAACCAGCGCAACCTGGGCATGACGGCGAACTGGAACCGCGCGCTCGCCGCGGCGCGCGGCGAGCTGGTCGCCAAGCTCGACGCCGACGACGCCTTCGCACCGGAGTTCCTGGCGACGCTCGTGCCCGAGCTCGAGCGCGCCCCGGCCCCGATCGCGGCCTTCTGCCGCACGCTCGACTGCGACGAGGAGCTGAGGCCGGTGGCGGAGTGGGCGGGGGAGGCGGCGCTGCGCAGCGCGGGGCTCGACCCGGCGCGCGAGCATCGCCTGCCCGGCCTCGCCTGGCTGCGCCTCTGCTTCGACGACCGCCAGCTCTGGCACTCGAACGCGCTGCTCGTGCGCAGCGCCGACCTGCGGGCGCTGGGCGGCTGGGACGAGCGCTGGAGCTGCGCCGCCGACACCGACCTCATCCTGCGACTGCTCGCCACCGGCCGCAGCGCGACCCACCTGCCGCTCACCGGCGTGCGTTACCGGCGGCGCGCCGCCTCGGTCAGCGCGCGTGCCGCGGCCGAGGGCTGGAAGGCGATCGAGTCGGTGCTGGTCGGCCTCGAGGGGATCGCCCGGCTCGACCGCGCGACGGTGCTGGCGACGCCGCCCCTGCGGCGCAACTGGTGGCGGCTCTGGCGGGCGCTCGACGGGCTGCTCGACGATCGCGAGCGCTGGCGCCGGGCGCCGGGGGGCGAGCGCGGGCCCCTGGCGGAGATCGCCGCTCGCCAGGCGCCGCCGCCCCTCCCGGTCCGGATGGAAGGGCGGCTGCGCGACGCCGTGGCCGGCGCGCGCCGCCGCTGGAGGGCGGCGTGAGCGAGCGCGCGCCCGAGGTCTCGGTCGTGATGGCGGTGCGCGACGGCGAGGCGGAGGTCCGCGCCAGCGCGGAGAGCGTGCTGGCCCAGGAGGGCGTCGGGCTCGAGCTGATCGTCGTGGACGACGGCTCGTCGGACGGGACGCCGGAGGTGCTCGCCGCGCTCGCCCGGACCGACCCGCGCGTGCGGCCTCTCCGCCAGGACGCGGCGGGCCTCACCGCCGCGCTGATCCGCGGCTGCAGCGCGGCGCGAGCGCCGGTGATCGCGCGCCAGGACGCCGGGGATCGCTCGCTGCCGGGCCGGCTGGCCGCGCAGCTCGCGGCGCTGGAGTCGCACCCGGAAGTCGTCCTCGTCGCCTGCGCGACGCGCTGCGAGGCGCCGCGCGGCGAGGAGCTCTACGTGCGTCGCAGCGACGGGGCGGGAGCCGCGGTCGCGCTGGGCTCCCCGGGCAGCGGGCCGGGTCCGAGCGCCCACGGTGCCGCGGCGTTCCGGCGCGAAATCTACGAGCGAGTCGGGGGCTACCGTCCGGCCTTCCGTCTGGCCCAGGATTGGGACCTCTGGCTCCGGCTGGGCGAGGCCGGCCGCTACTTCGAGCTCGCCGCGGAGCTCTACGTGCAGCGCCTGCGCCACGACTCGATCTCGTTCCGGCTGCTCGACCTCCAGCGCCGCTACGGCCGCCTCGCGTGGAGCGCCGCCGAGGCGCGGCGCGCGGGCCGCGGCGAGGCGCCGGTCCTGGCCGAGGCCGAGCGCCTCGGCGCCGAGCTCGCCGCGCGCGGCGCCGCGCCCGGCCGGCGGGCCCGCGCGCTCGC
>JAFNAE010000307.1 GCA_017860005.1 Acidobacteriota bacterium | reverse complement strand
GAGGCCGGAGGGCGTGGTCGGCCCGACGCCCTCGAAGTCCGAGCCGAGACCCACATGATCGACGCCGGCGAGCGCGATGACGTGCTCGATGTGCGCCACCACGTCGTCCACGCTGGCGCGCGGGAAGGGTCTCTCCTCCTGGTACTGCGCGCGCCAGGCGGCGAGCTCGGGGCTGCCCTCCCGGGCGCCGCTCTCGGTGCGGAACGCCTGCTCCGCGTCCCACGCCGCGCTCGACCACTCGTTGGCGGGCGCGGTCAGGAAGCCGGAGCCGAAGTTGATCTGGATCACGCCGCCGTTCTCGGCCAGGCGACGGATGCGCTCGTCGTCGAGGTTGCGCTCGAAGCCGGGGGTGAAGTGCCGGCACGAGGAGTGCGACGCGATGACCGGCGCCGTGGTCGCCGCCAGCACCGCGTCGAAGCACTCGTCGGAGACGTGCGAGATGTCGACCATGATGCCGAGCCGGTTCATCTCGGCCACCACCTGGGCCCCGAAGGGCGACAGGCCGCGCCAGGTCCGCTTCTGCGCGTCCGAGTAGGAGGAGTCGCAGATCAGGTTGTCCTCGGCATGGACGAGCGTGGCGTAGCGTACGCCGCGGCCGTGGAAGTGCGCGACGTTGGCGAGGTCGGCCTCGAAAGCGGCCGCGTTCTCGATTCCGAGCGGCAGCGCGATGCGGCCCGAGCGCGCGATCGCCTCGGCCTCGTCCGCGCCGCGCGCGACCGCGAAGGTGCCTGGGTGCTCGGCCGCGAGGCCCTCGACCAGGTCGATCAGCGAGTCGGCGAGGTCGCGGGCGCCGCCGGCGGTCTGCAGCGACGACGGCACGTAGATCGACATCCAGGCGACGTCGAGCCCGCCCTGCCGGGCGCGGACGGCGTCGAAGTCGCCGCCCGGCGTGCGCTGGGAGACGTCCTCGCGCGGCCCCGCGTGCTCCTCGAGCCGGTAGGGCAGGTCGATGTGCGTGTCGACGACGAGCAGGTCGCGGGCGAGCCCGGCGGCGCGCGCGTCGAGGCGGGCCGCCGCGCTGGCGCGGCCGGGCCGGGAGGCGGGAGCGGCAAGGCGCCAGCCGGTGACGAGCGCCACGGCGGCGGCGAGGAGGAGCGGCAGCGCTCTGGAGCGGGGCGAAGGCATCGCGATCTCCCTGGGAGCGCCGATTCTACGGGTCGCTTAGACTTTCGCCCCCATGCCGAGCTTCCGCGGCGAGAACCGCTTCCGCCACGACGCCGTGCCGGCGATCGGCGTCCTGGTCTCGAACCTGGGCACCCCGGCGGCGCCGACCGCGCGCGCGCTCCGGCCGTACCTGCGCGAGTTCCTCTCGGATCCGCGCGTCATCGAGCTGCCGCGCGCCCTCTGGTGGCTGCTCCTCAACCTCTTCGTCCTGCCGCGCCGGCCGCGGCAGTCGGCGGCGCTCTATCGCAAGGTCTGGCGGCCGGACGGCTCGCCCCTGCTCGTGCTCACGCGCCGGCTCGCGGCGGGGCTCGCGGAGCGGCTCGAAGCCCGTGCCCGCCTGCCGATCCGGCTCGCGCTCGGCATGCGCTACGGCGAGCCGTCGCTCGCCGCGGCGGCGCGCGAGCTCGCCGACGCGGGTTGCCGGCGGCTGCTCGTGCTGCCCCTCTATCCACAGTACTCGGCGACCACCACCGCGTCGACCTTCGACGCCCTGTTCGCGGAGCTCGCCACCTGGCGCTGGGTGCCCGAGCTGCGCACGGTGGCCGGCTACCACGACGAGCCGGCCTACGCCGACGCCCTGGCGGCGACGGTGCGGGAGCTCTGGCAGCGGGAGGGCGAGGCGGAGCGGCTGGTGATGTCGTTCCACGGCATGCCGCGCCGCTACTTCGAGAGCGGCGATCCCTACTACTGCCACTGCCAGAACACGGCGCGCCGGGTCGCGGCGCGGCTCGGGCTGGCCGACGGACGCTGGCTGGTCACCTTCCAGTCGCGGTTCGGGCGCGAGGAGTGGCTCCGGCCCTACACGGACGAGACGCTGCGCGCGCTGCCCGGGCAGGGCGTGCGCTCGGTGGACGTGCTGTCGCCCGCCTTCGCCGTGGACTGCCTGGAGACGCTCGAGGAGCTCGACGGCCTCAATCGGGAGATCTTCGAGCACGCCGGCGGCGAGCGCTATCGCTACGTGCCCTGCCTCAACGACCGCGCCGACCACCTCGCCCTGCTGACCGACCTCGTGCTCCGGCACCTGGCGGGCTGGCTCGAGGAGCCGCGCGAGCCGGAGGAGCGCGAGCTCGTGGCGGCGGCGAGCGCGCGCGCGGCGCGCGCCGAGGCCGAGCGCGCCCGCCTGCCGGGGTGGGCTCCGCGCCCGCCGGAGGGATGACCGGTACGCACCCGGGCGACATCGCCGGGTGGTTCTCGTGGGCGATGACAGAACGGTGACACAGCGGGCCGCGCGGCTTGCTAGAACGGACGCCATGGAAGCCATCGGACTGGTCGGACTCTCGGTGCGGAACCACGGCTCGGCGGAGCTGGCGCGCTTCACCCTGGCCAGGGAAGAGCGCGCCGGACGCCTGCCCGGTCTCGCCGCCGAGCTCGGCGTGGTCGAGCTCGTCTACCTCGCCACCTGCAACCGGGTCGAGGTCGTCTA
>JAFNAE010000306.1 GCA_017860005.1 Acidobacteriota bacterium | reverse complement strand
TCACCGAGAAGCCGCTGCCCGAGTGCGTGACGGTGGCCGTCGAGCGGGACTGCGTGAAGAAGACGATGACGGCGCGGGCGACCGGGGCCTCGATCTCCGGCAACCAGATCACGCGCGTCGAGATGACGCGTGACGGCTCGAAGGTGACGGACCTCATGCCGACCCAGGGCTTCAGCTACAGCGGGGCGTTGCAGCCCGGCCGCTACAGCTTCAAGGCCTTCGACCAGTACGACCGCGAAGTGCCGATCTGCAACACGCAGCCGCTGGCCCTCGAGGCGTGTCCGGCACCACCGCCGCCACCGCCGCCTCCGCCGCCCGCGAGCTGCTCGGCGACCGCCTCGGCGGTCAAGGGCAAGGCGGGCTGGGACATCACGGTTGACGGCTCAGGCGGCCGCTACGCGAAGGCGATGACCTTCGAGATCGTCGATCCGGCCGGCAAGGTCGTGCCCTTCACCTACCAGGACCAGACGCAGTCGGCAGCGACGCTGGGCGCGCCCTTCCAGGGGACCGTGACGATCAAGAAGCTGGCGGCCGGGACCTACACCGTGCGCAGCAAGGTCGAGAATGAGAATGCGAAGGCGGCCGGCGCCAGCTGCGAGACGCAGTTCACGGTTGTCCCCGAGGAGAAGATCGGCTTCTTCTTCGGAGGGTACTTCGGCAAGGAACGGCGCGTGCGTGAGACGGGCGAGACGATGGAGAACGGAGACCCGGCTCTCTACGGCTATTGCGCGCCGCTGATCGGACTCAAGGCTGGCGTCCCCATCAAGGTCAGCGATGTGTTCGAGGTGGCCCCGGCCTTCGGCGTGGCGATCAACCTGGACAAGGGGGGCAACACGAGCGCGTTCGCCGAGCTCGAGCTGAACCGGGTCTACGAGAAGGGCTTCTTCGGCACGGGCATCGGCGTGTGGGACTTCACCCACAGCGGCACGATCGCGCCCACGGTGCTTCTCAACTGGGGCCAGGAGGTCTGGCGCAACCAGACGAAGAACCGCCTGTTCTTCAACATCGAGGGGCGGCTGTTCCTCGACGAGCTGGGTGACATCTCGAACAACTACCAGTTCTGGGCCGGCCTGCGCTACCGCTGGCGCTAGACGGCCTCTCGGCTGATCTCCGGGGCGCGGAGCGGGTCCTCCGCTCCGCGCCCCGTCGGCGTTTTCCCTCCCTCGTCCCGAAGCCTGTCCTCAACGAATCCGTTTCGCCGTGGCGGATGATCCGCTCCGGTTCCCCGACCTCACTCCGGGCGGCACGGATCGTGCCACCGGTCAGGTGACACGACCCGGTCGGCGTCGCGCGGTCCCCACGTGCCCGGCTCGTACTCGGACACGGGTGTCTCCGCTTTCAACACGGGATCGACGATGCGCCACGCCTCCTCGACGTAGTCCTGGCGGGCAAAGCGGAACGGTTCGCCATTGATCGCGTCGCTGAGAAGCTGCTCGTACGGATCGAGGTCTTCGGGCGCGGGCTCGTGGCTGAGCAACAATTCGACTCGCTCGCCCGCGAGCGCTTCGCCCGCCCGCTTGACCGTCGCGCCGACGGCGAGCGTTACCTCCGGTCCGAGCCGGAAGCGGAAGTAGTTCGGCGGTGGCGCGTCCAAGTAGATCGGGGGTGGCTGCCGCAGCTTCACGAAGACCTCCGTGCAGGTCACGGGCAGGCACTTGCCGGCCCTGATGGAGAAGGGCACCCCCTGCCACCGCCACGACTGGACGCGCAGGCGCAGCGCGGCGAACGTCTCCACGGTGGACACGGCCGAGACGCCCGCCTCGCTCCGGTACCCGCGAAACTGCCCGCGGACCACGTCACCCGGCTCGAGGGGCGGGATCGCCTTGAGCACTTTCACCTTCTCGTCGCGGAAGATCTCGTTGTCGCCGCTGCGCGGGGGCGGTTCCATGGCGACGTTCGCCAGCACCTGAAGCAGGTGGTTCTGGACGACGTCGCGAATGGCCCCGGCCTCCTCGTAGAAGGCGCCGCGGCCCTCGACGCCGAAGCTCTCCGCCATGGTGATCTGCACCGACTCGACGAAGTTCCGGTTCCAGACGGGTTCGAGGAAGGAGTTGGCGAAGCGGAAGAACACGAGGTTCTGCACCGCGTTCTTGCCGAGATAATGGTCGATCCGGAAGAGGTCGTGCTCGTCGAAGACGGAGTGCAGGATCCGGTTGAGCTCGCGCGCCGACGCCAGGTCGCGGCCAAACGGCTTCTCGACCACCACGCGCGCCCCCTGCGCGCAGCCCGACCGGGCAAGCTGTTCGATGACCAGCGCGAAGGCGCCCGGCGGGATGGCGAGATAGTGGGTCGGGTGCCCGGCGGAGCCCAGTTCCCTGCGGAGGGTCTCGAAGGTCGCCGGGTCGGCGTAGTCCCCGTCAACGTAGCGGAGCAGCGACGACAGCGTGGCGAACGCCTCCGCGTCGAGGCCGCCGTGCTTCTCCAGGCTGTCGCGCGCCCGCTCTCGCAGTCGCGTGAGATCCCACCCGGCCTTGGCCACCCCGATCACGGGCACGGTGAGGCGCCCGAGCCGGATCATCCGTTGGAGGGCAGGGAAGATCTTCTTGTAGGCGAGATCGCCCGTCGCGCCGAAGAAGACGAACGCGTCCGA
>JAFNAE010000305.1 GCA_017860005.1 Acidobacteriota bacterium | reverse complement strand
CGGGGCCGGGCGGCCAGGCGAGCGGCAGCGGCGGCGTGCGCACGCGCCGCCAGAGGAACGGCGGGGCTCCGCCGGGCAGGCTGGCTTCGACCCCCTCGAAGATCCGCTCCAGCCGGGCCTCGACCTCGGCCGGGGCGAGCGGGGCTCCGGCGCGGGCGCACCCCGGCGCGAGCAGGGCGAGGGCCAGCAGGAGGCGGGCGCGGCGGCGGCTCAGAACGTGTGGATCCCGCCCTGCTCGAGGAAGCCGAGGCGGCTCTGGCCGAGGGCGGCCACCTCGTCCCGGATGCGGGCGATCGAGGGCGGTTTGAGATGGTGGAGCGCGACCGGGACGTCGGCCTCGAGCTGCTTGAGCTGGACGGCGAGGGTCTGGGGCGTCAGGTGCCCGGAGACGTCGGCGATCGGCTGCAGCGCGTTCTCGAAGCTCACGTCGACCCACACGCCGCGCAGCTCGGCGGCCGCGTTGGCGACCTCCCAGAGCCGCTTGGTGGGTCCGGTGTCGCTCGACCAGACCAGGGCCGAGCGCCCGTCCTCGATCAGGAAGCCGAAGGTCGGCACCGGATGATCGACCGGAATGGGCGTCAGGCGCAGCCCCTCGATCTCGATCGGCACCTCCGCCGCCAGCTCGTGGAAGCGCATGACCGGCAGCAGGTGGTTGGGCAGGCGCGTGAAATCGGGCCAGACGTCGTTGTTGAACAGGTTCTTGCGGATCGCGTAGATGGTCGGCGCCGAGGCGTAGATGTCGACCGCGTCGCGGAGCTTCCCGAACACGTTCTCGATGAAGAACGGCAGCGAATTGGTGTGGTCCATGTGCGAGTGCGAGAGCACGATGGACTGGACCTGGCGCTGGCGCTCGATGGGCAGGGCCTGCGAGAGCGAGCCGGCGTCGAGCGCCAGGACGTCGTCGAGCAGCAGGCAGGTCATCCTGCAATCGGGGCTCTCGCCGCCGTAGCAACCGAGGATCTCGACCTTCATGAGCTACCAGTGATTGTACTCACGGTCGAGTCGGGCCGACAAGGAATCGGCCAACTTCGCCCCCTCCTCGGTGGTGAAGCGCCCGGAGTCGTAGAGGCGGTTGAAGGCACCCACCACGTCCGGGCAGAGGTGGCTGCCGGTCACGCGCCGGATCTCGGCGGCGGCCGTCTCGGCGACCAGCGCCCGCCGGTAGGGGCGGCTGGTGGTCATCGCGTCGAAGGTGTCGGCCACCGCCACGATGCGCGCCGGCAGCGGGATGCGCTCGGCGGTGAGCCCGTCCGGGTAGCCGTTGCCGTCCAGCCGCTCGTGGTGGCTGCGCACGATCGGAACCAGCGGCCGCAGGCTCTCGATGCGCGCCACGATGGCAGCCCCGTCCACGGTGTGGCGGCGCATGATCTCCGCCTCCGGGGGGTCGAGCGGCCCGGGCTTGAGCAGCACGCCGTCGGGGATGCCGATCTTGCCGATGTCGTGGAGCGTGGCGCCCAGTCGCAGGCGCTCGAGCTCGGCGTCGGCCAGGTTCAGATCGTGGCCGAGCAGCAGCGAGTAGGCGACCACGCGGTGGAGGTGGCCGCCCGTGTAGGGGTCCCGGCGCTCGACCGCGTCGGCGAAGGCGGTCACCGTCTCGACGAAGGTCCGCTGCAGTCGCGCGTAGAGGCGAGCGTTCTCGAGCGCGTGCGCGACCGAGCCGGCGAACAGCTGCATGCGGCGCAGGTCGTCGTCGCTGAAGCCCTCGCTCTCGAGCGGATTGAGCAGCTGCAGGACGCCGATCACGCGCCCGCGCGAGATCAGCGGCACCGCGAGGATGGCGCGCGTGTCGAAGTCGCGGGCGGCGTCCCCGATCCAGCGCGGGTCGCTGGTGACGTCGGCGATCACCTCCGCCCGGGCCGTGGAGGCCACGCTGCCCACGATGCCTTCGCCGAGCCGGATGCGCAGATCCTGGATCTCGGGCGCCGCGCGCCCGCGCACGACGCGGAAGAACAGCTCGCCGCGCGTCTCGTCGAGCTCCCAGATCGAGCTCGTCTCGGCGGCGCAGAACTGCTCCGCCTTCTCGAGCGCGAGGGTCAGGACCCGGCGCAGGTCGAGGGTCTCCGCGAGCGCGCGACCGAGCTCGAGCAGGGTCTCCTGCTCGGCCAGCCGCAGCTCGAGCTCGCGCGCGTCCACGACCTCAGAACCTCGAGCCGATCCAGAAGGAGGAGCTGAAGCCCTCGGGATCGCCGTCCTTGAAGTCCCACCGGCGCGCGAAGTCCCAGTTGAGGTCGAGCCCGCCGAACTGGATGGTCACGCCCCAGCCGTAGGAGGAGAGGCCGTCCTGGAGCCGGTTCTCGTCGCTGTCCCAGAACTCGAAGTCCTGGCCCAGCTGCTCGAACCAGGCGCCGCCGACGTCGAGGAAGACCCGCCCCCGGATGCCGCGGAAGTCGAAGAACGGCCCGATCAGGGCGTCGATGAGCGGGAAGCGGTACTCGAGGTTGGCGAAGAAGGCGCGGTCGCCCAGGATGGAGCGGTAGTCGAAGCCGCGCAGGGTGTCGAGACCGCCGATGTAGAAGTAGCTCGCCTGGTTGCCGTCCGCGTAGCCGCCCCACAGGCGCATGGCGAGGTTCGTGCGCTGGGAGACCTGGACGTAGCGCCG
>JAFNAE010000304.1 GCA_017860005.1 Acidobacteriota bacterium | reverse complement strand
CGAGCGCGGAGCCTTACCCTTGGATGAGAGCCTTTCCATCGCGAAGCAGATCGCGGAGGCGCTCGAGGAGGCCCACGAGAAGGGCATCGTCCATCGCGATCTCAAGCCCCAGAACGTCAAAGCTTCCATCGAAGGAAAGGTCAAGGTCCTGGATTTCGGCCTGGCCAAGGCGATGGAGCCGGCCGGCGCGGTTTCGGGCACGAGCCCCGCCGACGTGGCGCGCTCGCCGACGCTGATGAACTCGCCCACGCTCACCGGGACCCACGGTACGCAGCTCGGGGTGATCCTGGGCACGGCCGCCTACATGTCGCCCGAGCAGGCGAAGGGCAGGGCGGTCGACCGGCGTGCCGACATCTGGGCCTTCGGCGTCCTGCTCTGGGAGATGTTGAGCGGAAAGCCGCTGTTCGCCGCCGACACTCTCGCCGAGACCCTCGGCTACGTGATGACGCGCGAGCCCGATCCGGCGCTGCTGCCGCGCTCGACCCCGGAGGCGCTGCGCGAGCTGATCGGCCGCTGTCTGGTCCGCGATCCGCGGCGCCGCCTGCAGGCCATCGGCGACGCGCGGGTGACGCTCGAGGAGCTCGCCGCGCATCCCGCGCGAAGCGGTGCGGCGCCGGGCGAGCGGGCACGCGTCGGGGCTCGCCTGCGCTCGGCCGGCCTCGCCGTCGCGGGCGCGGCGGCGGCGGTCGGCGCGCTGGCGATCGTGGGCTGGCTGCGGCCCGCGGGCCCCGGCGCCGTCGCGGGCCCGGGTTCCGCGGCTCCCCGGCGGGCCGAGATCGTCGGCCTCTCGGTCGTCGACTCGTCCCATGTCGCCATCTCGCCCGACGGCCGCGAGATCGTCGGCTACGACGTGACGCCCTCGCGGCCGGCGCTGCTGCGACGCGCGCTGGACACCTTCGAGATCCGGACGCTGCCCGGCACGGAATCCGGCTTCAACCCCTTCTTCTCGCCCGACAGCCGCTCGATCGGCTTCTTCGCCGATCAGCAGCTCTGCGTGCTCGCCCTCGACGGCGGCGCGCGCCGTTGCCTCGCGGAGGCGGACGGCTTCGCCGCCGGCAGCTGGGGACCGGACGGGTCGATCGTCTACTCCAGCCAGGCGCCCGCCAGCGGCGAACCGGGCGGCCTCTGGCGAGTTTCCAGCTCCGGCGGCCAGCCGGCCCGCTTGACCGCGGTCGACCCGCAACAGGGCGAGCGCCGGCACGCCTATCCGCAGATCCTCCCCGATGGCCGGAACGTCCTCTACACGGTCATCGGCGAGGTCCAGAACGGCGTCGCCGTGGTGTCGCTCGAGGGCGGCCCTTCCCGGCAGCTGGTCGCCAACTCGGCGCGGGCGCGCTACCTGCCCACCGGCCACCTCGTCTACTGGGACGACCCGCGGGGCCGGCTGAGCGCCGTGCGTTTCGACCTCGACCGCCTGGCGGTCGAGGGCATGCCGGTCGAGCTGGGCATCGACCTCGCCTCCACGGGCGACACCATCCCGGCCTTCGACGTCTCCGACAACGGCACCCTCGTCTATTCGATCGGCGCCCAGTTCGGCGACGACTTCACGGTCGAGGTGGCGGATCGCGGTGGCCTCGTGACGACGGTCGTCGCGGAGCGCGCCTCCTGGGCGCAGCCGCGCGTCTCGCCCGACGGCAGGCAGGTTCTGCTGCGGCGCGCGGCGCAGCCCGACTGCACCCTCTGGCTGTTCGACCTCGAGCGCCAGTCGCTGTCGCGCCTCGCGCTCGACGGCGACGTCCACAATCCGATCTGGCTGGCGGACGGCGAGCGGATCCTGGTCAGCGCGCAGGCGCACGGCCGCTCCGACCGGCAGATCCTCGAACAACAGATCGACGGCGGCACGCCTCCGGCGCGCCTGGTGACGACCGATTTCGCGCCCCTCGCGGAGGCGGTGTCCGGGGACGGCCGATTCGTGGCCGTGACGCGCGATGCGAGGCGCGACCGCAACGACATCTTCGTCTTCGACCGGCAGACCGGCGAGACGACGCCGTTCCTCGCCACCGAATACGACGAGGACCACCCCGCCTTCTCGCCGGACGGCGCCCTGCTCGCCTACGCCGCCAACGACACGGGACGCAGCGAGGTCTATGTCCGTCCCTTCCCGGGACCGGGGGCGAAATACGCCATCTCCAACCAGGGCGGCACGGGACCGGTCTGGTCGCGCGACGGCCGCGAGCTCTTCTACGCCGAGGGGAACAAGCTGATGCGGGTCGCGATCGAGCGCTCGCCCCGCTTCGCCGCCAGCGCCCCCCGGCGCCTGTTCGAGAGCGCCGACTTCGTCTGGGAGCGGCCGCGCAACTACGACGTCCTGCCCGACGGCCGCGGCTTCGTCATGGTCCGCCGCGGCGCCGGCACCCCGGCTACACGCACCCTGCGCGTCGTCTTCGACTGGTTCGCGGAGCTCGATCGCCTGGTCCCCGCCGGGACCCGGCGATGACCCTGGCAACCGGCGCCCGCCTCGGCCCGTACGAGATCACCGCCAAGCTGGGCGAGGGCGGGATGGGCGAGGTCTGGCGCGCCACCGACACCAGGTTGAAGCGCGAGGTCGCGATCAAGGTCCTGCCGGCGGCATTCACCCAGGACCCGGAACGCCTGGCCCGCTTCGAG
>JAFNAE010000138.1 GCA_017860005.1 Acidobacteriota bacterium | reverse complement strand
TGCTGCTGCGCCGGGAGGGCGGGCTCGAATGCGAGATCGTCCACACCCAGGGCAGGATCGCGACCGAGGCGCCCCGCTTCGCGGGTGCGGTCTACGAGGGTGGCGACCCGCTCGTGGACGGCGCGCTCGCCGACGGCGTGCTGCGGCTGGGGCCGCGCGAGGGCTCCTCGGCGCTGGCGGCGGTGCCGCTCAAGATCCAGGACGAGATCGTGGGCGCGCTGGTCGTGCTCAAGCTGCTCGACCACAAGCCCGCGCTGGGCAGCGAGGACCGCGACCTGCTCGACCTGCTCTCCGCGCACGCCGCCTCGGCGCTGTTCGCGGCGCGCCTGTTCGCGGCCAAGGACCGCAAGCTGCGCACGCTCGAGAGTCTCGTCCGCCTCGCGCGCCGCGAGTAGCGCGGCGCCCTTCAGGGCAGGCGCAGCTCGAGGCGGACCTCGACGTTGCCGGCGCCCGGCAGCTCGAATTTCTTGGCGGCGGCGGGGCGCGCGCCGCGCTCGAGCAGCTGCTCGGCGTAGAGCGCTACGCGCTGGTTCAGGCGCGGCCAGCCCAGATCCCCGAAGGTATGCCCGGCGACCCAGACCAGCAGGCGGCGGCCCGCGGTGGGGCCGCTCAGCACGGTCGCCAGGGCCACCGGCTCGCCGCGGCGCAGGCTCGCCTCGATCAGGCTCTCGAACTCCTCGGCCATGGCGGGAGCCTAGTGCGGCGCAGCGCGCCGCCACAACCGTGCGCCCACCCGTCCAGGCGGCCGCCGGGCCCCGCCGCGATGACAGACTCCGGGCACCCGGAGGTCCCCATGCGCCGCACCTCGATCGTCCCGATGTCCGCCCTTCTGCTCGTCCTCTCGCTCGCCCTCCAGGCGGGCGCGCTGCCCGCCGCCGAGCCCACCGCTCCCGACCTCGCGGCGTCGATCGCCCGCCTCGAGGCGGAGCTCGTCGCCCGCCACGGCGAAGCGGTCCGCGCCCGGCTCGCGCGCGGCCTCGCCCAGGCCTCGAGCCTCTGGCGCGCCGAGGACGGCGACGCCGCCGCCTTCGAAGAGCTCGCGCGCACCCACTTCGCGGCCGATCCCGCCACCCGCGACGCGATGTTTGCGCGCCTCGAGGCGGCCCTCCAGCAGACCGGCGGACACCTGGTCGAGATCGTCCGCGCGCTGCGCATGCACGTCGACCTCGACGCCGGCGCGATCCTGCCCTTCGACGAGATCCTCGCTGGCTACGCCCCGGACGCGCACCTGTCCGACGACCTGTTCGCCAACCGGCTCGCCTTCGTGGTGCTGCTGAACTTCCCGCTCACCACCCTCGACGAGCGGCTCGCCGCGGGCGAGGGCTGGACCCGCCGCGAGTGGGCCGAGGCGCGCCTGACCCGGCCGTTCTCGCGCCGCGTCCCGGCCGCGGCCACCCAGGCGCTGACCGCGGCGGCCTCGGCGGCGGACAACTACATCGCGCAGTACAACCTCTGGATGCACCACGTGCTCGACGAGGAGGGCCGGCGCCTGTTTCCCGCTGGCCTCCGCCTGGTCACGCACTGGAACCTGCGCGACGAGATCAAGGCCGCCTACGCCGACGCGCAGGGCCTCGCCCGGCAGCGCCTGATCGCGGCCGCCATGGAGCGCATCGTCACCCAGACCATCCCCGCCGCGGTGATCGACAACCCGGGCGTGGACTGGCGCCCGCTCTCCAACCGGGTCGCCGCCTCGCCGGTCGACGACAGCGGCGGGCGCGGGCGCGCCGCGGCGCCCCGCTCCGCGCCCGGTACCGCTCCCGAGCCCGACACCCGCTACGCCAAGCTGCTCGACGTCTATCGCGCCGCCCGGCTCGCCGACCCCTGGTCGCCGACCGCGCCGACGCTCATCGCGCGCAGCTTCGACGAGGGCCGCGAGCTGCCCGAGCCGCGCGTGCGCGCGATGTTCGAGCAGGTCCTGGCCTCGCCGCTCCTGCCGCGCGTCGCCGCGCTGGTCCGGGCGCGCCTCGGCCGTCCGCTCGAGCCGTTCGACGTCTGGTACAACGGCTTCCGGCCGCGCTCCGAGCACGGCCAGGCGGAGCTCGACGCGGCGGTGGCCGCGCGCTACCCGAGCGCGCGCGCGTTCGCCGAAGACCTGCCGCGCATCCTGGGCGCACTGGGCTTCGCCCCGGAGAGCGCGCGCCGTCTCGCCGCCATGGTCGAGGTCCACCCTTCGCGCGGTATCGGGCACGCCTTCGGCGCGGGCCTGCCCGGCCTGCCCGCCTACCTGCGCACGCGCGTCGAGCCGGGCGGCATGAACTACAAGGGCTACAACATCGCGGTCCACGAGCTCGGCCACAACATCGAGCAGACGATCTCGCTCAACGACGTCGACTTCGCCCTGCTCGCCGGCGTCCCCAACACGGCCTTCACGGAGGCCCTGGCGTTCACCTTCCAGGCGCGCGACCTCGAGCTGCTGGGGCTCGCCAAGCCGACCGAGGAGAGCCGCGCGCTCGAGACGCTCGATGCCTTCTGGGGCACGGCCGAGATCGCCGCGGTGGCGCTCGTCGACATGGAGGTCTGGCACTGGATGTACGAGCACCCGAGCGCGACGCCGGCCGAGCTGCGCGAGGCGACGGTCGCCATCGCCAGGCGGGTCTGGAACCGCACCTGGGGGCCGGTGCTCGGCGTGAAGGACTCGCCGCTGCTCGGCATCTACTCGCACATGATCTCGAACGTGCTCTACCTGCCCGACTACCCGATCGGACACTTCATCGCCTTCCAGATCCAGGAGCAGGTCGAGCGCGCGGGCGCGCTGGGACCGGAGTTCGAGCGCATGGCGCGCCTCGGCAACATCGCTCCCGACCTGTGGATGAAGCAGGCCACCGGCGCCCCGGTCGGCCCCGAGGCGCTGCTCGCCGCCACCGAGCGGGCGCTGGCGAAGCTCGAGTAGCGGAGCGCGCGACCGGCGGCCACCGCCCCCGGGTCAGGGCACCGCGGCGTCCCACCGGCAGCCGGGCGGGAAGGCCGCCAGGTCGCCCTCGAAGCCGTCGCGGAAGATCAGCGGCAGCGCGCCGGCGTAGCCGGCGTCGATGTCGGCGTCGACGGGGCCGCTGCTGCCGGCCCCGATGCCGACCAGGATCGAGTTGGTCGCGGGCGGCGGCACCGCGACCGGCAGGGACACCGTCTGCCACTGTCCCGGAGGCGCGCCGACGGGCAGGAGGGCCGTGTCGATCTCCGCGCCCGAGCAGTCCACGGACTCGAAGTAGGCGAGGAAGATCACCGCGAAGCCGGCCGTGGCGCGCACGCGTCCGGACACCGAGAGCTGCGCGAGCCCCGTGGCGGGGACGCACTGGCCGGCGCCGGCTCCCTCGGATCCCATGCACGGGCCGCCGGTGACGTGCAGCGACCCCGAGCCCGGGCAGGACGCCTCGTCGTCGGCGATCCACTGCAGGTCGGTGCCGCAGCCGAGGACCCAACCCGAGGGGCCGTCGTCGAGATCCGGGTTGACGAGCAGGTTCTGAGCCAGGGCGGCGTCCCCGGCGAGCAGCAACGCGGCGAACGCGAGCGGTCTCATGGCGATGCGATCCTCCTAACGTTGCCGACGTGGCGGGCGACCGCTCGCGCGCGCCGGCCGGGACGGCGGGCGCCGGGAGCTGGGCGCGGTCGAGCGCTTGGCGGCGAGCTTGTTGAGCAGGGCGGCGAGGTCGGCCGGGCGCGGCGACTGGAAGCGCATCGGCCGGCCGTCGGCGGGGTGACGGAAGGCGAGCTCGGCGGCGTGGAGCGCGAGGCGGGGGAAGGGCGCCGGCGGCTCTCCGCCCCGGCGGCGGTAGACGCGGTCGCCCAGCACCGGGTGGCCGGCGGCGGCGAAGTGGATGCGGATCTGGTGGGTGCGCCCGGTCTCGAGCGTGACCCGCACCAGGGTCGCGACCCCGAAGCGGCGCACCGCCGCCCAGTGCGTCACCGCCGGCCGCCCCGCCTCGCCCGGGTGGGCGATCCAGCGCCGGCGGTGCGTGCCGTCGCCGACCAGGTCCTGGTCGAAGGTCCCCGCCTCCCCCTCGAGGTCGCCCTCCACCACCGCCTCGTAGACGCGTCCGAGCGAGCGCTCTCCGAGCTGCGCCTGGAGCGACTCGAGCCCGCGCCGGCTGGTGGCGAAGACGATCAGCCCGGAGGTGTTCCGGTCCAGGCGCTGGACGACCGCGAGGTAGGGCCGCTCGCCGCGGCGGCGCGTGAGCGCGAGCGAGACGCGCGAGACGAGCGTGTCCTGCTCGCGCTCGGGGGTGGGCTGGGTGAGCAGCCCGGCCGGCTTGAGCGCCACCGCCACGTCCTGGTCGGCGTGCAGGATCTCGACCTTGCGCTGGAGCGGGCGCGCGAGCGCGGGCAGCGCGGGATCGAAGACGACGCGCACGCCGGGCGCCACCACGAGGCCCGGGTCCTGGACGACCTCGCCGCCCACCGTGACCTGCCCGGCGACCACCGCTTGCTTGGCGCGGGTGAAGCTCAGGGCGGGGTGCTCGCGCTGCACGCGCCGCGCGAGCCGCTCGGCCAGGGCCGGGGCGGGCGGGGTGCCCGGCTGCCGCGTCTCGCGCCGTCCTCGGTTCCGTCTGCGTTGGCTCAATGCGCCCTCCCGAGCCCCGGATTCTAGGCCCCCGCCCGGCCGGGTCGGGTGGCGTCGGGCGCCGGGGAGGACAATCGCGGTGGACGGAGGCCCCGCCATGCCCCCGGAGCCCCACGGCGGCGCGACCCCGGTGCGCGCCCAGCTCGAGACTCTCCACCGCGAGCTCGGACTCGAGATCGAGGGACTCGACCGCGTCGCCGTCGCGCTCCACGACAGCGCCACCGGCGGGCTGCGCACCTTCGTCCACAGCACCCACGGGCCGGCGCCGTTCGCCCTCTACGAGGTCCCGCTCGAGCATGTGTCGTCGCTGGTCGAGCTCGCCGAGTCGGGGACGGACCGGATCGTGGACGACCTGCGCGTCTTCGCGGGCAGCCCGAGCGCCCACTCGCGGCTGCTCCTCTCGCGCGGCTTCCGCTCCAGCTACACGCGCCCGTTCTTCGAGGGCGGGCGGCTCGCCGCCTTCGTCTTCTTCGACTCGCTGCGGACCGGCGCCTTCCGCCCGCCGCCGCCCTGGCGCCTCGCCGCCCTGGCGGAGCTCGTCCACCTGCGCGTGGCCGCCGCGCTCGCGCCCGCGCGCTCGCTGCGCGGCGCCGTGGCGCTGGCGCGCGAGGTCACCCGCCTGCGCGACGAGGAGACCGGCGCCCACCTCGAGCGCATGTCCCGCTACGCGCGCCTGATCGCGCGCGAGGTGGCCGGGCGCGAGGGCCGCGACGACGAGTTCGCCGAGTTCGTGCACCTGCTGGCCCCCGTCCACGACGTGGGCAAGATCGGCATCCCCGACCAGCTCCTGCTCAAGCCCGCGCGGCTCGAGCCCGGCGAGATCGAGGCGATGCGGCGGCACGTCGAGCGCGGCCTCGAGATGGTGGAGCTGCTGGCGCACAGCTTCGAGCTCGCCCACGACGCCCACCTCGGCATGATGCGCAACATCGTCGCTGCCCACCACGAGCGCGTCGACGGCAGCGGCTACCCGGCCGGCCTCACCGGCGCGGAGATTCCGCTCGAGGCGCGCGTCGTGGCGGTGGCCGACGTCTTCGACGCGCTGACCAGCGTGCGCCCCTACAAGCCGGCGTGGTCCAACGACGAGGCCTTCGTCCACCTCGAGGAGCTCGCCGGCCACACCCTCGACGCCGAGTGCGTGCACGCGCTCGCCACCCGCCGCGCCGAGGTCGAGCAGATCCAGGACCGCTTCCGGGACCCGCCCTCGAGCGGCGCGTTCGATCTGAACGAAGTCTGAACCCGGGCTCAGTCCCGGCGCGGCACGCGCAGGCGTTCGAGCTTCGGCTCGAGGCCGGGGGTGGCGGCGACCTCGCCGCGCTCGTCGACCGCCGCCGCCTCGCCGCCGAGGCGCAGCACGACCGCGGAGCCGCGCTCCCAGCCGAGCACCAGCACCGCGGTCGACAGGGCGTCGGCCACGGTGGCGTCGCGGTGGAGCACGGTGGCGCTCCTCAGGCCGCTCGCGGCCGGCCAGCCGGTGCGCGGGTCGAGGATGTGGTGGTAGCGGCGGCCGTCGATGACGAAGAAGCTCTCGTTGTCGGCCGAGGTCGAGAGCGAGGCGCCCTCGAGCTCGACGCGGGCGAAGACCTCGTCCGCCGCGCCGCGCGGGTCGCGCAGGCCGACGCGCCAGGGCCGCCCGCCGCGCCGGCCGCGCGTCACCACCTGGCCGCCGCCGACCAGCATGAAGTCGCCGAAGCCGCGCGCCTCGAGCAGCTCCGCGGCGCGCTCGAGCGCGTAGCCCTTGCCGATCGCGCCCAGGCCGAGCTGCATCCCGGCCTCGGGCAGGAAGGCGGTGCCCGCCGCGCGGTCGAGCTCCAGGCGCCGGTAGTCGATCAGCCGCCGGCGCGCCTCGATCTCCGAGGCGTCCGGCAGCTTCGGCACCGCGGCGCGGAAGTCCCACAGCCCCCAGAGCGCCGCCCAGCTGATGTCGAAGGCGCCGTCCGTCTCCCGGCCGAGCTCGACCGAGAGGTCGAGCAGCTCGAACAGCTCCTCCGGGACCTCGACCGGGGCGACACCCGCCGCGCGGTTGACCGCCGACAGCGGCGAGCCCTCCTTCCATTCCGACATCAGCAGGTCGAGGCGCCGGAAGAGCGCGAAGCACTCCGCGGCCGCCGGCTCGGCTCCGACGCGCGCCGGGAGCGTCACCTCCCAGCGCGTCGCCATCGCCTCGCCGGCGAAGGTCTCGAAGCGCTCGCCGCGCGCCGCGGCGATGGCGAGCGCCACCACGACCGCGGTCGCCAGCGCGCCGAGCACCGCGGAGCGGTAGCGGGGGCGAGGCCGGGGCTCAGCCATCGCAGCTCCGGTCGCAGATCGGGTCGCGGCTCGCGTCGCCGCTCCGCTCGCAGCCGCCGCAGCCGCCGTCGCACTCGCGCTTCACGCCCGGGTTGCCCGGATCCCGGCGCGCGACCCAGCGCTGGAGGAGGACCCAGCCGGCGCACGCCGCCGCCAGGGCCGCGATCGCGATCAGGTCGACGGCGCTCACGAGCCCGAGAAGAGCCCCGCGAAGCCCATGAAGGCGAGCGACAGGATGCCGGCGATCAGGAAGCTCATCGCCGTGCCGCGCAGCAGGCGCGGCACGTTCGAGAGCTCGGCCTCCTCACGGATGCCGGCCATCAGCACCAGGGCGAGCATGAGGCCGAGGCCGGAGGCGACCGAGAAGACC
>JAFNAE010000137.1 GCA_017860005.1 Acidobacteriota bacterium | reverse complement strand
TGAAGAACCGGCCCTCCTGGAAGATGCCGTAGGTGGGCAGGTAGAGCTTGCGGTGGACGTGCGCGACGCGGCCGCCGTGGAGCAGCAGCGCGCTGTTGAACAGGAAGCCGCGCTCGTCCTCCTCGACGCAGCCGACCACGACGGCGAGCTCGGGCGCGGCGCGCGCGAGCGCGGCGATGACGGGCGAGGAGGCGGGCTGGAGCGCGACGCGCGGCGTCAGGTGGAGGAGCCGGTAGCCGGTCAACGACAGCTCCGGGAAGACCAGCAGCTCGACGCCGTCGCGCCGGGCGCGCGCGATCCACTCGAGGTGGTGCGCGAGATTCGCCTCGACCTCGCCCAGGCGCGCGTCGATCTGCGCCAGGCCGACGCGGATGCGAGTCTTGCGCTCCTCGCTCACCGGGGCCGGATGCTAGCATCCGGCCCCGGTCGCTCGTGGCCCGCAGCCGCTCCCTCTCCGCGCTCTTCCCCCTCGCCCTGGCGGCCGCCGCGCTCGCGGCGCACGCGCAGGAGACTCCCGCACCGCCGCGCCTGGTCGACCGCGTCGTGGCGGTGGTCGACGAGGACCCGATCCTGCTCTCGGACGTCGAACGCGTGATCGGCCTGCGCGTGCTCGAAGCGGGCGCGGGCGAGAGCCCGGAGGCGCTCAGGCGCCGGGTGCTCGATGGCCTGATCGAGCAGCGCCTGCGCCTGCACGAGATCGGCCGCTACGGCTTCGAGGAGACGCCGCTCGAGGAGGTCGACCGCCAGGTCGAGGCGCTCGCCGCGCGCTTCCCTGACGAGGCCGCCTATCGCGCCGAGCTCGAGCGCCTGGGCCTGGCCGAGAGCGACCTGCGCCAGGTCGTGGCGCGCCAGCTCTCGGTGCTCGCCTACGTCGAGCAGCGGCTGGGGCCGCGCGTGTTCGTCGGCGTCGAGGAGATCCGCCGCTACTACGACGAGGAGCTCGTCCCCGAGCTCGCCCGCGACGGCCAGCCGCCGCCGCCGATCGACCAGGTGCGCGAGCAGATCCGCGCCCTGCTGCGCGAGCGGCGCCTCAACGAGGAGATCGACCGCTGGACCGAAGAGCTGCGCGCCGCCGCCGACGTCGTCGACCTCCTCGACGCCCCCGCCCGCCCCCTGCCGCCCGAGGTTGGCTCGCTTCCGCCGGCGGTGCCCTGAGTCAGGGGCCGACGATCCAGTTGCGCGTGTCGCCGGTCTCGAAGCCGTCGGAGAAGATCGGCTCGCCGACGCCGAGGTCGACGCCGGTCACCACGCCCAGGGGCTGGTAGCCGGTGTAGCCGGGGAAGACGAGGTCGAGCCGCGGGTTGGCCAGGCGGCGCACGACGATCTCGGAGAGCACGCGCCGGAAGTCGGTGGTGACCTCGAGGTCGCCCTCGTTGAGCAGCTCCTCGCGCAGCCCCGGCCAGGTGCCGTGCAGGCCGCCGATGGCGTGGCCGGAGAGCACCAGCAGGTTGTTGCCGTGGCCGTGGTCGGTGCCGGTGGCGTCGTTCTCGTAGGCGCGGCGGCCGAACTCCGACATCACCACCAGCGTCAGGCGCTGGTTCGGGAAGTTCACCGCCGGGTCGTCGAGGTCGGCCCAGAAGGCGGCCAGCCCGCGCGACAGCTCGTCGACCAGGTCCGCGAAGATCCCCTGCGTGGGCGAGCCGTTGACGACCTCGCTCTCGTGGTGGTCCCAGCCGCCGAGGTCGAGCGTCGCGATGCGCAGGCCGAGGTCGAGCTTGATGAACTGCGCGATCGTCTTGAGGTTGTCGCCGAACCAGGTGTCCGGGTAGACCGCGCCCGGCAGCGGCACGTAGCCGCCCGAGGCGTAGAGCTCGACGATGTCCACCGCGTCGAGCGCCTGCACGCCCGCCTGGTGGAGCCAGGTCGTGTCGCCCTCGTAGAGGTTGCGCAGCGCCACGCGTTGCGCGGTGCGCGCGGACCAGGGACCGGTCGAGAGCGAGAAGTCGTACGGGCTGCCCATGGCGACCGTCTCGTAGCTGCCCAGCTGCGAGAGCGCCTGGAGCCCGCCGATCGAGACCGAGGGCATCAGCATCTGGGGCGGCAGGTTGCTGGCGCTCGCCAGGTGGCGGGTCAGCCAGCCGGACGAGGTGTTGCCCACCCCCGGGGTGCCGAGCTCCATCCAGGTCATCGAGTCGAAGTGGCTGCGCTCGTTGGCCGACATGCCGCAGGCGACCGCGACCGCGAGCCTGCCGTCCTGGTAGAGGTCGAAGAGCGGTGCCGCGGCGGGGTGGAGGCCGAGCGCGACCGCGCCGTCGGGGCCGGGCAGCGAGCCGAGCGGGCGCGCGGCGGCGACCGCGGCCGGGATGGCGAGGTTCGGGCGCAGCGCCTGGTAGCGGCCACGGTCGTAACCGCCGGTCGGGATCACCAGGTTCAGGCCGTCCTGGCCGCCGCGCAGGAAGAGCACGACCAGGATCTCGTCGTTCGGGTTGCCGCCCTGGGCGAAGGCGAGCGAATTGAAGCGCGAGCCGGCGAGCGCGGCGATGGCGGCCGAGCAGCCGGTGACGAAGCCGCGGCGGGTGGTCTGGCAGTGGCAGCGCGACATGGG
This sequence comes from Acidobacteriota bacterium, assembly GCA_017860005.1. Lineage (GTDB taxonomy): Bacteria > Acidobacteriota > Thermoanaerobaculia > Multivoradales > JAGPDF01 > JACTMI01. Next base: position 4,673 of record JAFNAE010000137.1, on the reverse strand, counting down.
GGTCTCCGTCCGGGGTCAGCGCCAGAGGAACTCGGGCGACATGAAGATCAGGCCGACGAGCGAGTTGACGCGGTCCTGCCAGTAGTAGGGCCAGTCGTTGGTGGTGAGCGGCAGGTCGAGGTCGGGATTGAAGCCCTGGCTCAGGAACTCGACCAGCTGCGCGCGGTCGGCGGCCGGGACGCCGTGGTGGAAGATCCGCCACAGCCAGAGGTCGACCACCGCGTTGGCGCTGCGTTCGCCGGCGGGCAGCGTGGCGAGCGTCCAGGGCACGATCCCGGCGAAGCGGCCGTTGCCGTCGTCGTCGGTCTCGATCATCCAGTTGACCAGCCGCCAGAGCGCCACCCGCGGCGTCGAGCACTGCCAGGCGCCGCGCAGGTCGGGATGGCCGTTGGGCGGGTGCCAGCCGAACACGACCTGGCCGGCCGATTCGAACATCCAGTGCAGCGAGGCGGTGCGCTGGAAGTCGGGATGCCAGTCGTTCCAGTCGGGCGGCGCGGGCACCTGCTGGTAGAAGCGGACGCCGGTGCCCATCGCGCGCAGCGCCGAGACCGCGATCTCGAACGGGCGCTTGATCTTCTCGCCCCAGGTGAGAGCGAACTCCGGCCGCTCGACCAGGATGTGCCGGATCACCTGCGAGATCTGGGTCGGGCTCTGCCAGAGCGAGGTCCAGAGCGCGGCCGCCGAGTCGATCAGCTCGGGGGGCGGGAAGTCCCCGACCAGGCGGCGGCAGAGCTTGGTGGCGAGGAAGCGGCCGGTCGCCGGGTGCGCGGCGATGACGTCGAGCAGGTGGCGGCCGTCGACCTGGGCGGTGCGCCCGGCCGGCAGGTCGACGCCCAGGATGCGCTTGGCCTCGGTCGAATGGAGCGAGTCCACCCAGACGAACTGCCCGCTGTTGCCGCCGCCCCAGCGCCAGGACTCCCAGTCGATGTCGAAGGTCCAGCCGGTCAGCGCCCGCGCCACGTCCTGGACGTCCTCCTCGCAGTAGCCGAGCGGCCGGCCCTGCGGGTCGAGCGGCACCTGGGAGCGCGGGATGCGGCCGTAGGAGGCCGCGGCGCCGAGGACGTGGAGCTCGAGCAGCTCGCGCGCGAAGTTCTCGTTGGAGTAGCCGGCCTGGTCCTCGGCGAAGTTCACAAAGTTGTCGAGGTAGACCAGCATCGCGGGCGCCTTGCACACCGCCTCGAGCAGGAGGCGGAAGTTGCCGAGCGCGTGGGCGCGGATCACGTCGCGGTCCCAGTGCACCCACATCGGGCCCTCGACGAACTCGTAGGCGTAGACGTTGAAGTGGTTGTGCCAGAAGTGGACGAGCGACTCGAGCAGCTGGCGCTTGCTGTACACCGCGCGCGTCCAGGTCGCGAGCTCGGTCTCGGTGGCGGGCTGGATGCGCTCGTCCCAGTCGTTGTCGGCGACGAAGTGGTCCTGCCAGAGCTGGGTATAGGACTTGCCCAGGGTGGCGTAGGCGCCGGCCGCGAGCTTGGCGTCGCACTCGGTGTCGGCGATCGCGGCCGGCTGGAGCTGCTGCGTCACCCAGGCCGCGAGGCGCTCGGCGTCGGTGCCGCCGAGCGCGTCGAACGCGGCCAGCTCCGAGCCGCGGTGGCCGAAGCCGGCGCGCGTGTAGACGAGCACGCCGAGCGGCGGGCGGACGGGCGGCAGGTCGGGCGGCCCGGGGCCGAGCCGCGGGCGCTTGCGGCGCATCGCGGAGGCGAGCGGGTACTCGCTGCCGGGCAGCGGGGCCGGGGCGCGGGCCGGCACGCCGGTCGGGCGCGAGTAGAGACGGGGCGGGCGCGGCGAGGGCGCGAAGAACATGGCGACGCTCCGGATTCGGGAGACGTCCCCACCCTAGCGGGTGGCCGCCGGCGGCGGTGCGGAGCGGCCCACACCGTCCGCGCGGAAGGGTCCACCCCGGCGGCGCCGGGTATAGAGTCCGGAGCGTCATGAGCGCTCTTCCGCGCCGTACTCCTCTCTACGATCGACACGTCGCCGCCGGGGCCCGGATGGTCGACTTCGCGGGCTGGGAGATGCCGGTCCAGTACGCCGGAGTGATCGACGAGCACCGCGCGGTCCGCTCGGCCGCGGGCCTGTTCGACGTCTCGCACATGGGCCAGATCCGCGTCGCCGGCGCGGGCGCCCAGGACTTCGTCCAGCGCCTCACTCCCAACGACGTCGCCAAGCTCGCGCCCGGGCGCATCCACCTGAGCGCGTTCCTCACGCCCGAGGGCACCTACATCGACGACCTGCTGGTGTGCAAGACCTCGCCCGAGGAGCTGCTGCTGGTCGTCAACGCCTCGAACGCGGCGAACGACTTCGCCTGGGCCGCGGCGCAGCCGCACCCGGGCCTCGCCGTCGAGGACGTCTCGGAGCGCTGGGCGCTGATCGCGATCCAGGGCCCGAAGGCGGCCGCGATCGTGGCCAAGCTCACCGCGACCGACCTCGGCACCATCCGCAACTACGGCTTCGCGACCGGCCAGGTCGCCGGCAAGCCGGCGATCCTGTCGCGCACCGGTTACACCGGCGAGGACGGCTTCGAGCTCTTCGTCGAGCCCGCCGACGCCGGCGCGGTGTGGGACGCCCTGCTCGATGCCGGTGCGCCCATGGGCCTCGTGCCCGCCGGGCTCGGCGCCCGCGACACGCTGCGGCTCGAGGCCGCGATGCCGCTCTACGGGCAGGAGATCGACCGCGAGACGACGCCCTGGGAGGCGGGTCTCGACTGGGTGATCAAGCTCGACAAGGGCGACTTCATCGGCCGCGACGCCCTCGTCGCGTCGCGCGCACGACCGCTGACCCGCAAGCTGATCGGCTACGAGGTCGTGGGTCGCGGCATCGCCCGGCACGGCCACAAGTTCGTCTCGGGCGGGCGCGAGGTGGGGGTGGTCACCAGCGGCACCTTCAGCCCGACCTTCGAGAAGGCGCTCGGCATGGGCTACGTCGAGACCGCGCTCGCCGTGCCCGGCACCGCGCTCGAGATCGACGTGCGCGGGCGCGCGATTCCGGCCCGCGTCGTCCCGCTTCCGTTCTACAAGCGGCCCCGGTAGGGGCGCACGGCTTCACCCGACCCGCAGGAGGAGAGAGGCATGTACCCGACCGATTGCCGCTACACCCGCGAGCACGAATGGGTGCGCATCGAGGACGACACCTGCGTCCTCGGCATCACGGATTTCGCCCAGAACCAGCTGGGCGAGGTGGTCTTCGTCGAGACGCCCGAGGTCGGGCACGTCTTCGACGCCGGCGACGAGATCGGCACCATCGAGTCGGTCAAGGCCGTCGCCGAGGTCTACACGCCGGTGGCCGGCGAGATCGTCGAGGTCAACGAGAACCTGAAGGACGACCCGCAGTCGGTCAACGAGGACCCTCACGGCGACGGTTGGCTGGTCAAGATCAAGTACTCCTCCTCGTCGGCCTTCGCCGAGCTGATGGACGCCGCGGCCTACGAGGAGTACACCAAGGAAGGGAAGTGACGGCTTGACCCACCCAGTCTTCGCGCCCCTCGACACCTTCGCGCGCCGCCATCTGGGCTCCTCGCCGGAGGAGACCCGCGAGATGCTCGCCGAGATCGGCTGCGCCACGATGCGGGAGCTCGTCGATTCGACCGTGCCGGCGACGATCCGGCGCGAGCGCCCGCTCTCGATCGACGCCCTGGGCCTCGGCCGCGCGCCGGGCGAGGCCGAGCTCTCCGCGCACCTGCGCGCGGCCGCCGGGCGCAACCGGCGCCTGCGCTCCTACCTCGGCATGGGCTACCACGGCACGCGCATGCCCGGCGTGGTGCAGCGCAACATCCTCGAGAATCCGGGCTGGTACACCCAGTACACGCCCTACCAGGCCGAGATCTCGCAGGGCCGGCTCGAGGCACTGCTCACCTTCCAGACTATGGTCTCGGAGCTCACCGGGCTGGCGATCGCCAACGCTTCGCTGCTCGACGAGGCGACCGCCGCCGCCGAGGCGATGCACCTGGCGGCCGCCGTTCATCCGAAGCTCGAGGCCCTGGAGCGCCCGGTGTTCTTCGTCGCCGACGACTGCCACCCGCAGACGATCGGCGTCGTGAAGACCCGCGCCGAGGCGGTCGGCATCGAGGTGGCGGTCGGCGATCCGTTCGGCGCCGACTTCGCGAGCGGCCGGATCTTCGGCGTGCTCGTGCAGTATCCCGGCACCGACGGCCGCGTGCGCGACTTCGCGCCGCTGGCCGAGAGGGCCCACGGCGCGAGCGCGCTCCTGATCGTGGCCTGCGACCCGCTCGCGCTCGTGCTGCTGCGCCCGCCGGGCGAGTTCGGCGCCGACGTCGCGCTCGGCTCGACCCAGCGCTTCGGCGTGCCGATGGGCTGGGGCGGACCGCACGCCGCGTTCCTGGCGACGCGCGACGAGTACAAGCGCCAGATGCCGGGGCGCATCATCGGCGTCTCGCGCGACGTCGAGGGGCGCAGCGCGCTGCGCATGTCGCTCCAGACCCGGGAGCAGCACATCCGGCGCGAGAAGGCGACCTCCAACATCTGCACCGCGCAGGTGCTGCCTGCGATCCTGGCCGCGATGTACGCGGTCTACCACGGGCCCGAGGGCCTCGCCGCCATCGCCGGCCGCGTCCACGCCCTGGCCGCCACGCTCGCCGAGGGCGTGCGCCGGCTCGGGCACCGGCTGCCCGCGGAGCCGTTCTTCGACACGCTCGCGGTCGGCCTCGCCGAGGGCGG
>JAFNAE010000303.1 GCA_017860005.1 Acidobacteriota bacterium | reverse complement strand
TGCTCGCGGTGGCGGTCCTGCTCGCCGCCGCGCAGGCGCGCTTCGCCGGCCACCTCGGCCTGCCGCTCGGGCTCGCCGCGACGGCGGCCCTGGCGCCCGCCCTGACGCGCCTGCGCGCGCCCGCCGGCCGCGCTCTCGCGGCGGCCGGGCTGCTCGCCGTCGTCGCGCTGCCGCAGCGCGCCGCGGCGCGGCCGGTCGAGGTCTCCGAGCGCGCGCTGGCGGACTCGTTCGACGTGCTGCTCGGCCTGCGCGCCCGCGCGGGCGCGAGCGGCGAAGCCGAGCGCGGCGTGGTGCTCGCGGAGTGGTCGTTCGGCCACTACGTGCAGTACTACGGGCGCCATCCGGCGGCGGTCGACAACTTCGGCGACTGGCTCGCCGACCTCTCGCTGCCGCGCCGCGTCCTGCTCGCCGAGTCGGAGGCGGAGGCCGAGGCGCTGCTCGACCGGGCCGGAGTGCGCTACCTGCTGGTCGGCGAGCTGGCCGAGACGCTGTCGGGGCTGCTGCCCACGGAGGCCGAGCGCGCGCGCCTGGTCGCGGCGAGCCGCCCGGCGGCGGGCGGCCGGCTCGCGATCGACTTCCGCCCGGCGATCCTCTCGACCGTCCTCTACCGGGCCGCGCGCCAGCTGGGCACGGCGGCGCTCGCGCCGGACGGGCGATTCGTGCCGCCGTTGCGCGGCCTCCGCCTGGTCGAGGAGAGCGCCCGGGGCGAGACCCTCGGCGACGGGCGCGAGCTGCCCGTCTTCAAGCTCTACGAGCGCGTGCGCGGTGCGCGCCTGGTCGTGCGCGGCCTCGAGCCGACGGCCGAGGTGTCGCTCGAGGCGGAGCTCGCCTCGCCGCGCGGTCGCCTCTTCCCCTGGCTCGACGTCGTTCCGGCCGGCGCGGACGGCGTCGCCGAGCTGCGCTTCCCGTACTCGACCGGGGCCGCGCGCGGCGTGCGGCCGCTGGCGATCCGCGTGCGCGCCGGGGAGCGGGAGATCGACGTGCGCGAGATCCCGGAGCGCGCCGCGCGCGAGGGGCTCGTGCTGGAGCTCGGAGGCGGGCCGACGGGCGCGGCTCTCAGTCGCGCGGAATCTCGCGGTCGAGGTTGACCGCGCTGCCCGACAGGCGGGCGATCAGCATCAGCCGGCGCTTGAAGCGGTTGGCGCGCTCGAGCGCGACGATGCGCTCGACCACTTCAGCCGGGTAGCCGCGCTCGACGACCTCGGCCGCCGACAGGCCCTGGTCGAAGAGCAGGTAGAGCACCTCGTCGGCGGTCGGATAGTCGAGGCCGAGCTCGGCTTCGTCGGTCTGGCCGGGCCAGAGGTCGGCCGACGGCGGCTTGGCGACCACCGCCTCCGGCAGCGCGAGGTGGCGGGCGAGCTGCCAGACCTGCTGCTTGTAGAGGTCGCCGAGCGGATTGAGCGAGGAGGCGTTGTCGCCGAACACGGTCGAGTAGCCGAGCAGGATCTCGGTCTTGTTCGAGGTGCCGAGCACCAGGCAGCCGAGCTTCTTGGCCTGGTCGAAGAGGATCGCCATGCGCTCGCGCGCCATCTTGTTGCCGCGGCGCACGGCGTCGGCGTCGGGCTCGGCGGCCGCGAAGTAGGCGTCGACCTGGGCGGAGATGTCGAGCACGCGGAAGGGGAGACCGAGCGCGCCGGCGACCGCGCGCGCGTCGGCCTCCGAGCGCGGGTCCGAGCTGCGGTGGGGCAGGCAGAAGGCGTGGACGCGGCCGGCGCCGAGCGCGCGCGCCGCCAGGGCTGCGGCGAGCGCGGAGTCGACGCCGCCCGACAGGCCGACCACGACGCCGCGCGCGCCGGCATTGTGGACTGCGTCGCGCACGAAGTCGGCGAGCGCGGCGGTGGCGAGCTCTGGATTCAGGCGGAGCCGGGCGGCGACCTGTTCGCGGCGGATCATGTCGGTCCCTCGATGTCGCCGCGCTCGTCGGCGAGAATGGGCAAACGCCAGCGCAGGCGGTCGACCTCGCGCAGGTCGAGGTCGGCGACCAGGAGGTGCTCCTCGAGGTAGGGCGCGCGGGCGAGCAGCTCGCCGCCCGGGCGCACGACGTGGCTGCCTCCCGTGTAGAAGCTGCCCTCCTCCCAGCCGACCCGGCCGCAGTAGAGGACCCAGCAGGTGTTGAGCAGCGCCGAGGCGCGGGTCAGCGACTCCCAGTCCTCCTGCGAGGGCGGCACGTCGCCCGGCCCGATGCGGCCGGGCGAGGCGGAGGTCACGCACAGCAGCTTGGCGCCCGCGCGCGCCAGCCGCTCGGCCGGATCGGAGTGCCAGAAGTCCTCGCAGATCAGCACGCCGAACGGGTTGCCGAACAGCCGCGCGAGCTCGAGGCGATCTCCCGGGCTGAAGAACCGGCCCTCCTGGAAGATGCCGTAGGTGGGCAGGTAGAGCTTGCGGTGGACGTGCGCGACGCGGCCGCCGTGGAGCAGCAGGGCGCTGTTGAACAGGAATCCGCGCTCGTCCTCCTCGACGCAGCCAACCACGACGGCGAGCTCGGGCGCGGCGCGGGCGAGCTCGGCGATCACGGGCGAGGAGTCGGGCTGGAGCGCGACGCGCGGCGTCAGGTGGAGCAGCCGGTAGCCGGTCAGCGACAGCTCAGTTATGAAGAGCTTCTTGTAGGTTTAGAGTGTGTAGGTG
>JAFNAE010000045.1 GCA_017860005.1 Acidobacteriota bacterium | reverse complement strand
GCTCGAGCGCGCCTGCGGCGGACCGCGAGGCCGTTGGGTCGGGCTCCAACGCCTGCCATCCGACCGCCATGCCGGCGGACGGCAGGTCTTCCGCCTCGACTTCGACTCCGGCCCGGGGCTCGTCTACAAGCCGCGCGGAGTCGAGCCCGAGGCCCTGTTCGAGCGGCTGGCCGGATGGCTCGCGAGCGCGGACCTCGCCGACCCGCCGCCAGCGGCCCGGGTCCTGGCCCGCGACGGCTACGGATGGATGGAGGAGGTGGCGCCGAGCGAGCCGGCACCCGGCGCCGAGACCCGGCGCTGGTATCGCCGGGCGGGCGCCCTGATCGCGCTCGCCGACCTGCTGGGCGCAGAGGATCTCCACGCCGAGAACCTGATCTGCACCCGGGAGGGGCCGGTGGCGGTCGATCTCGAGATGATCCTCGCGCCCGCCCGCGCTGCGACGGACCTCGAGCGCGGCGGCGCGCTCGGCTCCGGGCTGCTCGGCGCGAGGCGCCCGGGCGCGGACCGGATCGGCCGCTGGGCCGGCCTGGAGCCCGTCGAGCCCGGTGCCGGGATCGGACTCGAGCGCGCCTGGGAGGGAGTCGGCGGCGACGAGCTGCGGCCGGTGGCGAAGCCGCCCGCTCCCCCTGCCCTCGCCAACGTGCCGCGCCCCGGCGGCCGCGCGCTGCGCGCCGGAGCCTTCGCGCCCGAGCTCGCCGCCGGCTACCAGAACGCCTATCGGCGGTTGCTGGCCGGACGCCCGGAGCTCCAGGGCGCCCAGGGCCCGCTGGGCGGGCGGGCCCGGGTGCGCACGCGGGTGCTCTTCCGGGCGAGCCAGGACTACGCCTCGATCCTCGACCGCCTGACCGGCCCGCGCTGCCAGCGCGACGGGCTCGCCGCGGGCTTCCTCCTCGAGGCCACGCTGCGGGTCTTCGCCGGCAGCGCGGAGCGACCGCTCCTCTGGCCGCTGGCGGCCGCGGAGCGACGCGCGCTCCAGGACCTCGACATCCCCCGGTTCGACCTTCCGGCGGACGGGACCGCGCTCCCCCTTCCCGGCGGGGGCCGCATCGAGGCGGTCTTCCCGGCCTCGGGGCTGGAGCGCGCGCGGGCGCGCTTCGCGTGCTGGAGCGAGAGCGACCTCGCTGTCCAGAGCGAGGCCCTGGCCGGTGCGCTCGTCGAGCCCCCGGGCCCGTCGGGGCTCGCGCTCGCCTGGCGCTCGGCGGGCGACGGGGGCGGTGGCCGCTGGCTCGCCGTCGCCCGGGCCCTCGGCAGAGCGCTCGCGGCGCGCGAGGTCGAGGCGGCGCGGGGCGATGCCGGAGAGGCCGACCTGGCGCGGCGCGTGCGCTCGCTCTCGCTCTATGACGGCCGGGCGGGCGTGGCGCTGCTGCTCGCGGCCCTGGCGCGCGGCGGCGGCGAGCCGGAGCTCGAAGCGGGGGCGCGCGCGGCGCGCGCGCGATTGCTCGCCGGCGTCGCCGCGCTGGCGACCGCCCACGGTCTGCCGCTCGGGGGCTTCCAGGGCGTCGGTTCCTGGATCTGGTCGCTGGTCTGGCTCGACCAGCTGGGCGGGGACCGCGAGGCGTCGGGGCTCGCCCTCCAGCTCGCCGCCGGGCTCGACGAGGAGCGCCTGGCCGCCGACCACCGCCTCGACGTCGAGGGCGGTCTGGCGGGGTTGATCGTGGCGCTGCTCGCCCTCCACGAGAGCGCAGGCGACGCGCGAGCGCTGGCGCGCGCGCGTCAGGCGGGGGACCGGTTGCTGGAGCGCTCGGAAGAGGCGCACGGCGGCCTCGCCTGGCGGGGCGAGATCGGGCGGCCGCTCGCCGGGTTCGCGCACGGGGCCTCGGGTTGCGCACGCGCCCTCGCGGCCCTCGCGCGCGCGAGCGGCGACGAGCGCTACGCGCAGGCCGCGGCGGGCGCCTTCCGCTTCGAGCGGGCGCTGTTCGACCCCCGGCGCCGCAACTGGCCGGTGGTGCTCGCGTCGGGCACGCTGGGCGAGCCGCGCGCGACCTGGATGACCGCCTGGTGCCACGGCGCCGCCGGAGTCGGCCTGGCGCGGCTCCTGGCCGGCGATCCGGGGACCGACGCCGGTCTCGATGCGGAGCTCGAGACCGCGCTCGCCACCACCGCCGGCGCGGGGCTGCGGGGCGACGACCACCTCTGCTGCGGCAGCGCCGGCAGGGCGGCGATCCTGCACCTGGCGGGCCGGTGCAGGCGCCGGGCCGACTGGCTGGCCGCCGCGTCCACGATCGCCTCCGAACTGGTCGAGCGGGCGGTCGCGGACGGCGACTTCCGGCTGCCGCGGGGGGCGGCAGGCGGGCACGAATCGGACTGGGGACTGATGCGCGGGCGGACGGGGATCGCCTGGCTGGCCGCGGACCTGGCCGGCCTCGACCTGCCCAGTCCGCTCGCGCTCGAGCTGCCGAGCGAGAGAACGGCTCGGCACCGGGAGGGGAGATGAGCCACGAGGTCGCGATCGAGGCGCTGCGCGAGCCCGCACCCGGGCTGGCGCCGATGACGTTTCCGGTCTACCGGCAGCTGCTGGGCCTGGCGCCCACCACCCGTCACCCCGAACAGGGCGACGAGCAGCCGGTGCAGCCGGTCGCGCTCGTCGCCCGCGCGGCGGGGGAGGTGGTGGGCCTGGCGCTGGCAGAGCTGCCGCTCGCCCCCGGCGAGCCGCCCGAGCTGCTCTCCCTGTTCGTGCTTCCGGAGTGGCGCGGGCGGGGGATCGCGACCGCGCTGGTCGAGGCTCTCGAGGGCGCGGTCGCCGGCGCCGGCTTCCGGGAGCTGACCACGGTCTACACGGCCGGCAGGCCCTCGATCGACGCCGTCGAGGGTGTCCTGCGCCGGCGCGGCTGGTCGCGCCCGGAGGCGCGCACCGTCTCGGTGCGCTTCTCCCCGGCGGCCTTCCTCGCCACCGGGCTGTTCGAGCCGCACCGGATCGCCGCCCTCGGCGCCCGGCTCGAGATCTTCCCGTGGCGGCAGCTCACCGAGCGCGAGCGCGAGGAGATCCACGCTTCCCACCAACGCTCGCCCTGGATCACGCCGGCGCTGGCGCCCTGGCGCTTCGAGAAGGCGGGCTTCGACGAGGTGTCGAGCGTGGGCGCACGCTACCGGGGCGAGGTGGTCGGCTGGGTGATCAATCACCGCGTGGAGCAGGACTACGTGCGCTTCACCTGCAGCTTCATGCGCAAGGACATCAGCCGGCGCGGGCGCATCGTGCCGCTCTACGAGGCCGCGCTGCGCGCCCTCGCCGCCGAAGGGTGCCGGCGGTCCAGCTTCGTCACGCCGGTCTGCTACCCGAACATGATCCGCTTCATCGAGCGCTGGATCGCGCCCATCGCCGAGTTCGTCGGAGAGACCCGGGGCAGCAGGAAAGACCTGGCCCCTTGACGGCCCACGGGCCCGGTCGTACGCTCCGCGGCTGTCACCGCTATCGAACGGGGGAAGGTTCCCGCATGGAGGAAGACATGAGACCTCGGTCCGCGCTGCCTTACCTTTGCGCGCTGCTCGCGATGCTGGGCGCCGGCGCCGCCGGCGCCCAGGACGGCGGCTACCAGCCGCCGATGTTCAGCTACGGCGAGGGCCGGATCGGTCTCTACGAGGCGGTCCGGCTGACCCTCGCCCACGACCCCAACCTGCTGCTGCAGAAGGAAGACGTGCGCTTCCAGCAGGGCCTGCTCGAGGAGATCTCGGGCACCTTCGACTGGGTCCTGGGGGCCGACGCCTCCTACGACTTCCGCGAGCAGGAGGTGCGCAACTCGGTAGTCGACCGCGAGCAGCAGGAGCGCGACGAGCTCTCGGCCCAGAACCTCTTCGTGTGCGGCCAGGTGCCGGTCCTGGACGACAAGATCGCGAATCTGCTCGACGCGCTCGGCGGCCAGCCGATCGTGCCCGAGGACTTCTCCGAGAACACCGACGGCTTCTTCCAGTCCCAGCTCCGCTTCTTCGACGAGAAGCTGAGGCTGGCGACGAGCCAGGCCGAGCGCGAGGCGATCCTGAATTCGCGCGAAGTGCTGCTCAACCGCGAGCTCGCGATCGCGCGCCAGGACCGCGACGACGCCGCGTCCTTCTGCGAGGATTCCACCGAGCAGCTCGCGAACCTGGGCTCGATCCCCGAGTTCGAGGAGTTCGCCACCGGCCGGGTCAGCCTGCGGCTCTCGAAGCTCTTCCGCACCGGCGTCTTCTTCGCGCCGTTCATCGAGGCCAGCTACGACCACACGCAGTTCAAGGGCAAGAAGAACGGCTTCTTCGAGGACCGGCTCGACGAGGACGGCAATCCGATCTTCACCGAGTTCGGCACCAAGCTGCAGCGTTTCGTGGACTTCGGTGGCAAGAACGTGGAGGACCTCTACAAGGCGGAGGTCGGCTTCGACGTCAACGTGCCGCTGTTGCGCGGGCGCGGCGTCGACTCGACCGGCGCACCGGAGAAGTCCGCTTCGGTCGACGTCGAGGCGTCGGTCCTGGCCCTGCGCCACGGTGCCTCGGTGTCGGCCTTCAACACCGCCGTCGCCTACTGGCAGCTGCTCGCCGCCCAGGAGCGCGTGGCCGTGCTCGAGCGCTCGGTGGCGCTCGAGACGCAGCTGGTCGAGCTCACCGACCAGCTGATCGCGGGCGACGTGCTGCCGAAGGTGGAGCGGGCGCGGGCGCTCGCCGGACAGGCCAACGCGCAGGCGCAGCTCGAGGGCGCCCGGCGCGATCAGGTCAGCGCGCGCCTCGCGCTCGCCAGCGCGATGGGCGTGGCGGTCGAGAGCGAGGCCAACGCGCCGCTCGCCGAGGGCCCCTTCCCGCCCGCGCCCACGGTCGAGGCGGTGCGCGCGCTCGACGCCACGCGGCTCGCCGCCGACGCGCTCACCCTGCGCGCCGACCGCGAGTCGGCGCGCCGCCTGGTGGAGTCGGGCCTCATCCTCGCGGAGGCGGCGCGGCTCGACCAGCGCGATCGCTTCGATCTCGCGCTGAGCATGTCGGCGGGGGCGCTGGGCGAGGGCAGCTTCTCGGAGGCGGTGGACCGGTGGACCGGTCCGGCCGGCGCGATCGCGCTCACCTACGAGAAGGAGATCGGCAACCGCACCTTCCGCGGGCGGTACGACCAGAACGCGTCGCTGGTGCGCCAGCGCGACATCTCGGCCGGAGACCTGGAGCGCAACATCCGGATCGGCGTCGTGGAGGCGTTGCGCACGCTCGAGGAGGCGGTGGCGCGCCTGGCCCAGGCCGAGGCCGCGGCGGGCTACTTCCAGGAGTCGATCGACGCCGAGATCGAGAAGCTGCGCGTCGGCGCCTCGACCCTGATCGACGCCGTGGTCACCGAGCAGCAGCGCACCGGCGCCGACCTCTCCCTGGTGGCGGCGCGCCAGCAGGTGGCGGTGCTGCTCGCGCAGCTCCGGTTCGAGACCGGCACCCTGGTCGAGGCCACGCCCGACGGCGGCACCACGCTGCCGATCGAGCGCCTGACCACGCTGCCGTCGGCCCCGGCGGTCGGGGGCGGAGGCCTGCCGTGAAGAGAGCCGCCCTGCTGGCGGCGGCGATCCTCGGGGCGAGCGCGCCGGGTCCGGCCCAGGACCCGCCGCCGCTGCCCGGCGGCCCGCCGCTCACCGCCGAGGAGGCCGTCGTCACGGCCTTCCGGCACGACCCGCAATTGGCCACCGCGGCGGCCGGCGTGGACGGCCGCGCCGCCGTCCTGCTCCAGGCCGAGGGCCTGTTCTCGAGCCTGACGGGCGTCAACACCCGGCTCGACTACATCGTGGGAGAGCTGTTCGGCAGCCGGCTCAAGGGCGAGCAGGACCGCCGGCTGCGCATCGAGATCCCGCCGCCGATCCTCGACGACGTCGCCCAGTCGCTGATCGATCGCGCGCCGGTCGCCTTCGGCGACGAGGAGCCGGGCAGCCTCATCTACCCGGACTGCACCCAGGCCACCACGTTCTTCGTGTTCAACGACGTGAACACCGGCGACATCCTGAGCGTGCTCTGCTTCAACCGCGACGACGAGCTGCTCGGCACCCTCGGCGCCACCGCGGACACCGAAGACCTCAACGCGCTGAACCTCGCCGGCCTGTTCAACGACCTGTCGGGCATCGACGCGCTCCTCGACGAGTTCGTGCGCGCCCAGCTCGGCCTGGTCTCCGACGAGATGCGCCTGATCTCGATGGCGCTGCGCCAGGGGGCCGAGTCGCTGCGCCGGCAGCGGCTCCTGCTCGGGCAGGTCCCGGAGGACGTGGAGACCATCCGGTGGGACCTGGGCGCGGACTGGAGCTACCGCTTCCGCGGCGGCTCGAGCCTGGTCTCGAGCCTGGGATTCACCAGCAACGAGGACAACTTCGTGGGCAAGAAGCAGTCGCCCCTGTTCGGTGACTCGTTCAATCCCAACACCTTCCTCGCCGACATCGGTGTCGCGCTCGACGTCCCGCTCGGACGCGGCGGCGGCCGGGTCTCCGCGCAGGCGCCGGTGCTCGCCGCCGGGCACAACCTCGCGGCTTCGCGTTCCCTGTTCGCCCAGCTCGCGTCGCGCCGCGCGCTCGAAGCGCTCGAGGCCTACTGGGAGGCGGCAGCCGCCGAGCGGCGGCTGGCGCTGATCGAGGACTCGCGCGCCACCCAGCGCGAGATGCTCGCGGCCTCCGAGCAGCTGGTCGCGGCCGACGTCATCCCGGCCGTGGACCTCAAGCTCAACCGGGCACGGCTGGCCGACGTCGAGGCGCAGGTCGCCAGCGCGCGCCAGGCACTGATCTCGGCCCGTCTCGGGCTCGCGCGCACGCTCGGCCTGTCGGTGGGCTCGCTCGAGGAGACGCCGCACACGGCCGAGCCGCTGGAGACCTGGCTCGGTGCCGACCCGGTGGCGGAGGCCGAGGTCGGCGCCCTGATCGAGCGGGCGCTGGCGTCGCGCCAGGATCTCAAGGGCGCAGCCGAGCTGGTGGCCGCCAATCAGGCGCTCAGCGCGGCGGCGCGCGCCGACCTGCGTCCGGAGGTCGCGCTGTCGCTGAAGGTCTCGTACAGCGCCTTCGAGGAGAGCTTCCGGGACCGCTTCTACGACCTCGAGGGCTTCGCACGCGCCATCGACGGCGAGATCTCCGGCCCGAGCTACTCGGCGGCGCTCCGCTTCCGGCTGCCGGTCGGCAATCACGCGGCGCGCGGCCGGTTGCTCCAGTCCGAGTCCGCCGAGCAGCAGAGCCGGATCTCCGAGGGCGACGTGCGACGCGCGGTCCGGCTGCGCGTCACCGAGCTCGCGCGCACGGTCGAGTCGGCGCGCGCGGAGCTCGAGCTCGCGCGCGTCTCGCTCGCGGCGATCGAGGAGACGCACGCCGGGGCGATCGAGCGCTACCGCGCGGGCGACCTCACGGTGCTCGACACCTTGATCACCGAGGGGCAGCGGACCTCGGCCCGGCTCGCGCTGGTCGACGCCGAGCGGCGCTACCTGTCGCTGGTGGCGCAGCTCCGCTTCGAGGTCGGCGCGCTGCTCGAGCTGCCGGAGGGCGAGTCCGGCTCGCTGGCGGGCGCGCGACTGCGTCCCCTGGGCGAGCCGCTGATCTGAGCGGAGGCCGCCATGCAGGGTCCGGAACAGCTGCTGCGCAAGTCCTCGATCGAGAAGCTGTCGTCGCCCGAGCAGCTCGACATGATGATGCGGGTGACCTCGCCGATGGGCTGGATCGCGCTCACCGCGGTGGGCGTGCTGATCGTGGCAGTGGTGATCTGGAGCACCGTCTTCGATCTCTCGGTCAAGGTCGACGGCCGCGGCTACATGGTGCGCGGCGAGAGCGTGCGCGAGATCCAGGCCCTGTCGCCGGGCGCCGTGCTGTCGGTCGAGGTGCGCACCGGGCAGATCATCGAGCCCGGGACCGTGGTCGCCCGGCTGTCGCTGCCCGACCTCGAGAACCGGCTCGCCACCGCCCGGCTGCTGCTCGCCGACATGGAGTCGCAGACGCAGTCGGCGAGCGCCACGATCGGCTCGATCCAGGCCGGCATGCAGGCCCAGCTCGGGCGGCTCCAGGCCGAGCGGCGCAAGAAGGAGGAGCTGGTGCGCAAGGGCCTGCTCACCTCGCAGTCCCTGTCCGCGCTCGACCAGCAGATCACCAACATCCAGTCCAGCCTGTTGCAGAGCCAGATCGGGCGCGGCGACCGGGGCTTCAGCGTCGAGGGCAAGCGCCTCGAGGTCAAGGAGCTCGAGGCCAAGCTCGCCAACGACTCCGCGGTGCGCAGCGCCTTCTCCGGGCGGGTGGTCGCGATCCGCGCCGGGGTCGGCCAGCAGATCGGTCCCGGTGACCCGATCGTGAACCTCGAGGCGGAGAAGGAGCCGCTGCGCATCGTCGGCTTCATTCCGATCGCCTCGGGCAAGAAGATCCAGCCCGACCAGGAGGTGCGCATCTCCCCGACCTTCGTCAAGGCGGAGGACTACGGTTTCATGCTCGGCAAGGTGGTGTCGGTCTCGACCCTGCCGGCGACGCCCGAGGAGATCCGACGCGTGGTCGCCAACGACACGCTGGCGCGGCAGTTCATCGAACTCAACCCGTTCGAGGTCGTGATCGCGCCGTTGCTGGCGCCCGACACGCCCTCGGGCTTCAAGTGGACGTCCTCGGGCGGGCCGCCGCTCGAGATCGGCAGCGGCACCGACTGCACGGTCCAGGTCGTGGTGGAGAAGCGCAAGCCGATCTCCTACGTGATCCCGACCATCAAGCAGACGCTGGGCGCCTCCTAGCGGATGAGCGCCCCGGAGCCGACCCCCGCCGCCGCCGGAGAGACCCCGGCCCAGGGACCGAAGAAGCCGCCCAGCCGGCGCCGCAAGGTGCCGACCGTGCTCCAGATGGAGGCGGTCGAGTGCGGCGCGGCCTCGCTGTGCATGATCCTGTCCTACCACGGTCGGATCGTGCCGCTCGAGGAGTGCCGCGCCGAGTGCGGCGTCTCGCGCGACGGCTCGAAGGCCAACAACGTCCTCAAGGCGGCGCGCAAGTACGGCCTCGAGTCCAAGGGCTACAAGTACGAGCTCGAGGACCTCTACGGCGTCGAGTTCCCGTGCATCCTGTTCTGGAACGCGAACCACTTCGTCGTCCTCGAGGGCTTCAAGAAGGGCAAGGCCTTCCTCAACGACCCGGCCCAGGGGCCGCGCGTGGTCACCATGGAGGAGCTCGACGCCTCGTTCTCGGGCGTCGTGCTCACCTTCAAGAAGGGCCCGGAGTTCAAGCCCGGCGGCGACAAGCCGAGCCTCGCGGCGGCGCTGCGGCGGCGGCTGGTCGGCTCGGAGGCCGCGCTGATGTTCGTGCTCCTGTGCGGCCTCTTCCTGGTCGTCCCGGGCCTGGTCATCCCGACCTTCTCGCGCGTCTTCGTCGACGAGTTCCTGGTCTCGGGCCGCTCCTCGGTGGTCGGCCCCCTGCTGTTCGGCATGGCGTTCACGCTCGGCCTCCAGGCGGCCCTGATCTACCTGCAGCAGTACTTCCTGCTGCGGCTCGAGACCAAGCTCGCGCTCAAGACCTCGTCGAGCTTCTTCAACCACATCCTGCGCCTGCCGGTCGGCTACTTCGCGCAGCGCTTCGCGGGCGAGATCGGCACGCGCGTGGCGATCAACGACAAGGTGGCGACGCTGGTCTCGGGCAAGCTCGCGACCACCGCCATCGACTGCTTCCTGATCATCTTCTACGCCGGCCTCATGATGCGCTACAGCGTCGGGCTCACCCTCACCGTGGTCGCCGTGGCGCTGCTCAACGTGGCGGCGATCAAGATCGTCGCGCGCGTGCGGGTCGACGCCAGCCGCCGCCTGATGGGCGACAAGGGCAAGCTGCAGGGCACGGCGATGAGCGGCCTCAAGATGATCGAGACGCTCAAGGCCACGGGCGGCGAGGCCGAGTTCTTCTCGCGCTGGGCCGGCTACCAGGCCAAGACCCTGCGCGCCGAGCAGCACCTCCGGCAGCTCGCCGACATGACCGCCGTGGTGCCCATGGTGGTCGGCACCCTGGTCACCGCCACCGTGCTGCTGATGGGCGGCCTCAAGGTGATGAACGGCGAGCTCACGGTCGGCCTGCTGGTCGCCTACCAGGCGCTGACCGGGAGCTTCACCAAGCCGCTCAACTCCTTCGTCAACTTCGGCTCGATGGTGCAGGAGCTCGAGGCCGACCTGAACCGCCTCGACGACGTGCTGCGCTACCCGCAGGACCCGCTCTACCAGCAGAAGGAGGTCGCGGACGCCTCCGACCGGCGCATGAAGCTCACCGGGCGGATCGAGCTCAAGGACGTGACCTTCGGCTACAGCCCGCTCGAGAAACCGCTGATCGAGAACTTCAACCTCTCGATCCAGCCCGGCCAGCGCGTGGCGCTGGTCGGCGGCTCGGGCTCCGGCAAGTCGACCGCGGCGAAGCTGATCTCGGGCCTCTACCGGCCGTGGAGCGGCCAGGTCATGTTCGACGGCGTGCCGCGCGAGCAGCTGCCGCGCCGGCTCCTCCAGAACTCGATCGGGCTCGTCGACCAGGAGATCTTCCTGTTCGGCGGCACGATCCAGGAGAACGTCACGATGTGGGACGGCACGATCCCCACCAACCGCGTGACGGAGGCCTGTCGCGACGCCGCCATCGCCGAGGTGATCGAGCAGCGCGAGGGGGGCTACGGGGGCTGGGTCGAGGAGGGCGGCGGCAACTTCAGCGGCGGCCAGCGCCAGCGCCTGGAGATCGCGCGCTCGATGGTCGGCCACCCCACGATCCTGATCCTCGACGAGGCGACCTCGGCGCTCGATCCCACCACCGAGGGGATCGTCGACGACGCGCTGCGCCGCCGCGGCTGCACCTGCATCATCATCGCCCACCGGCTCTCGACCATCCGCGACTGTGACGAGATCGTCGTCCTGCAGCGCGGCAAGATCGTCCAGCGCGGCACCCACGACGAGATGAAGGACGTCCCGGGTCCCTATGCCCAGCTCATCAAGACCCACTGACGCCGCGGCGACGGTCAAGCTGCGCGTGGTCGCCTCGGCGGTCCCCGAGCTGGCCGGGCGCGAGGTGGAGCTGCGCGACGCGCCGGTGCTGATCGGGCGCGCCGACGACTGCGACCTGCCGGTCGCGGATCCCTCGATGTCGCGCCGCCACGCGCGCGTCGAGGCGGCCGGGGACACCCTGCGCGTGACCGACAACGGCAGCGCCAACGGCGTGCTGGTGGACGGGACGCGCGTCGCGGAGGCGACGCTCGGCGCCGGGCGCCGCTTCACGCTCGGCCAGACCCAGTTCGAGGTGGTGGTCGAGCTGCCGCCGCCGCCCGCCGAGCCGAGCGCGCCGGCGCCGGCCGCGGCGGCGCCGCCGCTGGTCGAGCGCACGATGTCGATCAAGGACATCCAGGCGATCGTCGCCGAGTTCGCACGCCCGAAGAGCCTGGAGGAGGAGGGCGAGCGGCTGGTCACGGCGGCGAACCGGCCGCTGGTGATCTCCGACCCCGAGGCCGTCTACCTGGTCGAGTCGGGCAAGATCGAGATCTTCACCGTCCAGCTCGAGGCCGGCCAGCCGGTCGGCGCGCGCACCCATTTCGTGACCGTCGACGCCGGCCAGGCCTTCTTCGGCATGGACACCGACCGCTACGGCATGGGCTCCGGCTTCCTCGCGGTCGGCAAGGCCGGCTCGGAGCTGCGGCGCTACTCCTCGGCGCGCCTGATGCGCCTGGCGGGCCTGCCCGAGCACCGCGAGCGGATCTCGACGCTGGTCGGGCACTGGGTGGAGGCGTTGTCGCGCCGGCTCGTGCAGGGCCTGGCGCTGCCCAAGGTGGCGGTCGCGATCGAGGCCGGGGGCGAGGCGGAGCTGCCCACCGGGCAGACGCTCGCCTGCGGGCGCGGCGTGGCCTGGGTCGAGATGCCCGCCGCGCAGTTCCTGTTCGACGGCATGGCCAGCCTCTCCTACGAGGTCGAGGGCGTGCTCTTCCCGCTCGCCCCCGGTTCGTGGCTGGAGCTGCTCGCGGGCGCGGAGTCGATGAAGGTCGCGGCGCGGCCGACCGTGGACGCGATCGGCGATCCGCGCTGCTGGGCCGGTCTCGAGGCCTTCCACCGGCTGCTGTGCGAGTGCGAGTTCCTCAACAAGCGGCTGGCCACGGTCGACGAGTACAACCGCCTGCAGAACAAGGCGGTGCAGGTCGAAGCCGCGCGCGACGAGGCGTACGGCGCCATCGGCTCGGTGCTCGGCGGGACCGGGATCTGGGAGCGGCCGGCGGCCCTCGGGGCGGACATCGAACCGGTCTTCCGCGCCTGCGAGCTGATCGGCAGGCGCAGCGGCATCCAGATGAAGAACCACCCCAGCGCGCGCGAGCTGCGCAGCTTCGAGGAGAACATCCTCGCGGTGGCGATGGCCTCGCGCGTGCGCACGCGCCGCGTCGCGCTGGTGGACGACTGGTGGAACCACGACCAGGGCCCGCTGCTCGGCCAGGTCGACGAGACCCAGGCGCCGGTCGCGCTGCTGCCCACCAGCGCGACCTCCTACGAGGCGGTCGAGCCGGCGAGCGGCGAGCGGCGGCCGGTGGACGCCGAGTACGGGCGCTCGCTGGTGCCCTTCGCGTACACCTTCTATCGCACCTTCGGCGACGGCGCGGTCACGGCCAAGGAGGTCGTGCGCTTCGCCCTGCGCGGGCTGATGCCGGACTTCCGGGCGGTGGCGCTGATGGGCGTCGGCCTCGGCCTGCTCGGCACGCTGCCGCCGTTGATCACCGGCCGGGTGTTCGACCAGGCGATCCCGCAGGCCGAGCGCGCGATGCTGGTGCAGTTCAGCCTCGGCCTGCTCATGGTCGCGCTCACCCAGGCGGCGTTCAAGATCACGCAGTCGATCGCCATGATCCGCATCCAGGGCAAGATGGACTACTCGGCCCAGGCGGCGGTCTGGGACCGGCTGATGGACCTGCCGCTCACCTTTTTCCGCAAGTTCTCGGCCGGCGACCTCTCGGACCGGGCGGCGGGTGTCGACCAGATCCGGTCGATCGTCGCCGGCGCCGGCGTCGCCGCCCTGCTCGGCACCTTCTCCTCGGTGTTCAACGTCTTCCAGATGATGGGCTACAGCTTCAAGCTCGCCGCGGTCGCCATCGGGCTGACGCTCTTCTACGTGGCGGTCACCACCACCGCCAACTACGTCCAGCTGCGCAACCAGCGCGAGGAGCAGAAACGGCGTGGGCGCATCACCGGCCTGGTGCTGCAGCTCATCACCGGCGTCGCGAAGCTGCGCGTGACGGGCGCCGAGAACCACGCCTTCAGGGTGTGGGCGACCGCGTTCGCCGACCAGCGCAAGGTCTCGTTTGCGATCGGCCGCGTGCGCAACGTGATGTCGGTGTTCAACGGCGGCTTCCCGGTGCTGTCCTCGATGGTCATCTTCATGACCATGGTCTCGCTCCGCGCCTCGGCGGCCGAGACCGGCCAGGCGTTCGAGATGACGACCGGCGACTTCCTGGCCTTCACCGCGGCCTACGGCGTCTTCCTGGGCGCCATGCAGGCTCTCGGCGACGCCTCGCTGTCGATGCTCAAGATCGTGCCGGTCTGGGAGCGCATCCGGCCGATCCTCGAGACGCTGCCCGAGGTGGACGCCACCAAGTCGTACCCCGGCCAGCTCACCGGCGCGATCGACATCTCGCACGTTTCGTTCCGCTACAGCGCGGACGGGCCGTGGATCCTCAAGGACGTCTCGCTCAAGATCAAGGCCGGCGAGTTCGTGGCGCTGGTCGGGGGCTCCGGCTCGGGCAAGTCGACGCTGATGCGCCTGATGCTCGGCTTCGAGACGCCCGAGATGGGATCCATCTACTACGACGGCCAGGACCTCGCCTCGCTCGACCTGCGCATGGTCCGCCAGCAGCTCGGCGTTGTGCTCCAGGAGAGCCGCGTGCTGCCCGCCGACATCTTCCGCAACATCGTCGGCTCCTCGTCGCGCACCGTGCAGGACGCCTGGGACGCGGCGGAGAAGGCCGGCCTCGCCGACGACGTGCGCGCGATGCCGATGCAGATGCACACGATCATTTCGGAGGGCGGCGGCACGCTCTCGGGCGGCCAGCGGCAGCGGCTGATGATCGCGCGCGCGATCGTGCACCGGCCCAAGATCCTCTACCTCGACGAGGCGACCTCGGCGCTCGACAACAAGACCCAGGCGATCGTCACCGAGAGCATGGACAAGCTGCAGGCCACGCGCATCGTGATCGCGCACCGGCTCTCGACCATCGTCAACGCGGACCGGATCTGCTATCTCGAGCAGGGCCAGCTCAAGGAACAGGGCACCTTCAAGGAGCTGATGGAGATGGACGGCCTGTTCGCGCAGCTCGCCAAGCGGCAGCTCGCCTGAGGCCACCATGGAGCCCGCTTCGCCGGTGCCCGGGTCCGACGAGCGCAGGACGCTGCTCGCCGCCCTCGGCGCGGAGGGCGCGGTGCTCGACGAGCTCTCCGGCTATCTCCAGAATCCCTACGAGCGCTTCCTGTCGGGTCCGCCGGGGCAGCGCTTCCCGCTCGAGGAGGAGCCGCAGGCCGCCTTCTGGCGACGCTACGCCGCGGAGGCGGAGCGCGACGGCGTCGTCGCCGCGCTGCGCCGCCGCTTCCCGCAGCTCTGCTTCCCGATCGGCGCCGGGCTCTCCCGGGATCCCGCCTACCGCGCCGCGACGCGCCGCGGCGAATGGAATCCGGAGGGACCCGGGGGCCTGGCCCTGGAGCAGCCTGGCGCGCTCGAGCTCGCCGTGGACGAGGGCCCGGCCGGGCCGGTGCCCGTGCTCGTCGCCCGCCACCGGCCCGACTTCGTGGCGCTGGTCCAGGCCCTGACCGGCCGCAACGAGCCGGAGCCGGTGCCGGCCGCGATGGGCGCCTGCCTGGTCAAGGGCCTGGCCGACTGGGAGCGGGTCGCCGCCTACCGCCGCGCCTGGGAGCAGCGTCGCGGCGCGCCCGCCGGGGAGGAGGAGTGGGCGGCGGAGATGGCGGCGGGGTTGGCGCCCAACAAGGAGCTCTGGCAGGACCGGCTGATCGTGCTCTCGGACGGTCCCTACAGCGCGGTGCCGGCCGCGGAGGCCGACCTCGAAGAGGAGGCGTGGCGGCGCGCCTCGCGCGCGGTGCGGCTCGCCCACGAGAGCTTCCACTACCTCACGCTGCGGCTGGCGGGCTCGATCCGCAGCCACCTGCTCGACGAGCTGGTGGCCGACTACGCCGGGCTGCTGGCGGCCTTCGGGCGCTACGACGCGCGCCTCGCCCTGCGCTTCCTCGGGCTCGACCGCCTGCCCGAGACGCGCCCCGACGGGCGGCTCCAGGTCTATCGCGGAGCCCTCTCGGACGGCGCGCTGGACGTGCTCGGGCGCCTGGTGGCGGCAGCGGCCCGCGCCCTGGCGACGCTGCCGGTGCGCGAGGCAGCGGTCGCCCCGGCCGCGGCGCGCGCCCGCACGCTGGTCGCCCTCGCCGGCCTCGGGCTCGACGGCATCGCCGCCGAGGATCTCCCGGCCCGCTTCGCGGCGGCGTGGCGCTCGGTCGGAGCCGCGACGTGAGGTCCGCCGACTTCCAGCTGCGGACCGCGCCGACGCTCGACGCGGTCGCCGACGGCCTCGAGCGCCTCGAGGCGTGGGCGATGGCCGCGGGCGTCCGCTTCGAGCGCCGGCGGGAGCTGCTGGTCGTCTACGACGAGCTGGCGACGAACGTGGCCAAGTACGCCGCGCAGGCGCGGGAGCTCGTGGTGCGCGCGCGGCGGGGCGCGAGCGGGGACGTCACCCTGGTCGTCGAGGACGACGGCGCGGCCTTCGACCCGCTCGCGCGCGAGGCCGCGGCCCCCGACCGTCCGCTCGAGGAGCGGGAGCCCGGCGGCCTCGGCGTCCTGCTCGTGCGCGAGCTCGCCTCGAAGGTCTCCTACCGGCGCGACGACGGGCGCAATCAGGTCGAGGTCGAGCTCGGCACCCGAGCCGGAACGGCGTGCTAGCCTAGCTTCGGACCATCCCGAGGTGGTTGCGACGGGCCGCGGCCGGGCGGGCCGTGGGGGGTCGGGCGAAGCGTGATCCCGGAGCTCGAGAAGCTCGACGGCAAGTACGAGGTCCTGCGCAAGCTGCGCGAGGGCGGCATGGGCGCCATCTACCTCGTGCGCCACCGGCTGCTCGAGGAGCTGCGGGTGGTCAAGCTCCTGCGCCCGCAGCTCTCCGACGAGGCCGAGTTCCGCGAGCGCTTCCTGCGCGAGGCGCGCGTGGCGATCCAGCTGCGCCATCCCAACGTCGCCCAGCTCTACGACTTCGCGCTCGACGAGACGGGCACCGGCTACATGGTGCTCGAGTACGTCGACGGCCGCAATCTCCAGGAGCTGATCGCGGAGGGGGCGATCCGCTCCCTCCGCCTCAAGGTCGAGATCGCGATCCAGGCGCTCGAGGCGCTGGGCTTCCTCCACCGGCGCGGCTTCGTCCACCGCGACGTCTCGCCCGACAACCTGATGCTCACCGCCACCGCGGACGGCGAGCCGCGCGTCAAGCTGATCGACCTCGGCATCGTCAAGGTCCTGCACGGCGAGAGCGCCAAGACCGGCACCCACGTCTTCCTCGGCAAGGTCCGCTACGCCTCCCCGGAGCAGTTCGAGGGCAGCCGCGTCGACACGCGCAGCGACCTCTACTCGTTCGGCGTCCTGCTCTTCGAGCTGCTGACCGGCGTCCATCCGTTCCAGGGCGGCATGCACTCGGTGATCTCCGGTCACATGTTCCGCGCGCCGCTGCCCTTCGAGGAGGCCGACCCGCAGGGTCGCGTGCCGGAGCCGCTGCGGCGCGTCGTCCTCGACGCGCTCTCGAAGAGCGCCGACGAGCGCATCCAGACCGCCGAGGAGTTCGTGCGCCGGCTGCGCGCGGTGGAGCTGCCCGCGGAGCCGGAGCCGGGGCTGCTCGAGACCCTGCGCCTCGACGGCGCACCCGGCGCGGGGGCCGCTTCCGAGCCGCCCGAGAGCCTGCAGCGCCGCCTCGACGCGCGCTTCGGCGTGCGCGACGCGACTCCCGAGCCCGAGCTGCTCACCGAGCGGGCGGCGAGCGCCGCGGCGACCGACCTCGCGGCGCGGCTCGACGAGGCCGAGGCCCTGCTCGCCGACGGTCAGCCCGAGGCGGCCGCCTACGTCCTGCGCCGCACGGGGAGCGCCGAGCGCGCGGACGCCGAGACCACGGGCCGGCGCGAGCGCCTGGCACGCCAGGTCGGCGACGAGCTGATCGGCAAGAAGGTGGGGGAGTGGCGCGCCCTGCTCGAGGAGCCGGACGCCGAGGAGGCCGCCGGAGCGGCGGCTCCGGCCGCCGCGCCCGGC
>JAFNAE010000302.1 GCA_017860005.1 Acidobacteriota bacterium | reverse complement strand
GCGTGGTGGGCCGCCACGCGCAGCGGCCCGAGCCCCTTGGCGCGCGCGGTGACCAGGTAGGGCTTGCCCAGCTCTTCGCCGAGCGCGGAGCGGATCATGCGCGTGAGCAGCGCGGCGAGCGCGAGGCCGAGGGTGGCGGCCGGCAGCACGAGGTGGCGCCAGCTGCCTCGACCCGACACGGGCAGCCAGCCGAGCTGGATCGAGAAGAGCAGGATCGCCACCGGCCCGAGCCAGAAGTTGGGCAGCGAGACGCCGGCGAGCGAGAAGCCGCGCGCGGCGCGGTCCACCCAGCTCCCCCGCCGGTAGGCGGCGACGATGCCCAGCGGGAGCGAGACGGCGAGCGCCGCCGCCATCGCGGCGAGCGCGAGCTCGATCGTGGCCGGGTAGTGGCGCGCCAGCAGCACAGCGACCGGCTCGTCGAAGTGGAGCGAGACGCCCAGGTCGCCGCGCGCGAGGCCGGCGAGGAAACGGCCGTACTGTCGCGCGAGCGGCAGGTCGAGCCCGAGCCGCGCGCGCAGCGCTTCGACGTCGGCCGGCTGCGCCCCGTCGCCGAGCATGATCAGCACCGGATCGCCGGGGATCAGGTGGACGAGCGCGAAGACCAGCGTCGCGACCGCGAAGGCGGTCGGCACCGCGATCAGCAGGCGGCGGACGACCAGGCGTGTCACGGGCGCCACTTTATCCGGCGCGCCGCGATGAGATGATCGGGGTTCGGACGACGCCGCGGCGTCCCGGAGCCTCGACCTTGGAAAGCGCACCGCCGACCGACGCGCCGCCCCGGCGCACCGAGCGCCGCCTCGCACGCTGGCTCGTGCTCGCGGCGGCGCTCGCGGCCGGCTTCGCGCTGCGCGTCGCCTACGGCTGGCCCGACCCGGGGCCGGGCCGCAACTGGGACGACCGCTTCGGACTGCCCAACGTCGAGTCGATCCTGCGCGCGGGCGCGTTCCGACCGGTCAACGCCTTCCACCCCAGCCTCTCCTACCTGCCGCAGACCCTGGCGCTCGCGGCGGTGGACGCCTGCCGCTGCCTCGAGCTCGGCACCGGCACCGACTCGGTCCTGCGCCGTTCGCCGCGCGCCAGGCGCAAGCCGGTGGGCGGCGGCCCGGCGATCTCGGCGATCTCGCCGCTCGGCTACCGCTCGTGCCGGATCTTCCAGAGCCTGCTCGGCATCGCCGCCCTGCTCCTGCTCTACCGGCTCGCGGCGGCGGTCGTCTCGCGCTGGTCCGCGGTCGCCCTCGCGGCCACGCTCGGCTTCGTGCCCTGGCACCTCTGGATGGCGGGCCTGTGCAACGAGGAGACGGGCCTGTTCGTGGCGATCGAGCTCGCCGCCCTGGCGACGCTCTTCGCGGTGCGGCGGCGCGACCTCGCCGGCGCGGCGCTGGCCGGCGCCGCGCTCGGCGTCGCGCTCGCCACCAAGCTCAACGGCGGCCTCGCGGCGCTGCCGTTCGCGCTCTGGAGCCTCGCCGATGCGCGCCGCGACCGGCGCGCGCTCGTGCGCCTCGCCGCGGCGGGCCTGGTGGCGGCCACCACCTTCTTCGCGCTCAACCCCCACTTCCTGACCCGCTTCGAGATGGTGCGCCGCGACTTCGGCTTCACGGTCGGCCACTACGGCCGCGAGGCCGCCCTCGACCAGACCGGGCGCCTCCACGTGCTCGCGAGCGGCCTCGCCTCGCCGGCCTCGGCCGAGTACCTCGGCGTCGCCCTCGCCCTGCTCGCCGCGGCAGGGCTCGTCGTGGCCTGGCTGCCGGCCTCCCGCTCGAGCCTCGACCCGGAGCGGCGGGCACGCCTGCGCCTGCTCTCGCTCTTCCCGCTCACCTACGTGCCGGCTTTCGCGCTCGTCACGCCCCACGTCAAGGGGCACAACTGGCTGCCCGTGCTGCCCTTCGCGCTCGTGCTCGCGGGCGCCGGAGCCGAGGCGCTGGTGGCCCTCGCCCGGCGCGCCGGCGGAGCGCGGCTCGCCGCGGCGGCGATCGCGCTCGCGCTCGCGGCGGCGCTGCCGGTGGCCGCGCGCGGCGTCGCCTTCGTCTACGGCGCGACCGTGCCGACCACCGCCGAGGTCGCGCTGTACAGGCTCGGGAGCGAGCTGCCGACGCCGGCGCTCGTGGCGCGCGTCCGCCCCCACGACCGCGCCTTCGTGGGCCGCGACGCGCCGCGACGCCGGTGGCTCGAGATCGAGATCTCCGGGCGCCGGGCCGGGCTCGACCGCGCGCGGCTCGACCTGCTCGACGCCTGGGTGCTCGACCGGCTGCGCGCGGAGGCGCTCGGCGTCGCGGCGAGCGCCGAGCGCGTTCCCCCCCGGCTCGGGCGCGCGCGCGGGCCGGAGCTCTTCGTCGGCCTCCACCCGTGGCGGCGCGCCGACCGGCGCGCCGCCGGCGTCGCGGTCGCGCGCTCCGGCAGCCGGCTCGAGGCGCGGATCGGATTCCCGACGCGCGGCGTAGCACCGACCCATCGCTCGCTGCGCTTCGGATGGATCGGCCAGGGCCGCCTTCGCCGCTGCCAGCTGACCCTGCCCGACGGCGCGGCGGTGCCGCTCCACCTCGATCGCCGCAGAAAGCGCCGGCCGCCCGCCGGCCAGGTGGCGCTCCACGTCGCGCCGGAGGTCTTCTTCAGCGAGCGCTTCCCGGCCTCGGCGGCCTCGG
>JAFNAE010000044.1 GCA_017860005.1 Acidobacteriota bacterium | reverse complement strand
CGGTCTACCTCGTCAGGTAGACGATGACCGGCCCCCACGCGGTGAGCAGGATGTTGCCGATCGCGTAGGGCACGGTGTAGCCGAGCACCGGCAGCTTGCTGCCCGCCTCGTCCTGCACCGCGCGCAGGGCCGCGGTGGCGGTGCCCGCTCCCGCGCAGGCCCCGAGCAGCAGGACCGGGTTCATCTTGAGAACGTACTTCCCGAACAAGACGGCGCAGGCGTGCGGGATCAACGCCACGAACAGCCCGACGACCAGGAGCCCGGGGCCGGTCGACTTCAGGCCGCTGACGAAGCTCGGACCGGCCGCCAGCCCGACGCAGCCGATGAAGACGGCGAGTCCGACCGTGTCGAACACCCAGAGCGCCGGCTCCGGGATCCGGCCGAAGGTGGGCCGCACCGAGCGCAGCCAGCCGAAGACGAGGCCCATGATCAGCGCTCCGCCGCTCGCCGTGAGGCTGATCGGCAGGTCGCCGAGCTGGAGGGTCAGCGCGCCGAACAGCCCGCCCAGCAGGATGCCGAGGCCGACGAAGACGACGTCGGTCTCGCTCGACGGCCGCTCGACGTAGCCGACCGCCTCGCCCGCCCGCTCGACGTCGCGCCGGGCGCCCGCCACCCGCAGCAGGTCGCCGCGATTCAGCACGGTGCCCGGCGCGAACGGGATCTCCTCGCCGCCGCGGATCAGCTTGTGGAGCGCCACGCCCCGGCCGTGCTCCTCGGCGATCTCGGCCAGCGGCCGCTCCGCCACCTCCTTGCGGGTGATGACGAGGTCGAGCGCCACCATCGGGAAATCGAGCAGCTCGCGGTCCTCGACCTCCTCGCCGAACGGCATGCCGCCCGACAGCAGGACGTGACGCCGGGCGCCGACGACGACGTGATCCCCGACGCGCAGGACCGTCTCCGGCGTGGCCTCGGCGATCTCCCCGGCGCGGCGCACGCGCTGGACGAAGACCCGGGCCGGCGCGAGCGCCGCTTCGACGTCCGCGACGGCCCGGCCGTCGAGGAGCGCCGGGACGCGGAAGGCGCGCACGTCCCACTCGCGATAGGCCGAGCGCGTGTGGCTCTCCTCGCGCGGACCGCTCGCCCCCTCGGCCTCGAGCCGGCGGCTCTCGGCCTTGAGATCGACGCGCAGCAGGCGCGGCGCGAGGCTGGACAGGAACCAGACCACGAAGCTCGTGCCGACCAGATAGCTGACCGCGTAGGCAACCGGGATGTCGTTCATCAGCCTGGCCTTCTCGGCCTCCGGGATGGCCAGGTTCGAGATCGCATTGCCGGCGGTGCCGATGACCGTGGACTCGGTGAAGGCGCCGGCCAGGAGCCCGGCCGCGATGCCCGTGTCGTAGCCCATCAGCTTCGCGGCGGCGAGCGTCGTGATCAGGCTGACCACGCAGAGCACGACGGTCAGGAGCGCCTGGGAGAGCGCGTTCTTGCGCAGGCCGCGGAAGAACTGGGGACCGACCTTGTAGCCGGTGGCGAACAGGAAGAGGTCGAAGAAGACGAGCTTGACGAGCGGATCGATCTCGATCACGAGCTGCCCGACGAGGACGCCGGCGAGCAGCGTGCCGACGACGTTGCCGAGCCGGAAGCTGCCGATGCGGATACGGCCGAGCACGAAGCCGATCGCCAGGGTGAGGAAGATGGCCAGCTCGGGATTCTCGCGCAGCGAGCGGACGAACCAGTCCATGGGCGAACCTCTCCGTTTCGGCCTGCCAGGAAGGCCGGGCCCCGTCGCGACCCGCGACGCGGCAGAGCGTGATTCATCCTGCCGGCCGTCCGCTACCCGTGTTTTTACGGAGCCGATCCCCGCGCCGCAGGCGCTGCGCGGCGCTACACTCGAGGCGCGAATGTCCGCCCACGGCTCGCAGGAGCTCCTCGCCCTCGTCCGCCGGGCCGGAACCGTCGGCCGGCGGAGCTGGCGCCAGCTGCTCGTCACCGACCTCGCCTACAAGCTCCTCGCCTTCGCGGTCCTCACGCCCCTGGTCGGAGGCGCGTTGCGCGCCGGCGTCTCGCTCGCCGGCAGCCCGGTCCTCGCCGATCAGGAGATCCTCTACTTCGCCCTGCGTCCCGCCGGGCTGCTGGTGCTGATCGCAGTCGCAGGGCTCACCCTTGCCATCGTCGCCCTCGAGCAGGCGAGCCTGATGGCAATCGGGGCGGGCGCCGGAGCGGGAATCCGGGTCACCGCGGTCCAGTCCCTGCGCTGGGTCGCCGGTCGCGCGCTGCCGGTGCTCTCGCTCACCGTGCGCCTCGTCGCTCGCACCTTGCTGCTCGCCGCTCCCTTCCTGGCCGGGATCGGAGCCGTCTACTTCGCGCTCCTGCGCGAGTACGACATCAACTTCTACCTGAAGGAGCGGCCGCCGGCATTCCTGCTCGCCGCCGGACTTGTCCTGCTCCTCGTCCTCGGGCTCGCCTGGCTGCTGGTTCCGCGCCTCGTGGGCTGGGCGCTGGCGCTGCCCCTGGTCCTGTTCGAACACGTGCCGCCACGCCGGGCCCTGGCGGAGAGCACGCGGCGGATCCGCGGCGCGCGCGCCACCGCCGTCCGCGTCCTGCTCGTCTGGGCCGCCGGCGCTCTCCTGCTCTCGCTGACGCTGCCGACCCTCCTCTTCGGGTTGGGGCGCGCCCTGGCGCCCTCGGGCCCCGACCACGCCCCGCTCGTGCTCGTGCTGATGCTGGTCGTGGTGGTGCTCTGGGCCGTGACCAACGGGCTGGTCAGCTGGGTCAACGCCTCCGCCTTCGCGCTGCTGCTGGTGGGGCTCTTCCAGCAGTGCGGCGGCAGCGGCCGCGGCGAGCTCGCGCAGCTCGCGGCAGGGCAGACCTACGCCACCGCCGGCCGCCGCCGGCTCTCGCTCGTGCGGCTCTCGGCGGGGCTCGCCGTGGTCGCCGCCGCGGCCGGGCTGCTCGGCCTCTATCTGTTCCTCGGCGTCCGCAGCGACGACGACGCGGTCGTCATCGCCCACCGCGGCGCCGCGGCCTACGCCCCGGAGAACACCCTCGCGTCGGTCGAGAGGGCGCTCCTGCAGGGAGCCGACTTCGTCGAGATCGACGTCCAGGAGACGGCCGACGGCGAGATCGCGGTGGTGCACGACAGCGACTTCATGAAGGTCGCGAGAGTCCCGCTCAAGGTCTGGGACGCGACCTGGGAGGAGCTGCAGGAGATCGACATCGGTGCCTGGTTCGGTCCCGGTTTCGCCGGGGAGCGCGTGCCCCACCTGCGCGACGTGCTGGCCCGCGCCAGGGGCCGCGGCCGGGTGACGATCGAGCTCAAGTACTACGGGCACGACGAGCGGCTCGAGCAGCGCGTGGTCGACCTGGTCGAGCAGATGCACGCGGCCGACGACGTGATCGTCATGTCGCTCGACTACGGCGCGGTCGAGAAGATGCGGGCGCTGCGCCCCGACTGGACGCTCGGGCTGCTCACCACGAAGGCGGTCGGCGATCTCACCCGCCTCGACGCCGACTTCCTCGCCGTCCACGTCGGCCTGGCGACGCGCGGCTTCGTGAGGCGCGCGCACGCATCCGGAAAGAAGGTCTACGTCTGGACGGTCAACGATCCGGTGCGCATGTTCCAGCTGCTGAACCTGGGCGTCGACGGCATCATCACCGACCGGCCGGACGTCGCGCGCGAGGTGCTGGCCTGGCGGGCGCAGCTCGGCTCGGTCCAGCGCCTCCTGGTCGGCCTCGCCTTCTACTTCGGCGCCGCCGCGCCCGACCCGCCCGGCGAGGAGGGCGGCGCATGAGCACGCCGGCCGATTCGCCGTGAACGACCGCCGGCTGACGCTCCTGCTGCTCCTGCTGGTGGCGGGAGCCATCGTGCTGGCGGCGCCCGCCGTGCTGCGCGAGGCCCTGGCGCGAGGCGAGATCTACCTGTTCACCTCGCGGCTGCTGACCGACATCCCGAAGCGCCTGGTCGGGCCCGGCCACTTCCGCTTCGTCCTGCAGCCGATCGTCGCGACCCTGCTCGGCATCCGCGACGGCCGCTCGGACGCGCTCGCCGGACGGAGCCCCTACCTGACCGCGCTCGTCACCGGCCCTGGGCGCCTGGCGGCGGCACGCAGCGCCCTGGCCGCGGTCGCGAACCTGGTGCTGATGGCGATCCTGCTCGACCTGGTCAGCCAGTGGCTGATCCTGGGCACCGCCTATCCCGGCGCCGCCCTCGTGGTCGGCCCGGTCCTGATCTCGGCCCCCTACGTCCTGGCCCGGGCACTGACCTGCCGGTGGACGGCTTCCCGACCGCGATGCTGATGCCCGGCCGCTGCCGCGGCTAGCGCGCCGGCACGCGGTAGACCATCGCGTTGGCGTTCATGCCGGCGCCCACCGAGGCGAAGACGAGCAGGTCGCCGGGCCGGACGCGGTGGCCCTCGATCTCGTCCCGTTCCAGCAGGTCGAGCAGGGTCGGGATGGTCGCCACCGAGCTGTTGCCGAGCCAGCCGATGGTCATCGGCACCAGCCGCTCGATCTCGCCGGTCGTCACGTCGCCGCGGCCGGCGAGCTCGAAGACGCGGCGGACGATCGCTTCGTCCATCTTGGCGTTGGCCTGGTGGATGAGGATCTTGGCCACCTCGCCCAGGCTGGCGCCGGCGCGCGCGAGGGCGCGCAGCACCAGCTCGGGCACCACGTGACAGGCGTACTTGTAGAGCTTGCGCCCCTCCATCTTGAGGAAGAGCTCGCGGCCGGGGCGCTCGGCGTCGTGCGACTCGCCCATCCAGAGCAGCCGGACGTGCTCGCGGGCGTCCGAGCGCGTGGCCGAGGCGAGGATCCCGACCGGGACGCCGCCGTCGTCGGCGCGGGCCTCCAGTATCGTGGCGCCGGCGCCGTCGGCGTAGATCATGCTGTCGCGGTCGTGCGGATCGGAGACGCGCGAGAGCGTCTCGGCGCCGATGACCAGCGCCCGGCGCGCCTCGCCCACGCGGAGCGCGTCGTGCGCGATCAGCACCCCCTGCAGCCAGCCCGGGCAGCCGAAGGCCACGTCGAACGCGACCGACCAGGGGTTCACGATGCCGAGCCCGTGCTTGACCCGCGCCGCGAGGCTGGGCACCAGGTCGGAGCGGCGGTTGTCGGCTGCGACGTCGCCGAAGTTGTGCGCCACGATGATCAGGTCGAGGCTCTCGGGATCCACGCCCGAGCGCTC
This sequence comes from Acidobacteriota bacterium, assembly GCA_017860005.1. Lineage (GTDB taxonomy): Bacteria > Acidobacteriota > Thermoanaerobaculia > Multivoradales > JAGPDF01 > JACTMI01. Next base: position 12,153 of record JAFNAE010000044.1, on the reverse strand, counting down.
GAGCGCCGCGCGGGACGCGGCGAGCGCGATGTCGGAGGTGACCTGGTGATCCTCGACGTAGCGGCGCTCCCGGATGCCGGTGATCGCCTCGAGCTGGGCGACGATCTCCTCGTTCGGTTTGGCGAACGGCCGGCCGGCGGAATCGAGCAGCGTGCCGGCGAGGAAGGCCGAGTTCGGCACCACGCGCGTCGGCACGTAGCTGGCGTTGGCGGCGATGACGGTGCGGGGCGGCGAGGGCATCGGTCTCGTCTCCGGGCGGGTCCAGGGGCGACATTCTGGACCAAGTCGCCCGCCAGGTCTGCCCCAGAGCGGTCAGATTCTCGTCAGGCGTGCGATTTCGATCTGACATACTCCGGCCCGCGGGCGGAGGTGAGCGCGCCCTCCTCGCACCTTCCGAAGCGCGCTGCCTGGACTGCCTCTCGATCTCCCTCCCCCAGGAGGAGGACGCCATGCCAGAGCCGAAAGCCGACGCGGCCGCCGCCCTGCCGAGGGTCGCCGCGCTCGCCGAGCGACGCACGCCCGAGATCGTCCGGTTCCTGCGCGAGATGATCGCGATTCCCTCCGAGAGCGGGCAGGAGGGAGCGGTCGTCGCGCGCGTGCGCGCCGAGATGGAGCAGCTCGGCTTCGAGGAGATCCGGGTCGACGGCCTCGGCAACGTCCTCGGGCGGGTGGGCAGCGGCCCCACCGTGATCGCGCTCGACGGCCACCTCGACACGGTCGGCGTCGGCGACCGCTCGACCTGGGCGCGCGACCCTTACCTCGGCGAAGAGAGGGACGGCGTCGTCTACGGCCGCGGCGCGGGGGACCAGGAGGGGGGCCTCGCGGCGGCGGTCCACGGCGCCGCCATCGCCCGCGAGCTCGGCCTGCTCGACGGCGTCCAGCTCTGGGTGACCGGCACCGTGATGGAGGAGGACTGCGACGGCCTCTGTTGGCAGTACATCCTGCGCGAGAAGGTCCTCCGGCCCGACGTCGTGGTGATCACCGAGCCGACCAATCTCGGCGTCTACCGGGGCCAGCGCGGCAGGATGGAGATGGAGGTGCGCACGCAGGGGCGCTCCGCGCACGGCTCGATGCCGGAGCGCGGAATCAACGCGGTCTACCGGATGGCGCCGATCGTCGCCGACGTCGAGCGACTGAACCAGCGCCTGGCCGGGCGCCCCGACCCCTTCCTCGGACCGGGCACGGTCACCATCTCCGACATCCGCGCCACCCAGCCGTCGCTGTGCGCCGTGGCCGACAGCTGCACGATCCACCTCGACCGCCGGCTGACGAAGGGCGAGACGATCGAGTCCGTGGTCGCCGAGATCGAGGCGCTGCCCGGCGTCGCCGCCGCGGGTGCCCGGGTCACCGTGCTCGACTACGCGGCCACGTCCTGGACCGGGCTCGTCTACCCGACCCAGAAGTACTACCCGACCTGGCTGCTCGAGGAGGGCGACCCGACCGTCGTCGCCGCCGTGGCCGCGGCCACCGATGCCCTGGGCGAGCGGCCGCGCCTGTCGCGCTGGAACTTCTCGACCAACGGCGTGGCGTCGTGCGGGCTGTTCGGCGTGCCCACCGTCGGCTTCGGGCCGGGCGACGAGATCTGGGCGCACACGCCGGACGACCAGGTGCCGGTCGCGCACCTGACCGCCGCGGCGCGCTTCTACGCCCTCTTCCCACAGCGTTTCGCGGCCCGCGCGCGGCGCTGACACGGTCGTCCGCCATGAGCCAATCCGAGCTCCGCGCCGGGATCGATCGCCTCCGGGCGCTCGCGCCCGGCCTCCACGACCGCGACTTCCTGCTCACCTGGCGGGAGAGCGAGACGACGCTGCGCTTCCTGCTCGCCGCCGCCGCGCTGCTCGAGGAGATGCACCGCGCCAACCTCTCCGCACGCCTGTTCGACACCGGGCTCGGGCTCGCGATCTTCCGCGACAAGTCGACGCGCACGCGCTATTCGTTCAAGTCCGCCTGCAACCTGCTCGGCCTCGGCACCGAAGAGCTCGAGGAGTCGACCTCGCAGATCGCGCACGGCGAGACCGTGCGCGAGACGGCGGCGATGATCGGCTTCCTCTCCGAGGTGATCGGCATCCGCGACGACATGTACCTCGGCGAGGGCCACGCCTACATGGCCGAGGTCGCCGCCTCGCTCGCGGAGGCGCACAGCGAGGGCGTCCTCGCGCAGCGCCCGGCGGTGGTCAACCTGCAGTGCGACCTCGACCACCCGACCCAGAGCCTGGCCGACCTCTGCCATCTCGTGCGCCTCTTCGGCAGCCTCGAGGCGCTGCGCGGCAGGCGGCTGGCGATGACCTGGGCCCACTCGCCCTCCTACGGCAAGCCGCTCTCCGTTCCGCAGGGTGTGGTCGCGCTGATGACGCGCTTCGGCATGGAGGTGGTCCTCGCCCACCCCGAGGGCTACGAGCTCTGCGAGGAGCCGCTCGACGCCGCGCGCCATCACGCCATGCAGAGCGGGGGCTCCTTCACGGTGACGCGCTCGATGGAGGAGGCGTTCGCCGGCGCCGACATCGTCTACCCGAAGAGCTGGGCGCCGATGGCGGTGATGCGCGAGCGGCCGAAGCTGCTCCGCGCGGGCGACCGGGCGGCGCTCGCCGAGCTCGAGCGCGAGGCCCTGGCGAACAACGCCCGGCACCGGGACTGGGAGTGTGACGACCGGAGGATGGCCCTCACCCGGGGCGGCGCCGCCCACTACCTGCACTGCCTGCCCGCCGACGTCACCGACGTCTCCTGCGCGGCGGGCGAGGTGAGCCGGTCCGTCTTCGAGCGCGCCCGCCTCGACACCTACCGCGAGGCGGGCCACAAGCCGTTCGTGATCGCGGCGATGATCCTCGCCACCCGCTTCGAGGACCCCGCCGCCGCCCTGGCCGCCGCCGTCGAGCGCGCGCGCCCGCGCCGGCGGCGTTGAGACCGCGGCAGGCGGACTCTCAGGCCCCGCCGCCGAGCGCCTTGTAGAGCCGGACCCGGTTGGCGCGCTCCGCGAAGCGGAGCAGGACGCTCGACTGCTGCGCCCGGAACAGCGCCTGCTGCGCGACCAGGACGCCCAGGTAGCCGTCGATGCCCGCGCGGTAGCGCTCCTCGGAGAGCCGCAGGGTCTCCTCGAGCGCGAACACCAGGGCGTCCTGTGCCAGGCGCTGCTCGGCCAGCGTCGCGGCGAGCGCGAGGCCGTCGGCGACCTCGGCGAACGCGGTCTGGATCGCCTTCTCGTAGACGGCGACCGCGATCTCGCGCTCGATCTTCGTGGCGCGCAGGTTCGCGCGCAGCCCGCCGCCGGCGAAGATCGGCGTCTGGACGACCGGCTCGACCCTCCAGGTCCGGGTGCCGGAGTGGAACAGGCCCGACAGGTCGGGCGAGAGCGTGCCGAGCGCCGCGGTGAGCGAGATGCGCGGGAAGAAGGCCGCGCGCGCCGCGCCGATGTCGGCGTTGGCCGAGCGCAGCCGGTGCTCGGCCGCGAGGATGTCGGGGCGCGCGAGCAGGACCTCCGAGGGGAGGCCGGAGGCGATCGCGGCCGTCCCGGCGAGGGCGTGGATCCCTTCGGGCTCGAGCTCCGGCGCGAGCGGGCCGCCCATCAGCAGCTCGAGCGCGTGGCGGTCCACGGCGATCGCGCCCGCGAACTCGGCGCGGTTCACGCGTGCCGCCTCGACCTGGCTCTCGGCCTGGCGCAGCTCGAGGTCCGAGGCGACGCCGGCGTCGCGGCTCGCCCGGATCATGCCGAGCGAGTCGGCCTGCGCCGCCAGAGTCGCCTCGGCCAGGCGCAGGGCCTCGACGTCGGCGGCGAGCCGGAGCCAGCTGGACGCCGTCGCGGCGACCAGCGCGGAGCGCGCGGCGCGCTCCCCCTCCTCGGTCGCCAGGTACTGCTCGAGCGCGCTCGCCGAGAGGCTGCGCAGGCGGCCGAACAGATCGATCTCCCAGGACAGGAAGCCGACCTCGACCGCGTATCGCTCGACGACCTCGGCCTCTCCGGAGTCGGTCATCTTCTCCGGCAGCTGGATGCGCTGCCCGGCACCCTGGACGCCGATGGCGGGCCAGAGCTCGGAACGCCGGATGCTGAGCAGCGCGCCGACGCGCTCGACGTTGAGCGTGGCGACGCGCAGGTCGCGGTTGCCGGCGAGCGCCTGCTCGACCACCGCGCGCAGCCGCTCGTCGGCGAGGAACTCGCGCCAGTCGAGCTGCGCGGCGGGAGTCCCCGCCTCCTGCGCGCCCGGGAACGCCTCCGGCACCGGGGGCGCCGGCCGCTCGTAGTCCGGGATCATCGTGCAGGCGGCGAGCGCGACCGCCGCGAGGAGCGCCGCAGACCTCTTCATGACGGACTCCCTTCCGCCGGCGCGGCCACGACCCCGGGCGCCGTCGCCCCGGCGTCCGGAGGCGACGTCTCGGCCGGTCTCCTGCGGCCGAAGAGCCGGACGATGACGACGAATCCGAGCGGGATGAAGAGCACGGCCAGGAAGGTGCCGGAGAGCATGCCGCCCAGCACGCTGGTGCCGATCGCCACCTGCGCGCCGGCGCCCGCGCCGGTCGCGATCGTGAGCGGCAGCACGCCGAAGCCGAAGGCGAGCGAGGTCATCACGATCGGGCGCAGGCGGACGCGCGCCGCGGTCAGGGTCGCCTCGAGCAGCCCCATGCCCTGCTCGAGGTAGGTCTTGGCGAACTGCACGATCAGGATCGCGTTCTTGGTGGTCAGGCCGAGCACGGCGAGCAGGCCGATCTGGAAGTAGACGTCGTTGTTCAGCCCGCGCGCCGAGGTGGCGACGATGCCGCCGAGCACGCCCAGCGGCAGCGCGAGCACGATCGAGATCGGCACCGTCCAGCTCTCGTAGAGCGCGGCGAGCACGAGGAAGATCACCAGGACCGAGAAGGCGTAGAGCAGCGGCGCCTGCGAAGCCGACATCCGTTCCTGGTAGGAGAGCCCGGTCCACTGGTGGTCGATCCCCAGCGGCAGCTTCGCGATCAGCTCCTCCATCGCGTTCATCGCCTCGCCGGTCGAGTAGCCGGGCGCGGGCTCGCCCTGGATGTTGATCGCCGGCACGCCGTTGTAGCGCTCCAGCCGCGGCGAGCCGTAGACCCAGCGCCCCGACGCGAGCGCCGAGAGCGGTACCAGCCCGCCGCGCGCGCTCGGCACGCGCAGGCGGTCGAGGTCGCCCGGCTCCATGCGGAAGGGCGCGTCGGCCTGGGCGTAGACGCGCTTGACGCGGCCGCCCTGGACGAAGTCGCCGACGTAGGTCGAGCCGAAGGCCGCCGAGAGGTAGCGCTGCACCGAGGAGATCGGCACGCCGAGCGCGCCCGCCTTCTCCCAGTCGAGGTCCACCTTGTACTGGGCGACGTCGGACATGCCGTTGGGGCGCACGCGGGCCAGGCGCTTGTCCTGCATCGCCATGCCCAGGAGCTGGTTGCGCGCGGCCATGAGCTGTTCGTGGCCGAGCCCGCCGCGGTCCTGGAGCATGAGGTCGAAGCCGGTCGCCACGCCCAGCTCGGGGACCGCCGGCGGCGGGAAGGCGAAGACCATCCCCTCGCGGATCGAGCCCAGCACCGGGGCGGCGCGCCCGGCGATCGCCTTGACCCGCAAGTCCTGCCGGTCGCGCAGGTCCCAGTCGCGCAGCTTGACGAAGGCGATCGCCTGGTTCTGGCCGCGCCCGGCGAAGCCGAAGCCGACCACGGCCGTGCTCGCTTCGACCGCCTCCTGCTCGTGGTCGCGGAAGTGGGCCTGGACCCGCCGCATGACCGCGTCGGTCTGCTCGAGCGTCGAGCCGGACGGCAGCTGGCCCATGATCAGCAGCGAACCCTGGTCCTCGTCGGGCAGGAACCCGGTCGGCATGCGCAGGCCGAGCAGGACCATGCCGGCGACGATCACGAGGTAGGCCAGCGCCCAGCGCAGTCGCCGCCCGAGGACGTGCTCGACCGTGCGCACGTAGAGGTCGCGCAGGCGGTAGAAGAAGCGGTCGAAGGCGAGGAAGAAGGGGCGCAGCGGCCCGAAGCCGGCCTCGGCCGCCTCGTGGCCCTTCGCGACCGGCTTGAGCAGCGCGGCGCAGAGCACCGGCGAGAGGATCAAGGCCACCAGCACCGAGAGCAGCATCGAGGCGATCATGGTGATCGAGAACTGGCGGTAGATGACGCCGGTCGAGCCGGGGAAGAAGGCCATCGGGCCGAAGACCGCCGCGAGCACGAGACCGATGCCCACCAGCGCGCTCTGGATCTCGTTCATCGACTTGCGCGTCGCCTCGCGCGGCGGCAGCCCCTCCTCGCTCATCACGCGCTCGACGTTCTCGACCACGACGATCGCGTCGTCCACCAGCAGGCCGATCGCCAGCACCATGGCGAACATGGTCAGCATGTTGATCGAGAAGCCGAACAGCCCGAGCACGCCGAAGGTGCCGAGCAGCACCACCGGCACCGCGATGGTCGGCACCAGCGTCGCGCGCAGGTTGCCGAGGAACAGGTACATGATCAGGAAGACCAGCACGATCGCTTCGATCAGGGTCTTGACCACCTCCGCGATCGCCACCCGGATGAAGGGCGTGGTGTCGAAGGCGTAGATGACCTTCATCCCCTCGGGAAAGAACTTCTCGAGGTCGGCCATCGCGGCGCGCACCGCGTCGGCGGTGTCGAGCGAGTTGGCGCCCGCGGCCTGGCGGATCGCGAGCGCGGTCGCCGGCTGCCCCTGGTGGTTGACCCGGAAGTCGGCGAACTCGGTGCCCAGCTCGGTGCGGCCGACGTCGGCGACGCGCACGATCGAGCCGTCGGCGTTCGTGCGCAGCGGCACCGCGGCGAACTCGTCGGGAGTGACCAGCATGGACTGGACCAGGATCGAGGCGTTCAGCCGCTGTCCGGGCACCGCCGGCGCGCCGCCGAACTGTCCGGCCGAGACCTCGACGTTGTAGGCGCGCACCGCCAGGACGACGTCGTCGATCGTCATGCCGTACTTGGTGAGCTTGTCGGGGTCGAGCCAGATGCGCATCGAGTAGCCGGTGCCGAACACCTGGACCTCGCCGACGCCGGGGACGCGCGCCAGTACGTTCTCGACGCGGGACGCGCGCCAGTACGTTCTCGACGCGGGTGATCAGGAAGTCCGACAGGTCCTCCTGCTTCCACTTCGGATCCGAGGTGGTGAGGCCGACGATCATCAGGAAGTTCCGCGTCGACTTGCTCACCTGCAGCCCCTGGCGCTGCACCGCCTCGGGGAGCACGGGCATCGCCAGCTGCAGCTTGTTCTGCACCTTGGCCCAGGCGAGGTCGGGGTCGGTCCCGGGCGCGAAGGTGAGGGTGAGCTGCCCCGAGCCGGCCGAGTCGCTGGTCGCCTGCATGTAGATCATCTGGTCGAGGCCGGTCATCTTCTGCTCGATGATCTGGACCACCGAGTCCTCGACGGTCTTCGCCGAGGCGCCGGGGTAGAAGGCGGAGATCGAGATCGAGGGCGGCGCGATCGGCGGGTACTGCGCCACCGGCAGGTTGACGATGGCGAGGGCGCCGCCGAGCATCATCGCGATGGCGATGACCCAGGCGAAGACCGGACGGTCGAGGAAGAAGCTGGACATCGTCCGGCTCCTAGCGCGACGTCCCGGCCGCCGGCGGCGCGCCGGCAACCCCTTCCGGCTCGCCCGCCGGTACCGCGGAGACGTCCATGCCCGGGCGCAGGAACTGGAGGCCGTCCACGATCACGCGGTCGCCGGGCGCGAGCCCGCTCTCGACCAGCCAGCGGCTGCCGATCGCGCGGCCGAGCTGGAGCTCGCGCGATTCGACCTTGCCGTCGGCGCCGGCCACGAGCGCGTAGGCGTTGCCGCGCGGGTCGCGCGTGACGCCCTGCTGGGGGGCCAGGATCGCCGCCTCGTCCACGCCCTCCTCGACCACCGCGCGCACGAACATGCCGGGCAGCAGGAGGTGGTCCGGGTTCGGGAAGACCATGCGCAGCGTCACCGAGCCGGTGGTGGGCGCGACCGTGACGTCCTGGAACTGGAGCGTCCCTTCGTGCGCGTACGGGGTGCCGTCCTCGAGCAGGAGCCGGACCCGCTTCGCCGACCGGTCATCCCGGGTCAGCACCCCGCTCGACAGCACGCGGCGCAGGCGCAGCACCTCCGCGGAGGACTGGGCGACGTCGACGTAGATCGGATCGAGCTGCTGGATGGTCACCAGCGGCACCGGCTGGTAGGCGGTGACCAGCGCGCCCGCGGTGACGCTCGAGCGCCCGGAGCGGCCGGAGATCGGCGCGCGGATCGGCGTGTACGAGAGCTGGATGCGCGCGCTGTCGAGCGTCGCCCGCGCCGCCGCCACGCTCGCCTCGGCCTGGCGCAGCGCGGCTTCGGCATCCTCGGCGTCCTGCGCGCCCACGGCGCGGCTCGCCACCAGCCCGCGCAGCCGTTCGGCGCGCGAGCGCGCCGCGGGCACGTTGGCCTCGGCCATCGCGAGCGCCGCCTCGGCCTGGGCGACCGCGGCCTGGTAGGGCGCCGGGTCGATCTGGTAGAGCAGCTCGCCGGCGCGCACGTCGGCGCCCTCCTCGAAGTGCCGTTTCTGGAGGATGCCGTGGACCTGCGGCCGCACCTCGGCCACCAGATAGGGCGTGGTGCGCCCGGGCAGCTCCGTGGTCAGCACGACGCGCTCGGGGGCGAGCGTCACGACGCCCACCTCCGGCGGTCCGGGCGGCGGAGGCGCGGCGGGCTTGCCGCAGCCGAGGGCCAGGGCCGCGACGAACGCGGCCGGGCCGAGGAACAGCATCCGATCGTGGGAGCTCAGGACGCGCATCTCGGACTCCAGTCTCAGGTGGCGTTCGGGAGGTTCGGGTTCGCGGGGTCCGTGACCGGGGGGGCGAGCGATCTCCGGGCACCGGGCTCGGCGGCGAGGCCGGCGAGGATCACCGCGAGCATGCCTTCGAGCTGCTCCTCGGACCGGCCGCCGCCGGCCTCCCAGACGTGGGGACGCGCCGCGATCTCGATCGCCCCCATCATCGCCAGCGCGGCGTGGCGGGCCGAGCAGGGCCGGAACTCGCCGCTCGCGACGCCCTCCGCCACCAGGACCTCGAAGCGGCGCAGCGACTCGAGCGCGACGGCGCGGAAATCGAAGGCCGGCGCGGCCTCGGGCGGGCCCGAGAGGATCTGCTCGACCACCCAGGCGAGGTTCGCGTACTGCCGGCGCACCGCGGAGTGCGCCCGGCTCAGGCGCAGGATGCGCGCCGCCGCCGAGCCGCCGGCGCCGAGCGCCTCCGCGCGGGCGGCCTCGACCTTGGCCCGGGCGTCGCGCAGCAGGGCGAGGAAGAGGCCCTCCTTGCTGCCGTAGTGGTGATAGAGGACGGGCGCGGTGACGCCGGCGGCGCGCAGCAGGTCGCGCACCGAAGTTCCCGCGTAGCCCTTCGCCGCGAACTGGCCCGCCGCCGCCTCGAGCAATCGCTGGCGCGCGCCCCCCTCGCCCTCTCTCCGTTCCCGTCTCTCGGTCATCGATCCCCGGCCAGGCCCGCGAGCCGGACCGTGCCGCACTATAACAAACGTTATAGACCCCGCGATCCGCTGCCGGCGCCGCGCGCTTCGCCTAGGATGTGCCCGCGCCGCCAGCGCGCCGACCCAGGAGGTCTGTCGATGAACCGGAGCCCACGCCGTTCCCTGCTCTCGATGCTCGTCCCCGCCGCGCTCGCGGTCGCGCTCGCGGCGGCCTCGGTCGCGGCCGAGAAGGAACCGATCCAGGCGCGCCAGGACGCGATGGAGGCCCAGGGCGCCGCGATGAAGGCCCTGGGCGCGATCGCGCGCAAGGAGGCGCCCTTCGAGGCGGCGGTGGTGCGCCAGAACGCGGAGACGATCGCCAGCGGCCTGGCGGCCGTCGCCGAGCTCTTCCCGGAGGGCAGCGACCGGGGCGCGATCGAGACCTGGGCCCGGCCCGAGATCTGGGCGAACCGGGCCGACTTCGAAGCGAAGCGGACGGCGGCGCACGCGGCGGCGACCGATCTCGCCGCCGTCACCGACGAGGCGGCCTTCGCGCCCGCGCTGGGCCGAGTCGGCAACGCCTGCAAGAGCTGCCACGAGAAGTACCGCCGGCCCAAGGAGTGAGTCCTTGTCCCGGCGCCGGCGACGGATCGCGGGCCTCGCCGCCGTCGCGCTCCTCGCGCTGCTCGCGTTCCTGATCCTGACCCGGCCGCGCGCCTTCGAGACGGGGCCGCTGCCGCCGGCGTCGGCCGACCTCGCCAACGGCGAGCTCGTCTTCCGCGTCGGCGGCTGCCTCGCCTGCCACGCCGCGCCCGCGGGCACGCCGGGCGCAGAGCGCGCGCTGCCCACGGGGGGAACGCCCCTGCCGACACCGGTCGGCACCTTCTACCCGGGCAACCTGACGCCGGACCGCGAGACCGGCCTGGGCGGCTGGACGGAGGCCGAGTTCCTCACCGCGATGGTCCACGGTGTCTCGCCCGACCGGCGCCACTACTTTCCCGCCTTCCCCTATCGGGCCTACGCCGTCGCGCGCAGCGAGGACCTGCGCGACCTGTGGGCCTACCTGCGCCAGCTCCCCGCCGTGCGCGCGCCCGGGCGGGCGGCCGAGATCCGGCTGCTGCCCCTCGCCCGGCGCACGGTGGGGCTCTGGAAGCGGCTGGCCGGAGACCCGCGACCGCCCGCGGCCGACCCGGCGCAGAGCGCGGCGTGGAACCGCGGCGCCTACCTGGTCCACGGCCCCGGCCACTGCGGCGAGTGCCACACGCCGCGCAACCTGCTCAGGATCCGCGACGAGCGCCGCGCCCTGGCCGGCGGAGCGCACCCCGCCGGCGAGGGCAAGGTGCCCAGCCTGCGCGGCCTGGTCGCCCGCCACCGGTACAAGGACGCCGCCGAGCTCGCGCTCGCGCTCCAGTTCGGCGAGACCCTGGGCTACGACAAGCTGGCCAGCGGCGGCATGGGCGCGATCCAGACCGAGCTGTCGCAGCTGCCCCCGGCCGAACTGCGGGCGATCGCCGAGTACCTCGTCTCCCTGCCCTGAGCGGGCGGCTCAGCCGCCCAGCTTCGCGGTCATCGCCTCGATCGCGGCGCGCGCGTCGTCGAGCAGCCGGGCGACGACGACGACCTGCGCGTTCGCCTCGTCCCAGCGCCGGAACTCGATCGCCTCGCGGATCGCGGGCAGGGTCTTGACGCCGTAGCCCGTGTACTGCCCCGGGGCGTAGATCTGGTGCCGGTACCAGGGCCGGCCGGGCAGCCCCGAGTCGAGCAGGAGCCGGCGCTCGAAGCCGCGCAGGAAGGCGTTGAGCTCGGCCCGCGTCGCGCCCTCCAGGCCGCGTTCGACGGCGGCGGCGCGCGCGGTCTCGAAGCGCACCGCAGCCGCGGCGAGCGCCGAGGCCGCGTTCTGGATCGGCGCCAACTCGAGGAACGGGACGCGGTCGAGCGCCGGCGGCGGCACGAAGGTCCGGGTCGGATCGGCGGCGAGCTCGAGCGTATGGTCCGCCAGGAGGCGCGCGCGCTCCTCGCTCTCGCGCCGCATCGTGCCGGTGAGCTTCTCGATCTCGCCCACGTACTCGCCGATCGCCGCGGCGGCGCGCTCGAGCGTCAGCGGCAGCACCTCGGCCTCGGCCAGCCGCAGGGTCAGGCGCGCGCCGGTGCGCGCGGCGGCCGCGACGTAGTCGAGGCGCGGATCGCCGAAGCGCAGATAGTGGTCGATCGAGTCGTAGATCGAGTGGTACTGGCCGTACTGTTCCTCGCCGCCGAAGCCGAAGTTGAGCGCGGCCACGCCCAGGTGCTGCAGGAAGGGCGTGAAGTCCGAGCCCGAGCCGAGCGCCCCGAGCCGCAGGTCCGGCTCCTCTCGCAGCCGCCGCCGCGCCTCGTCGTCCGCGGCGCCGACGATGCGCGCCGCGCGGGCGCGCTCGAGCACCGGCACGCTCGTCTGCGGATCGGCCACCTCGCGCGCGACTTCGTTGGCGAAGCGCTCGAGCGAGTGGGAGCCGTCGAGGCCGAGGAAGCCGCGCGTGACCGAGTCGGTGTTGAGGTAGGCGACCGCCTTGGCGCGCAGCTCCTCGGCGTGCGCCTCGGCCCATTCGGTCGAGCCGAGCAGGCCCGCTTCCTCGCCGTCCCACGCCGCGTAGACGAGCGTGCGCGCCGGGCGCCATCCGGCGCGCGCGAGCTCGCCCACCGCCTCGGCCTCGGCGAGCAGGGCGACCAGCCCCGAGACCGGATCGGTGGCGCCGTTGACCCAGGCGTCGTGGTGATTGCCGCGCAG